>CAYQMI010000011.1:0-22212 GCA_964418575.1 uncultured Glaciecola sp.
GTTTAACGCAAATCCAGCGCGGCTAGCGCATCCACTAAAACCGGATATGAAAAATGAAAGCCAGCCGCTTCGAGCCTTGCAGGCAATACTTTTTGTCCATAAATCACAAGCTCAGATGATTCGCCCATCAGAAATTTCACTGCAAAAGTCGGGGTGGTAAAAATACAGGGCCGCTCCAATCGTTTACAAAGTTTATGTGCAAAAAAAGCATTGCTAGCAGGTTTAGGAGAGGTCAAATTGAATGGGCCGCTGCACTTTTGATTTTCGATTAAAAACTCAATGCCCCTAACCATATCTTCAATATGTATCCACGACATAAACTGTTTGCCATCGCCAATCGGGCCGCCTAAACCTAGTCTGAAGGGCATCAGCATTTTACTGAGCGCTCCGCCGTCATCAGCTAGCACAACGCCTGTGCGCAGCAAACAAACGCGGGTATTCGCTTTATTGGCTATCTCTTCCCATTTTTTGCACACATCGCGGCTGAACTCGTCATGAAAGTCGTTAAAGTCTTCCGTTATCGGCGTGTCGCCCTGCCTGCCGTAAAAACCTATAGCAGAGCCGCTAATAAATACCTCTGGCGGTGTATCGGCGCTATTGATTAATGATACAAGCTGCTCAGTAATAGACCATCGAGATTTGCAGATTTGTTCTTTCTGTGAATCTGACCATCGCTTATCCGCAATTGGTTCGCCGGCTAAATTCACAATGATGTCGTAATCGTTTACCTGCGAAATGTCTTCAATCTTACAAGTACTAGCTATATCAGAAAGCAAGCGGCTTGCTCTTTTAGGATCGCGACTAATTACCGTGATTTCATAATGAGCTTTTAGCTTTTCAACCAAGTGACGACCAATTAAGCCTGTTCCACCAGTGAGCAACATGCGTTTCATGTGTGTTTAATCCTTAGTGCAAGATATTGCGAGGGATACTGAATCAGAAAAGCGCAGGGCGTGTGGTTTATCAACCTCGGCTTCAGCAGATATTACCCACGGATGCTCAGCAGCAATCGCTAATACATCTGAGGTGAGCTTTTCAAGCAAGGAAAAACGATTATCTTCAACTAAACGAATAATCGCTTTAGTGATGATTTTATAATTTAAAGCATCGTCCATGTTGTCGGTATCCGTTGCTTTTTTCGCATCGTACTGAATAGTGACGTTAATCACCACGTCTTGTTGGTTTTTGATTTCATCTTCGTTAATACCGATATAAGTGCGAAGACGAAGATTTTTGATGCGAATAGTGGCAAGATTTAAATTCATTGAGATACTACTTCCTTATTAGTTTAATGTTGCTCATAATTGTTACTGTTACTTTCAAATAGGCTGTAAATATGGGTTTTGAACATGGAACTAATTAAATCATCCACCTCCAAAGTGCTTGTTGTAATGGCTTCCACCGTTATCGTACTAGCGGGGATAAAAGCCGCTAGCGTCATTGTCATTCCCTTATTGCTATCAGCCTTTATTGCCATTGCCGTGAGCCCAATCATTAATTGGTCGGCAAAATACAAAGTGCCGCGCTGGCTGTCTATTACCTTAGTTATACTAATGATGGTCGTGTTTGGTTTCATGCTAGCGGGCT
This sequence comes from uncultured Glaciecola sp., assembly GCA_964418575.1. GTDB lineage: Bacteria > Pseudomonadota > Gammaproteobacteria > Enterobacterales > Alteromonadaceae > Glaciecola. The sequence goes on from CAYQMI010000011.1 coordinate 1,588, forward strand.
TAATTACGCAGTCGCTTGGTGAATTTAGAGAAAACATGCCTTCTTATCGCGAGCAGCTCTCTGGCGAGCTTGCTTGGGTGGTTGATAAATTAGCGCTGTTAAATATTCATATTAATTCAGAATTGATTCGCTCTCACTTAGACCCGTCAATGGCCATGACCGTGGCTACAAACTTCATCACCGGAATGGGAACGGTACTGTCTAACGTATTTCTTATTTTGTTAACCGTATTATTTATGCTTTTTGAAGCCGACAGTATGCCCCGCAGGGCTCATGTGGCACTTGCTGACCCAGATATGAGAATGACTCACATTGACAGATTTCTTACCTCAGTGAATCAATATTTAGTTATTAAAATGCTGGTAAGTTTAGGCACTGGTGCGTTCATTGCGGTCTGGTTATATGTGCTTGGCATTGACCATTTTATGCTGTGGGCTGTGCTTGCGTTCATGCTTAATTTTATACCCAACATTGGGTCGATTATTGCAGCTATTCCGGCTATTTTTATGGCCTTTGTAGAGTTTGGTTTTGCTAAAGCGGGCCTTACTGGCTTGGGATTTGTGGTAGTCAATATGGTTATGGGTAATCTTATTGAACCACGGTTTTTAGGAAAAGGCCTTGGTTTATCAACGCTGGTAGTATTTATCTCCTTGATTTTTTGGGGCTGGCTACTAGGAAGCGTAGGGATGCTACTTTCAGTGCCTCTTACGATGGTGGTAAAAATTGCCATGGAGTCCAGAGAAGAAACTAAATGGCTAGCAATACTGTTGTCGGCTGATGGTAACGAGAGTCAAGTAACTGAGCCAATAATGGCATCACATAGCGAAAACAATTAGGGGTTAAGCCACTAAGTGCTATATAAAAAAATAAAAACAAACATGAAAACGCGACCATTTAAAGATCGCGTAGTTTTAGCGGTTTCACTACTTTCGTTTTTTGCTGTATTTCCAATGATATTTGCCAGAGTAATTGAGAAAAACTGGTATATGGTTGCTTTGGATTCCGGTCTTCTGCTATTGTTTTTTGGCATTGCTTTTAATGTCTTTACCAAGCGTTATTTAGAGCTATCTCGCTGTGTCTTAGGCGGTGTGATGGTTTTTGGTATGATTGGCACCTCGGTTTTAGGGCAAAGCGCAAACATATATTGGTTGTACCCTGGGTTTATTGCATTGTTTTTTATGTTTACACCTCGCGTCGCAATGTGGCTGACCTTTTTTGTTTGTTCAACAGTGTTTCCATTTTTATTCTTGAGCCTTAGTTCTATCGATTTGTTTAAGCTCTATGCCACCTTGATGCCCACGATAGTGTTTATCTATTACTTCAGTAAAGAAATGCGCAGTCAACATGCTGAGTTGAACTCCCTAGTGAGCATTGATTACCTTACTCAAGTTGGCAATAGACGAGCGTTTAATAAAATGGCAGAGAGTTGTATTTCGCAAGAAAACCGAAAAAAAGTGAAAAGCTCGCTCATTGTGTTTGATATGGATTATTTTAAACAACTTAACGATACCCACGGACATGGGATAGGTGATGCGGTCTTAAAAGATGTCACGAGCATCGTTGCTCATTGTATCCGCAAAAGTGATCAGATTTTCCGCTTGGGCGGAGAGGAATTTGCCATTGTAGTTCCAAACAGCTTGTTAACTGATGCTTTGACTGTGGCTGAAAAAATCCAGCTTAGTATTAACGAGCTACGCTGTAGGGATTTACCACGCTATACGGTTTCTTTTGGTGTCGCTGAATTAGCAGAAGGTGAAAACGTAAATAGTTGGATGGAGCGAGCAGATCAAGCGCTATACAAATCAAAAGAAAACGGGAGAGACCAAATAAACGCCGCTTAAGCCTTCACATCTGAAGAAAACGGCGTAGATTCAAGTGTGATTCACTAATGACTCAGGGAAGTACCTTTTTATACGGTTTAACGGTGACCTTGTCATACACATCTGCATGAGCATAAGGGTCATCGCTTGCCCATTCTTTAGCCTGCTCTAATGAATCAAACTCTGCTATGACTAAAGAACCACTAAAGCCAGCAGGCCCTGGATCGATTGCATCAATGGCTGGGTTTGGTCCAGCGACTAACAACCTTCCTTCGTCGACTAGTATCTCTAGCCTGGCAAGGTGGTCTGCGCGCGCTGCCATGCGGCGCGCTAAGGAATCAGGTTTGTCTTCTGTGTAAATCATGTAAAACATAGTATTTCCCAGCTTATTTTTTAGTTGCCGCTTTCATCTCTTGAACAAAGCCTTTCAATGCTTTTGTCATGGCCCCAGAGTCGCCCAAATGCTTTTCGATGATGTTCACTGTAGCTGAACCGGAAATTGCACCAGCAGCGCCACCAGCAATAGCTGAGCTTACTTGTGCGGGCGTAGAGATACCAAATCCTAAAAGAGGTGGTGCCACTTTGTATTGGGCTAATTTGGTAATGAGTGCTTCAGCAGGAATATCAGCCGCGGTTTCTGCTCCTGTTACACCGGCTCTACCCAATAAATAGGTATATCCGCTAGATTTCTCGCCAATTGCAGCAAGGGTTTCCTCGCTACCATTAGGGGGGGCAATGAGTATTTGTTGAATATTGTGGATTTTGGCTATTTCGATGAACCTGTCGGCCTCTCTTAGGGGCACATCAGCAATTAGAATGGAATCCACTCCAGCATTCGCGGCCTGTTCATAAAACGCGTCTAAACCTTTTGCCAATACTAAGTTGCTATACAGTAAGAGCCCAATTGGAATGTCTTGATACTTGTCGCGTATTTTTCGAATGATTTCAAAACAATCGCTAGGTCTTACACCGCTTTTAAGTGCTCGAATACTGGCTTTTTGGATAGTAGGGCCGTCGGCGATAGGATCGGAGTAAGGAATACCCAGTTCAAGAGCATCAGCACCGCCTTGTACTAGGGCATCAATAATCTCAAACGAAGTATCAGGTTCTGGATCGCCAAGCATAACAAAAGGAACAAACGCGCCTTCATTTTTCGCATCCAAATGCTCGAACATCTTGCTGTAGCGTTCAGTGCCGTTAAAATCCGTGTTTGCCATTACTGCTGGTCTCCTAATATTTTAATTACATGGTCGAGGTCTTTGTCGCCACGGCCTGATAAATTCACCACAATGATGGTGCCATCTTCAGCTTCCTCAGCCATATTTAGTGCATGCGCTAGGGCATGAGAAGACTCAAGAGCCGGTATAATGCCTTCTTTTTTAGCTAAAAGCTGAAATGCGTTTAGCGCTTCGGTATCGGTCACTGCAAAGTATTCGGCGCGACCGATGTCGGCTAGATACGCATGTTGTGGACCTACCGCAGGGTAATCGAGACCTGCACTTACAGAATACGATTCTTCAATTTGGCCATCGTGGTCTTGCATAATAAAGGTAAATGCGCCGTGCAAAATACCTTTTGTGCCGGTGCAAATAGTTGCGCCATGCTCTTTAGTATGAACGCCTTTACCTGCAGGTTCGACGCCAATTAAACGCACGCTCTCTTCGTCAATAAAATCAGCAAACATGCCAATCGCATTTGAACCGCCGCCTACACAGGCCACAACGGCATCTGGTAAGCGACCCTCTTTTTCTAAAATCTGCGCACGGGTCTCTTCACCAATCATGCGGTGATACTCACGCACAATGGTAGGGAAGGGATGAGGTCCTGCTGCAGTGCCAAGTAAGTAGTGGGCTTTATCGTAGGTAGCAGACCAGTCGCGCATGGCTTCGTTAACTGCGTCTTTTAGTGTACCTGAGCCTGAGTCTACTGGAATCACTTCTGCACCCATCAAGCGCATTCTAAATACGTTAGGTGACTGGCGCTCCACATCTTTTGCGCCCATGTAAATACGGGCTTTTAATCCTAATAAAGCACATGCAAGGGCAGTGGCTACACCATGTTGACCGGCTCCGGTCTCTGCAATCACCTCGGTTTTACCCATGCGCTTGGTTAACAAAGCCTGGCCCAAGACTTGGTTGGTTTTATGCGCGCCGCCGTGGAGTAAGTCTTCGCGCTTTAAATACAGCTTCACATTTGGATTTGATACCAAATTGCGCGTTAAAGTCATGGCGGTAGGTCTGCCTGCATAGTCTTTAAGCAAGTCCATAAACTCTTTTTGAAAGCTTGGGTCTTCTTTAGCGTCTAAAAAAGCTTGTTCCAATTGATCCAGCGCTGGGATAAGTAACTCAGGCACGTACATGCCACCAAATTCACCAAATTTTGTATCTAATTTATTCATATTTATGCCTTCTATATACGCAGCGATGAAAACATCGCCTGTATTTTCGCTAAATCTTTTTGACCGGGCGCATGCTCTACGCCGCTATTTACATCTATGCATGCCACTTTATTTTGCATCGCATGCGCAGCGTTGTTTGGGTCTATACCACCTGCCAGCACAATCGGTAATTCAGTATCGATATCTTGCAATATTTGCCAGTTAAACTGCTGCCCAGTGCCGCCGCTTTGCTTGCCTACTTTGCAATCAAACAGCCAACGATTAATGCTTTCCTTCGCCTCAGCAAAACTCGCTAGCTTTTGGTTAATTTCTTCTGCTGTCGCGTCTTGTTCAACTGCAATGACTTTCCAAACCTCACTTGCAAGGGGAAGGGCTGTGCGCAAATCCTGTACATATTGAGATGACTCCTTACCATGCAGTTGCACCGCACTGAGGCCTAATTTATTCGCGTAATCCACTACCTGAGCCATTGGAGCATCAACAAATACGCCTACATACTGAAAAGGGATTTGTGAACTTATCGCATTGGCTTGTTCTAAGGAAATAAATCGTGGCGAATTAGGGGCAAATATTAACCCCATGTAGCTTGCTTGAGTGCTTGCAATGGCTTTTGCATCTTCCATTTTGGTAACACCGCACACTTTTACCTCACCGTACACAAGGCGGCTTACGGCGGCATTAAGATCATCTTGGCTCATCAAAGAGGAGCCCACTAAGTAGCCATCTACTAAGTGATTCAGCCTTTGCAAATCTTGGTTGGTATAAATTCCTGATTCAGAAATAATAACGCCGTCAAAATCTGTTGCTCGTATCATGGGTACGAGTTTTTCAGTGGTGGCTAAGTCAGTTGATAAATCTCTTAAGTCGCGGTTGTTAATACCAATGATTTTTGCGCCTAAAGACAGAGCTCGCACGGTTTCTTCTTCGTTACTTACTTCGGTTAATACTTCCATTCCAAGTGAAAATGTAAGTTCAGCCAGCGTGCGGTACTCTTGGTCAGAAAGAACTGAAAGCATCAGCAATACGGCATCTGCATTATAGTGCCTTGCTAAATACACCTGGTATTCACTGACAAAAAAGTCTTTATTCAGTACCGGTTGTTGAACACGCTCGGTAACATAAGCTAAGTACTCAAATTTGCCTTGGAAGTATTTTTCATCGGTCAGTACCGAAAAACACGCTGCTTCTTTTTGATAGGCCTCAAGAATTTCATCTAAATCAAAATTTTCGCGAATTAACCCCTTTGAAGGAGAGGCTTTTTTGCATTCAAAAACAAAACCTGCGCTGTCTTTGCTTAAGGCTTCAATAAACGATTTTTTGCTAACAACTAATGAGTCTTTGAACTCACTCAGAGGAAAGGTTTTCTCTCGCTGCGCGATTTCAATGCGTTTGTCAGCTACTATTTTGGCTAATACATCTGCCACTTATACTTCTCCTCGACTAATTTTTGATGCAAGTTCGATTGTGCTCATTGCTTTGCCTGAGTTGATGGTATCCATTACTTGTTCGAAACAACTTTTAAGTGATCGCTGTGAGTCGTTTATCCAAACAAGGGCCGCGGCGTTGACCGCAATTGCATCTTTGTGCGCTGGCTTTCCATTACCACTTAAGACCGCCGCAATAGCGTCAACATTTTCATTGGGTTCACCGCCTTGAATTGCGCTTATGGGTGCGTCTTTAGCGCCAAAGGCCTCTGCATCCAGTAACATAGTAGTTACGCCATCATGTGTAACATGCCGAGCTTGAGTTTTGCCATGCAGGCCAATTTCATCTAAACCATCACCGTGGACTACTAAGGCGTTTTTATGACCAAGTTTTGCAAGCACATTTGCGTATACGTCTAGCAACTCAGGTTTGTATACACCATATACACCGTGCGTTGGTTGCGCTGGGTTGGCCAGGGGGCCGAGTATATTAAACAGGGTACGGGTTTTTAGCGCAGTTCTTACTGGCATCGCATGTGCTACGCCGCTGTGATAGTTCGGTGCGGCTAAAAAACACAAGTTCGCTTGGTCTAAGCAGCGTCTAGCAAGCTCTGGTGTCATCATTAAATCCATACCAAAACCAGCAAATAAGTCAGAAGAGCCTGATTTGCTCGACACGCTACGATTGCCGTGTTTAGCCACTTTGATGCCGCAGGCTGCAGCAACAATCGCCGCCGCGCTCGATACATTAATCGTATTGTGACCATCACCGCCAGTACCCACAATGTCGCTAAATGCATAATCTGGGCGTGCAAAGCCCTTTGCATTCTCAACCATTGCCGATGCCGCGCCTGCGATTTCATCGATGTTTTCGCCTTTAATTTTTAAGGCAATCAGCAGGGCAGATATAACTGCGGCATCTAATTCACCGCGCATTAGCTCAGAAAACACAAAATGACTTTGTTCGCTGCTGAGCGCCTGACCCTGATACAAAGTTTCTAAAATATCTAATGTATTTTCAGTCATGACTATTCCTTGTTAGTCCTTTTTGCTCATTGACGAAGCGCTTGTGCGCATGCTTATTTCACTTGTTGCTATTGCGCCATCTGAAATCAAAAATTGTATAGCTTGATACAGCAGTAAACTGCCATCGCAAGTCAATATGGATTCAGGGTGGAATTGAAAGCCGAGCATCTTATCAGTCTCATGACTAATCGCCATAGGTAAGTTGTTTATGCTCGCAATAACTTGCAAACATTCTGGTACGCGGGTGGCTACTAAAGAATGATAACGCGCAATCGACAAAGGATTTGATAAAGCTTTAAATACTCCCTCGCATTCATGGCTCATCAATGAAGCTTTGCCATGCATCACATCTTCTGCTCTGCCCACTTTGCCGCCGTAGGCCTCAACAATGGCTTGATGTCCTAAGCAGATGCCAAGTACTGGGTATTGACCTTTAACGGCCTCAATAATGGCCGGCATATTGCCTGCATCTTGCGGTGCGCCAGGGCCTGGCGATAAAAGTAATAAAGTAGGGCCTTGAGACTGATATTCCGCTAACTGATTTAACACGGTATCAACAGGCACAGTATTACGAAAAACTTTCAGTTCTAAACCGAGTACGCGCAATTCATCAACTAAGTTGTAGGTAAAACTGTCGTGATTATCAATCAATACCACTTTAATTTGAGCAATATTCATTTTCACTATTCTCCTGCCAAATTTGCGCTTTGAATAGCGTGTATTACAGCTTGCGCTTTTGCTCGGGTTTCGTCCGCTTCTGATTGTGGAACTGAATCTTTTACAACCCCTGCACCCGCTTGAATATAGGCCCTTTGCTTTGCAACAAAAGCGCTACGAATCACAATGCAAGTATCAAAATCTCCATTGCCATTCAAATAACCCACTGCGCCGCCGTAGCTGCCGCGTGTGCACTTTTCAGTCTGGCGAATTAAAGAAGCCGCGCTAATTTTGGGCGCGCCTACCAGTGTTCCCATATTCATGCAGGCTTGGTAGGCATGCAGTGCGTCCAAATCCTCTCGCAGTTGCCCAACTACTCTTGATACTAAATGCATAACATGCGAGTAGCGGTCTACCTTAAGTAAGTCTTTCACATAGCGCGTGCCTGGCTTAGAGACTTTTGCAACGTCGTTTCTGGCAAGATCAACCAACATAATGTGTTCTGCTTTTTCTTTCTCATCTTGCTGCAGATTAAGCTCCAAGCGACTATCTAAATCTAAATCGATACTGCCATCAGGGCGTTTCCCGCGTGGGCGTGTACCGGCAATTGGGTAAATTTCAACTTGGTTTGAGGCGGTTTCATATTTGAGAGCAGATTCTGGGGATGCGCCAAAAATAACAAAATCGTTGTCTTGCAAATAAAACATGTACGGAGATGGATTGGTTTGCTTTAAGCGTTTGTAGGCAAGCAAAGAGTCTGGGCAAGCTAATGAGAAACTGCGTGAGGGAACTACTTGGAATATATCGCCATCGAGAATGTGCTCTTGCAGGGCCACCACATCTTGGCAGTACTCTTCGTCAGATTTATCTACCTGCAGGCTTTCATTTTTTATGCTGCTGACCGAGTTTTCAGCCTTGCTATCAGTGACGTTAAATTTGATATTCTCTAGGTCGCTCAGAGCCTGTTTTACTATTTCTAAACGCTGTTGTTTCTCAAAATACTGCTGCGCTACATTATCGCCGCTAAATACGCTACCTAGTATTTCTGTTTTTTGCTGTTGATGGTCGATTAATACCAGCGTTTCAGCTAAATAAAATACGTAATCAGGACAGGTATTGACGCCCGTTGGTACGTCAGGGAGGTCTTCAAAGCTAGCCAATAAATCATAAGCGAATGCGCCCCCTAAAAACACTGCGTGAGGATGCGAGCGCAGAGCTGTTATATGCTGTTGGATAGTGCGAAGAACGTCAAATACCGATGGGGACTTTAAACGAGCGTCTTCATCTAAATTGGTATCGCTAGCGGTAAACTTAAGTACCAGTTTATCAGCGGTAGCGCTTTCAATAAATGAGACTAATTTACCCTGTAAAAACCCTATTAAGGCATTCCCATTTTGCGATACTGCGCTCACTACTACTGTATGCTTTTTGCATTCTATACGAAGTGCAGCGTCTACCAGTATTAAGCTTTTTAGATTATCTTTACTGTCAATTTCAGCTGACTCAAGCAAAATGCTGTGAGGTTTTGCTAGTGACTTATAAACGCGCAGTGGGTCTGCTACATAAGGCGCATCTACTAATATTGTTTCAACTCTTCCAGCAGCGCTACCTAATTCCACCAAACTCATGTGTATTCCTATTTTTTGTTGTTTATTCGTAATGTGAGTTGAGTTATCAAGCGCGATTTTTTATTTAAAAAAACCAATAAAAAAGGCCCGATAACGGGCCTTAATCACGTGCACACAAATGCAGCCAGCCCTAGGGTCGGTTGCTCCACCACCACGCTTTGCATGACATATTCGATGCCACTTTAGCTATTGTTTGTGTTTGCATGCTTTAATTCCATATAGCGAATGTACAATTAACTTAAAACTTGAACCTAGACCGGCGGTTATCCTTGCTAAACGCCCATCTGTGAATTCACCTATAGAAGATAACAAAAGAGAAATTTTGTCAAGTATAAATCTACTAATCTTTTCAAAAACTAAAGGGATTACTAGGGCAATTTCGCGGTATACTGCGCTGTATAAGTTTTAAACAAGCTACCGGCATGATTTTAGGTTAATTTCATTGAAAATAGATTTACATTCTCATACTACATTTTCTGATGGCGCGCTCACTCCTGAGGAGTTGATCATGCGGGCAGGGCAGATGCAGGTAGACGCACTGGCGATTACCGATCACGATACGGTTGATGCAATCACCTTAGCGAAAAAAATCGCGCTACAGACCAAACCAAAGATAGAAATTGTGAGCGGTGTTGAAATCTCTACACGATGGCATGGCTTTGAGATACATGTGCTAGGTTTAAACATTGATGAGCAGTGCCCACAACTATTGTCAAGACTTGAGGAGCAGCAGCAAAAAAGGGAAGAGCGAAGCGGAAGCATTGCAGATAAGCTGCAAAAAGCAGGTATTGATATTGAGCTTGCCGAAGTCAAAGCGCTTGCTAAAGGTGTGGTTTCTCGCGGTCATTTTGCTCAGCTGCTAGTAAAAAAGCAAATATGCAGCCATCCCCAACAGGCCTTCACGCAATATTTAGGAAAGGGCAAAAAGGCCTACGCATCGCCAAAATGGATAGACCTAGAAACTGCTGTCAAATGGATTAAAGACGCGCAAGGTCAGGCCGTGTTGGCACATCCTTTTCACTACGATATGACAACAAAATGGTTACGCAGATTGCTCGTTGATTTTAAAAGCGCGGGTGGCGAGGGCATGGAAGTACAGCACCCTAATCTTGCAAAGGCAAAACACGATCTCATGGTCGCTTTAGCCCTTGAATATGATTTGATGGGCAGCGCAGGCTCAGATTTTCATGCTCCCGGACGCTGGACTGAGCTAGGCAGACGCCTAAATTTGCCTGATAATATAAAAGCGATTTGGCAAGATTGGCCTCTAGTGCAGACCCTTCCAGCAAACAATTAGGTCGGGCGTTTCTAAACGCACGTGTAACAAGATGTAGAATACTTTGGTATACTTGCAAGCAAGGCATTGATGTGATGTGTTTTTTAAAGCAACAGCTTAAGTAAGGTTCACGCTAAATGAGTCAGTTTTTTCATATTCATCCCGACAATCCTCAAGCGCGTTTGATACGCCAAACGTGTGAGCTTATTCGTCAAGGCGAGGTGGTGGTTTATCCAACCGACTCTGGTTATGCCATAGGTTGTCAGATGGAAAATAAAAAGGCGATGGAGCAAATCTGCCGCATTCGTGACATCGACAAAGACCATAACTTTACATTGATGTGCAGAGATATGTCTGAATTGTCAGTGTATTCCCGCGTAGACAATATTGCGTTTCGTCAAATCAAAAACAATACCCCAGGCCCTTACACCTTCATACTTAAAGCTACTAAAGAAGTGCCTAAGCGCCTGCAAAACCCAAAACGAAAAACCATTGGCATAAGGGTACCCGACAATCCCATTGCTCTGGCCATACTCGAAGAGCTTGGTGAACCATTGATGTCGACTACTTTGATTTTGCCCAGTGAAAGCATGGCCGAAACAGATCCTGAAGATATTCGAGATAAATTGGAAAAACGGGTTGGGCTGATTATTCACGGTGGATATTTAACCGAACAACCCACCACGGTTATCGATATGTCGGAAGGCGAATCTACTATTATCCGTTATGGCAGCGGCGATCCCGCACCTTTTGAGTAAGTCGAGCGCACCGTGAGCGATGAGATTCAAGGGCTTAATTCTCCAACTGTTCAGCAACCGCTAGCCCTTGCTTTTGTAAACGGCGAGGCTTTGATTGAAAAGCCCGAAGATTTATATATTCCGCCCGATGCCCTTGAAGTTATTCTTGAAACCTTTGAAGGGCCACTCGACCTTCTCTTGTATTTAATCCGCAAGCAAAAATTCGACATTGTTGAGCTACCGGTGCTGCAAGTCACTCAGCAATACATGAAATACGTAGACACCATGACCGATGTTAAACTTGAATTAGCGGGAGAGTATTTAGTCATGGCGGCAATGCTCGCTGAAATTAAGTCGCGACTATTGCTTCCGAAAGTCGCGGGTGAGCATGAGGAAGAGGAAGACCCTCGAGCTGAGCTAATCAGGCGACTGAAAGAATACGAGCTGATAAAAAATGCGGCGCAAGCAATGGATAATGCACCGCGCATGCAACGAGATTTGTTTGTAGCCCACGCTGAGACTAGCGATAACGTTCAGCCTATAAAGTTCTTACCACAAGTGCAGCTCCAAGAGCTTGCCCTTGCCTTTAGTTTGGCTCTGCAACGCGCAAACGCCTTTGAACACCATCACATTGCCAAAGAAACATTGTCTACCCGAGAGCGCATGAGCAAATTGATGCTGCAGCTTAAACAAGATGAGTACTTGGGCTTAGACCAATTGCTTTCTGCTGAAGAGGGAAAAGCTGGCGTTGTCGTAACCTTTATTTCAATTCTTGAACTGGTGAAGGAAGGCTTAGTTATGTTGCAACAAGCAAACCCTTACAGCAATATCCATGTTAAACTCCTCGGCGATGAAAGTGAGGCCGAGGCAATCACATGAGTAAAATAAACGATACTCAGTTGAAACAGCTCGTGGAAGCCGCAATATTCGTGGCCGATGCGCCTCTGTCGGTTGAAAAAATGCGCGCAACAATACTCAGCGAATTAAGCGTATCAACTAAGCAACTTAATAAAATACTAAACGAACTGACATTAGATTATGCCCCTCGTGGAATACAGTTGATAAAGGTGGCTTCTGGCTATCGTTTTCAATCTGACTCTGGGCTTGGTCAAATTCTCAGTCGTTTATGGCAAGAAACGGTGCCAAAATATTCACGAGCGATGTTAGAGACACTATCGCTTATTGCATATAAACAACCCATCACACGCGGCGAGATTGAGGAAATACGCGGCGTGGCGGTAAGTAGTCAAATCATTAAATCCCTTACTGAACGTCAGTGGATTAAAGTGATTGGACATAAAGAGGTGCCAGGGCGCCCAGCACTATTTGCGACAACCAATGTCTTTTTAGATTACTTTGCATTGTCGTCTTTGGCAGAGCTTCCCTCTGCCGATTTGTTTAATGAATCATTACAAGCTGCGCAAGCAGCAACACTAAGTCCGTCGGTATCTGGCGATGACGAAAGCGACAACGAAAGCGATAACGCAGGAACCTTGCACTAACATGAGTGAAAAATTACAAAAAGTTTTAGCCAATAACGGCATTGGCTCCAGACGGGAAATGGAAAAATGGATAGAGCAAGGTCGCGTATCGGTTAATGGTAAAGTGGCAACACTTGGAGACCGAGTAGAGCTTACTGACCAGTTGCGTGTTGATGGCAATCCTGTTTCGCGCAGTAAAGAAAAATCCCCTTGCAGAGTGCTGATGTATAACAAGCCCGAGGGAGAGCTATGTTCTAGAAATGACCCAGAGGGGCGAGCAACAGTATTTGACCGTCTGCCCGCAATTGTCGGTGAACGCTGGATTGCTGTGGGTCGTTTAGATATCAACACCAGCGGTTTACTGTTATTTACCAATGACGGTGAACTGGCAAACAGACTGATGCATCCATCCCATGAAGTGGAGCGCGAGTACGCGGTGCGTATTTTTGGTGAAGTGACGCCTCTAATGCTGCGAACTTTATGCAAAGGTGTTGAGCTTGAAGATGGTATGGCTAAGTTTAATCATATTCACGTTCGCCCGACCGATGATGAGTCAGTCAATCAATGGTTTAATGTCACACTGTCGGAGGGTCGCAACCGCGAAGTAAGGAGACTATGGGAATCTCAAGGTGTGCAGGTTAGCCGCCTAATGCGTGTGCGCTATGGCAACCTAGAGATGTTCAAGCGTCTTCCGCAGGGCGCATGGATTGAGCTTGATTTAGAAAATGTAAATGCGATTCGCAATATGGTGCAGTTGCCCAATGAGACTGAAACCAAAGTACATACATTAGATAAGCTTGACCATACCAAGCTGAGCCGCATGCGCCGCTCAGTGCGCAAGCATAAAACGAATAAAGTGGCGTCACATCGTCAGCGCGTTAAACCTAAAAGATAAGAATTACTGACTATGCGAATAGCTTTAGGCATCGAATATCAAGGCGGTGCATATCGAGGATGGCAGCGTCAATCAAGTGCGCCAAGTGTTGAAATGCACATTGAACAGGGCCTAGAAAAAATACTGCGTCATGAAGTAAAAACTACCTGTGCGGGAAGAACCGACGCACAAGTGAGCGCAACGGGCCAAGTCGTTCACTTTGATACTGATGTTGAACGCCCTTTAAAAGCATTTCACCGGGGCATGAATACTATTTTGCCTCACGATATTGCAATCACGTGGGTAAAGCACGTGCCTGATGATTTTCATGCTCGCTTTAGCGCGGTTGCACGCCGCTATCGGTACATAATATTTAATGATGCTCTTCGCCCGGGGATCTTTCATTCAGGCTTAACCCATGCATATGCGCCCTTAGATGCTGATTTAATGCATCAAGCGGCCCAGTGTATTGTTGGTAAACACGATTTCACAACCTTCAGAGCATCTTTGTGTCAGTCAAAATCTCCAGTGCGCACGGTAGAGCACGTGAGTGTGGTGCGCCAAGGTCGTTATATTATTGTTGATATCAAGGCCAATGCATTTTTGCATCATATGGTGCGTAACTTGGTTGGTTCGCTTATGCTTGTGGGCGAGGGCCTAAAGCCCATTGAGTGGATTCAAGAGCTCATGGAGCTCAAAGACAGAAAAAAAGCTGCCGCCACAGCCAAGCCGAATGGTCTTTATTTGGTGAAAGTATTTTACCCAGAGACTTTCGACTTGCCTGAAATACCTTTAGGGCCTTTGTTTTTGGGGGATTATTAGTCTTGGCAAAACACAATAAATGCAAATAAATCACAATGACTACTAATCAACCTACTGATTCATTTACTTTACTCGACGGCGGCATGGGGCAAGAGTTACTGCGTCGAAGTAAGCGTGCGCCTACGCCAATGTGGTCGGCAGACATTATGCTGAACGAGCCCGAACTTGTTGCCAGCCTGCATCTCGATTTCATCAATGCGGGCGCTCAAGTCATTACCTTAAATACCTATACGGCAACGCCCTCTAGACTTACTCGCGAGAAGCACTTAAAAGATTTAGCAAAACTGCATCAATCCGCCATGAGTGCGGCATTAAAAGCGCGAAATGATTCAGGTAAGACAGAAGTGTTGATAGCAGGTTGTTTACCGCCATTAGTCGCTAGCTATAGACCGGAGGCCGCGCTGGGTTTTGATGAATCTTTGCAAGAATATCGTCAGCTTGTGGCACTGCAACAAGAAGCGAGTGATATTTTTATATGTGAAACGATGTCCTCTATCACTGAAGCAAAAGCAGCTTGTATGGCGGCGCAAGAGAGTGATAGAGCAGTGTGGGTTGCGCTTTCGGTGAAAGACGATACAAGCCAAGAGCTGCGAAGCGGTGAGCCTTTAGCAGATGCATTAAGAGCACTTGAGGCGCTGCTACCTGATGCAGTTTTACTGAACTGCAGCAAGCCTGAGGCAATTGATGCCTGCTGGCCAGCCATGCAGCAATCGAAATTTCTAATAGGTGCTTATGCCAACGGCTTTGTAGCAGTGGACGAGTTATTTCCAGGCGACACGGTAGCGCATTTACAGGCGCGCAAAGACCTCAAACCGCAGGCATACGCGGATATCGCACTCAAATGGAAAGAGCAGGGTGCAAGCATTATTGGCGGATGCTGCGAAATTGGCCCTGAACATATAGCTGAGATAGCGAGGCGACTCTAGGGCAGCTTAAACGATTATTGACTGATCAGAGCTGTTTAAGAATCCACGTTTTTAGTTTTGCCAATGCCCTGAATGTGGTTTAATGGCGGGAATTTACTTTGATTAATTTCAACCAAATAAGAATAACAGGACTGATTTAATGAGCTGGATCGAAAAGATACTGCCAAAAACACAATCTTCTATCAAAAGTAATGTGCCAGAGGGAATTTGGACAAAATGCAGCAGTTGTCAAGCAGTGCTGTATAAAACCGAGTTAGAAAAATTGCTCGAGGTCTGTCCAAAATGTGATCATCACATGCGTATAACAGCTAGAGCCCGTATCAATTCTATTTTAGATAGCGCTGACAGAAAAGAAATTGGCGCAGAATTTGAGCCACAAGATGTGCTCAAATTCAAAGATTCTAAAAAGTACAAAGACCGTCTGAGTGCTGCGCAAAAAGCAACCAATGAGAAAGATGCACTAGTTGTCTTCAAGGGTAAAATAAATGGTATGCCAGTCGTAGTTGCCGCCTTTGAATTCGCTTTTTTGGGTGGTTCAATGGCATCGGTAGTGGGCGCGCGTTTTGTTGCCGCAGTGAATGCATGTTTAGAAAATAACACCCCGCTTATTTGCTTTTCGACCAGCGGCGGTGCGCGTATGCAGGAAGCTCTGCTGTCATTAATGCAAATGGCTAAAACCAGCGCAGCATTAGCAAAGCTTAGCGAAAAAGGTTTGCCTTACATTTCAGTATTAACTGACCCTACAATGGGCGGCGTCTCGGCGAGTTTAGCTATGTTGGGCGACATTAATATTGGTGAGCCAAAAGCCCTTATAGGCTTTGCTGGCCCGCGAGTAATCGAGCAAACGGTTCGCGAAAAGCTGCCTGAAGGCTTCCAAAGAAGCGAGTTCTTGCTCGAAAAAGGCGCTATCGATATGATTGTTGACCGTCGTCAGATGCGAGATACGCTGTATCGTATTTTGAGCAAACTGCATCAAGCTAAACCAGAAGATAAAGAGCCGGTAAAAGACACTTTAAAAATAGAATAACTCCATTGTGTTTAATTGAGTGTTTAAATTAGCATGAAATCACTGGCGAAATGGCTTACCGAGATTGAAGCTGGCCATCCTACCGAGATTGATATGGGCTTATGTCGCTGCAACGAGGTAGCCCAGCGTCTTAATATCGACTTCAAGGACTCCATTGTCATTACCGTTGCTGGCACTAACGGCAAGGGCACGACTTGCCGACTTATAGAACAAGTCTGCTCTGCAGCTGGCCTTTCGGTGGGAGTTTACAGCTCACCTCATATACTACGTTTTAATGAACGCATTCGCATGAATGGCATTGATAGCCCAGATGACGACATTTGTGAGGCTTTTGCGTCTATCGACGCAGTTAAACAAACCATCAGCCTTACCTACTTTGAGTACGCTACTCTTGCCGCTATGCACATATTTAGTCAGGCAAAGTGCCAGGTAGTCATACTGGAAGTTGGTTTAGGCGGTAGATTGGACGCGACAAATATTGTTGATGCCGATATCAATATTTTGACAACCATCGCGCTTGACCACCAAGACTATCTTGGCAACACCTTAGACGATATCGCCCGAGAAAAAGCCGGTATTATTAAAGCAGATAAGCTAAGTGTGATTGGATTTGCTGAGCAATACCCTAAAGCAGAGCAGTGGTTGCTTCAGCAGAACAATCAGGTGTTGAGGCGCGATCAAGATTTTAGTTTGTCCATTAAATCTGGCGTGAATCAAGGCGTATTAAGCTTTTCTGGCAAGGAATATCAGTATTGCTGGCACAGGAGTGCAATACCTGCCCAAAACGTCATAACAGCGATTGCAGCTCTTTGGCAATTAAGCACTTTATTAGATGCTACCGATACCTTATCCGCTCTGTTAAATGACCGAGCACAGATGCAGCAGATCATAGAAAATACAAAGCTTGCGGGGCGAGCTCAAATTGTAGCTCAACAGCCCTTAATAATGCTCGATGTTGCGCACAATGAAGCCTCAGCGGATTATCTTGTGGACAAAATCCGCACTTTTGATTTTGATCGCTGTCATATCGTTGCTGGCATGCTAAAAGATAAAAATATTGAAGATACGCTTGCAAGCTTAAGCCGAATATCCGCGAATTGGTATTGCGCAAGCTTACCCGGTAAACGAGGACAAGATTCATCACGTTTGCTAGCAGCCTTAGCCAATCAAAAACACGGGGCTGATGAAGAGTATTTAAATCGCACGCTAAATGTTGGGGCTTATGAATCAATTAGCGAAGCCTTATCTAGCGCTGTTAAACAAGCATCGAATACTGATATGATAGTGGTTGTTGGTTCTTTTGTGAGCGTCGCCGAAGCAATGAATTACTTGAATCAACATCCACGAAACTAAATGGCTGTATAAATATGAACTCTGCTTTACAAAACAGACTGGTTGGCACCATCATCGTAGTGGCATTGGTGGTTATTTTGTTGCCCGAAGTACTCGATGGTGAAAAAAGCGAGAGTAGCCTTGATTTTGTAGATATACCTCCCGCACCATCCGCTATTGTGGTCGAACCTGCCGATGAATTCCCGCAGCAAACACTGGAAGACAAAGCCTTAAGACCTGCTGAAGTAATTGACGAAGTTGCTTTGGACGATGAGTCTGCCGACGAGATAGCTCAGGCCAATAACAGTGATTCAAATAATACTGCTAGCCAAGCACAGGCTACGGCGGCAAAGCCTGTTCTTGGACAAAGGGCTTCAACATCTGCTGCAAATAGCGATAACTCCCAAAGCGCAACAGAAGAACCTGAGGTTGAAATAGATGTAAAAGACTCAGGTTGGGTAGTGCAATTAGGCAGTTTCCGGTATGAAAAAAATGTAAACGAACTCATCGCGCAACTAAAGCAAGCAGGTTACAGAGCATATAGCCGTCCAGTAAAAACTAGCGTAGGTGTGCTTAATAAGGTGTTTGTAGGGCCGGAGTTAGAGCGCGATAAGCTCGAACAAGCCCTGCCACATTTACAAGAGCTGACCAATCTCAAAGGAAAAATAACTGCATTTGAAGTTAGCGCTGAATAAGTTAATTTGCTAAACTGCGCGCCAAATCGAGTACTACTCTCACATTTGCATTGGAACTATTGTCACACATGAACTGGTTTGACTTTACCATCTTAGGCATCATCGCGTTTTCAGCGGTCATCAGCGTTGTGAGAGGATTTGTAAAAGAAGCCATATCTCTTGTTGTATGGTTGACAGCCTTTTTTATCGCCAGCCAATTTTATCCAAATCTAGCGCAATTTCTTACCCAAATAGACGACAACATGCTGCGCAATGGCGTTGCGATCACCATTTTATTTATTGGCACATTAATCGCTGGCGCACTGATTAATTACGTTGTGTCGCAGCTAGTTAAAGCCACGGGTTTATCAGGAACCGACCGAGTCTTAGGTGCAGTTTTTGGCGCACTTCGAGGCGTACTTGTAGTAAGCGCAGCATTATTCTTTTTAGATACCTTTACTCCAGCCTCCGATTCGATGTGGTGGGCGAAGTCTTTATTGGTACCTGAATTTAAATTTATAATCGAATGGTTTTTTGAATATCTGAAAGAGAGCTCCAGCTTTCTTTCCGACTCTATATAAGGGTGTTTAAAGTATGTGTGGTATTGTCGGCATTGTAGGCCAAGAACCTGTCAACCAATCTATATACGATGCATTAATGGTATTACAGCATCGTGGGCAGGATGCCGCTGGGATCATGACCATTGAAAACAACATGTTTAACTTGCGCAAAGACAATGGTTTGGTTCGAGATGTGTTTCATACACGCCATATGAAGCGCCTAACGGGCAACGTTGGAATAGGGCACTGCCGCTATCCTACTGCCGGTAGCTCAAGCTCTGCTGAAGCGCAGCCTTTTTACGTGAACTCTCCCTTCGGTATCGCTTTTGCTCATAACGGCAATTTAACCAACTCTCACCAGCTGCAGGAAGAAGTTTTCAAAATTGCTCGCAGGCATATCAATACCACTTCCGATTCTGAGTTACTGTTGAATATATTCGCTCACGCGCTGCATCAAACTGCTGACTTGACCATTCACCCCGATGAAATTTTTGTTGCTGTTGAAAAGGTACATAAAAACATCAAAGGTGCTTATGCAGTCGTAGCCGCGATTATCGGTCAGGGCATGGTGGCATTTAGAGATCCAAACGGTATACGCCCGCTAGTATTAGGTAAACGCACAACCGAGAAAGGCGATGAATACATGGTCGCTTCTGAGAGTGTTGCCTTAGATGCTGTAGGCTTTAAGTTCATTCGTGATGTAGCGCCTGGCGAAGCGATTTACGTTACTGAAAAGGGCGAACTGTTTACCAAACAGTGCGCAGAAAACCCAACGTGTAACCCTTGTATTTTTGAATTTGTATATTTTGCTCGTCCTGACAGTTTTATTGATGGTGTGTCGGTTTATGCATCTCGCGTAAACATGGGCAAAAAGCTAGGTGAAAAAATTAAAAGAGAATGGGAAGATTTGGATATCGATGTAGTTATCCCGATTCCTGAAACCTCAATGGATGTGGCGCTGCAAATAGCGAATACTTTAAACCTGCCATACAGACAAGGTTTCGTGAAAAACCGCTACATTGGCCGCACCTTTATTATGCCAGGACAAAAGATGCGCAGAAAGTCCGTGCGTCGTAAGCTAAATGCAATATCGTCTGAGTTTAAAGGCAAAAACGTTTTGTTGGTAGACGACAGTATTGTGCGCGGTACCACCTCTGAACAAATTATAGAGATGGCTAGAGAGTCAGGTGCTAACAAGGTGTATTTTGCCTCTGCAGCCCCTGAGATTCGCTTTCCGAATGTGTATGGAATAGATATGCCATCGGCAAATGAGTTGATTGCTTATGGACGCGAAATTGATCAAATTTGTGAGTGTATTAAAGCCGACGGTTTGATTTTCCAAGACATTCAAGACTTAGTGGATGCTGTTTCTGAAGAAAACCCGGTGATCACTCGATTTGAAACATCCGTTTTTGACGGCAACTACGTGACAGGCGATGTAGACCAAGACTATCTTGAGCGTATTGACCAAGCGCGAAGTGAATCGTCGAAAGCGCCTCTGCGTATTCAGGCAGAGCTGAGTAATCTTGAAATGCATAATATGAGCAACTAAACACGAACATCTGCACGATTTCTAAATAAAAAAACAGCCATCATTATGATGGCTGTTTTGGTCTAATATAAGTATTTATGTCGCCGAATATAAAAGTCATTTTAGTAATCTTTCAGCACCTATTAACTGCTATAAGTCAATAACGCGTTTTTAATAAACATATGATTGTTTTTGCGATATCATGAAAGAACAATCATAGGGAAATGGAATCACGATGATAAAATACAATGGAAGTATGGAAACAAAAGCGCTGATTTGCGCGTTGTCGGTTTTTATATTGAGCGCTTGTGGCGGTGGCTCAGACAGTGAATTAAACAGTCCTCCTTCTGCGGTTGAGCCCCCACCTGTGGCATCAACTCCGCCAACTCCTCCGCCACCAGAACACTCGATTAATGGAATGGGCATCAAAGG
>CAYQMI010000011.1:22312-49074 GCA_964418575.1 uncultured Glaciecola sp.
CTCCGCCAACTCCTCCGCCACCAGAACACTCGATTAATGGAATGGGCATCAAAGGACCGTTAGTAAATGCCAATGTATCGCTATACCGATTTGATGCAAACATGGTGCATAGTAAGGGGAGTCTTGTCACTCAGGCTGTTTCTAACGAAAAGGCGCTGATCACAGGGTTAACATTGAATGAAGAGCTAGACGAATTGTATGTAATAGAGTTTACGGTCGGCACATCCACTATTGATATGACTACGGATATGAGTCCAGCTTTTACTACTCTGCGTAATATAGTCACAAAGAAACAAATTGAAAGCGGCACATTTGTCGTTGCTACTCCTTTGTCTACGCTAACGCTCGCGCTACTCAAGGAAAACTTAGCACTGGGGCAAACCATTAACACGGCCACACAAAACGCCGAAATTACAATTCGGAATATTTTTGCTGGGCAGTCAAACGGTGAATTTAGTACGCTCAGTACTATCCCCACGCTTGATGCTTCGGCCTCTGTCGCGTCTATTGATGCAATTTGGCTATCTAGGTTAAGTAATGAGGTCGCTGCCACTTTGATAACGACCTTATTTACTCGAGTCTCGAATGACAATTTCAGCCTAGATGATTTAGTAGGGCAACTCGCGCAAGATTTAATTGATGGCAAGTTAGATGCATCGGCGCCGAGCGCACTTAGCTATGAATTTAATGATTTGACCCATTTCAACAAGCCAATTTCTGAGCTTAGCTTTGCTGGCTCCTCAGATATTCCAATTAGCGACATGCGGGCTATATTGGACAGTGAAAATTCAAAAACTGGTTTGTCTTCATTTGACGTCAAGAGTGCAGCGTTAGCAGAATTTAACTTTCTTATCGTGCTAAATGCAGACCTTGACGAAGACGGTATAGTAAATACCCTCGATACCGACGCCGACAACGATGGTTACGTCAACTCAGATGAAGCGTTCCCGTTTGACGCGACAGAGTGGCGCGACTTCGACCAAGATAATATAGGTGACAATGCCGATGTGGACGACGACAATGACGGTGTTGCAGATTTAGAGGATGCGTTTCCTGAAGATGCAACTGAGTGGCGTGACTTCGACCAAGACAACATAGGTGATAATGCCGATAGTGACGACGATAATGATGGTGTTGCTGATTTAGAGGACGCCTTTCCAGAGGATGCAACAGAATGGCGTGACTTTGATAAAGACAACATAGGTGACAACGCTGATAGTGATGATGACAATGACGGAATTTCTGATCAAGATGATGTTTTTCCTTACGACGTATCTGAATGGCAAGACAGCGATGCTGATTCAATAGGTGACAACCGAGACACCGACGATGACAACGATGGCGTCAACGATGAGAACGATCAATTCCCCTTAAATCGTACTGAACAATATGACTTTGACAATGACGGCGTTGGCGATAATTTAGATAACGATGACGACAATGACGGTATCACCGATGATATAGATGAATTTACGATTGTTGGCTTTAAATCTGAGTATCGTAAGGAAGAAGAAATCCATTTGTTGATCAGAGCAAAGTCCGGATTTGATATACCAGATACACCAACATCAGGATTTCACATTCAGTATTACACATATGATATTGCTAATGAGTCTACGCGCATCGAGAGATATATTGAGCAGGGTTTTTATAATGCTCAATACAACAGCGGAAAAGCAGCTTACGAGGTGCGCTTCCCCGCGCCCCCATATGAGGCAGATTTTAAAACGGTGGTGAGCTTTTATTGTTCAATTATTGATTCGCCTTGTGACCAAAGACCTTACGTTCAGAACGAGCATACGCTGCGCTATGAAGTGATTTGTTCTCAAGACGAAACTTGCGAGCGAATCATTGATGAGAATCCAGGCCCAGTAGTGGTTAGTGGTTCTACCGAAAGTTATTTTCCAGGCTCTTTTATAAAAGATTCGTTAGGCAGATTATTGGTTTCATATTTGGCCACTTCGGCTACAAACTACTATGATTCTATTAGTGTGTCATACGACAATGGTAACTCATGGTCTTTGTTGCGCAGGTCAGAACAAGATAGTTTTTCTGAAAAAACGCTGCTACATTCAAGCAGTGACGGTACCTTGCGCTCAATACAGTCTTGCGAACTCACAAAGCTCTGTATTTCACAACAGTCGAGAAGTGGATTTTGGTCACAAATAGGGACTTTCGATGTCTCAAAAACCTTTGGTTGTCGTGGTAGTAATTGTTTCGAGATTCCAATTCAAAGTGACTTGTTAGAGTTCAAAAACGGTGAATACGCACTGATGTTTAGCTACGAAATAAATGGATCCTTGAATATTTTAATCACCAAGACCACTGACTTTACTAATTGGTCTGTGCCAGTTGTGGTTAATGACGAAGCTAATGCAGATTTTGGGGCTCGTATACTCGAGTTGTCTGACGGCTCACTGGTAGTAGCACATATCTCATATGCTCCTAGGGGCATAGGTATATTTAAGTCGACAGATAGCGGCAATACATGGACCAAAACACAGCATATTGAAAAAGACAGTTTTGCAAGTTCTGAAGTTTCTCTGATAGAGGACGAGGGCCAAGTTAGGTTGTTTTACGTAAATAGAGGGACCTTGTATTTTCAAAAAATGGATGAGCAAGGTATATTTCAAAATCCGATATCTCTTATTCCAATTGAGAGCTTTGAACCTTTAGTTATAAAACAGAACGATGGCACTTATGGTGCTGTGTATAGTCGGTCTTTAAATGAGAAAAGTAATATTTTTTACGAAAATTTGGGTACATTAGACGACTAGTATTACTTCGATTTTACTAAGTATAAATAAAAAACAGCCATCGTAGAGATGGCTGTTTTGTTTTAAAATCTCAAGCAAGATAAACGCTAGTCATATCGAGAGGCTTTACAGATGCTGGGGACCAAGCCCGTAGCTCCATAAAATAACCGACGTTACCATTAAGATAACCATTAATACCAGACCGCAGGTGACAACCGAACTCGAAAAGATAAAGCCCTTGTCCTCAGGAATGTGAAGCATAATAGGCACGCCGGAGTACAGAAGATAAATAGAGTAGGTCATGCCTAAAAGTACTACCGTCATAATAAACCATAGCTCTGGATAGAACGCGCTGAAACCTGCCATGAAAAGTGGCGTCGCAGTATAACCTGCAATTTCCAGGCACTGTGTATAGCTTGGTGTAACATCAAAAGCTTTAGCTAATTCATGCACAAGCATTGCCAATGCGCTAACACCAAAAATTAAACCACAGTACATAGCAACAGCCATTGAGAAAGCACTTTGTTGTGTAAGCTTAATTGTTTCTGCAGTTGAACCTGCGCCTATGTCCCAACCAATATAGGCTGATGCATAATATGCCATACACGCTGGAATAAGCGCGATGACGAGAACATGACTCAAGGCATAAAAGTAGCTTTCGTGCTTTTTGTCTATGTTCTGCCATTCTTCTTTCGGGGCGGTATAAATTCCCCACAGATGGTTAAGTATCACTGAGATTTGCTCCTAGTTCGCGCTTTGCTAGCGCATAATCACAACGACTTAGGAGACAATATTTGTATGAAAGGGATCCGCACATTCAGACCTTACAAACCTTCGCTACTAAGTCACTTTGAGCGATCGTCTAAATGATGAACGCTCATTAACATTCAATATAAAACATTAACAAATGCTTAACAAGATAGTTGTAAGGTAAAACTTGATTATTTATTAAAAACCGCAAGTTTTTACTTAAAGACTTATTGTCGGATGAGATATTTTTTCCACACCAGGGCAGCGGTGCTTTATCATCGTTCTTTTTGCCTGCTATTGCTTAATTTAGTTTTGATACACATTTATAGATTGAACGCTCAAAAGCTATCGTAAGTATCAATGCTATAGTTGAACTCGTGCACACCATCAGTCAGCGCATCGCTAAGCATTTAGAGAGAGTTGGCCTAGTTCAGCGCAACATGGAAAAGTACTTTAGGAGTTGAAAACGCCCTATCGTGATGGCACGACTTATGTATTTTTCTCCCCTTAGCCCAAATGCCTAAATCATCTTCACAACGAACATCTAACAAACCTAAAGGTCAACTGTAACGAAGGGTAGCGTAAAGCGTTAATTTTACTTATACCCTAAATCCATCAAAATTTTTAAAGGTAGCTATGGCAATTAATTAGAAGAGGCGGGCTTTTTACGCGTTGATAATAAAGTTAGAGCTAACCCTATGCCAAGATCAAGTGCTAGGCCACTTGCAATGTGCAGAGAAAATGAGCATTTGTGGTTGGCTTGTTTAAAAAGTAAAACTGCAATGCAAAAATTGCTGATAAGCCAGTTTTTTGGTTCTGTGAACGACTCGCAAAGCATGTAGCCTCTCGACGTTCACTACCTGTCAGATTTAACAGCTTAAAATTTGATTTAAAGAGCATAAAGTATTTTCAACTGCTAAACAGTTAGCAGTTAAAACTAACTATCTGGAGAAAAACATGAATAAACTACTTAAATCTACACTTTTTGCTAGCGCTCTATTAGTAGGCGCAAGTGCCTTTGCAAATACTTCAAATGCCTTAACAAATACTTACAGTGCTCAGCCAAATGACTCTATCTGCATAGGCGTAAGCGCAGTTGTTGTGTTTATCGAATACTGTTTCGACATTTAATTAGCCAATTTATAAGGAGAAAACTATGAAAAATTTAGTTAAAGCTACAGCTTTCGCAGGAGCAATGTTAATGGGTGCTAATGCATTTGCAATCGAAGGGAGCGCAAGCTCGAATGATCAGGTATGTGTGGGTATTGTGATAGGTTTTATCACTATCGCTTATTGCAAAGATGTTTGATAGCACCCAAGCATTATCGCGTTAATGATGGAGCGGTGCACAAGTTATCTGATCACTGCTTGTTGCACTGTTCATTTAAAACGAAGGATATCGAATATGAAAATATGCGCCCTTCGTTACGATGTGCATTATGCTCTTAGCTTCTAGCATGTTTGTTGCTCATGCGGCAGATATTGAAGATACAAGAAAACCTGAACGACAATGTCAGCTCATTGAGATAAAAGTTTCGTTTATATACATATGTATTTAGATGTCATCGTGGTGCCAAACATACCATGATATGTTTGGCACCTCAGCAAGCAAGTTAAGTGTTTTAATTTACTGCGGTACAGGTCGTAATCTAACCCCACGCTGTTCAACCTTTAGACTGGTTGTCAAATCCCCTATGATCATATTCACTCTGATTACTTCTGTATTAATCACGCCAACTTGAGGTTGAGACATATCCATGTCTGCAACGGATACATCAAATAATCGGCGAGTAAAAAACAAATGCTCATTGCTGAAGCCTATCTTATTTATAAAACTGTCGTCGATTAGCCATTTAACCGCTCCGGTTTTGCTATCGATTCTTCTTACTCCAGTGTCATTTAAGTATAGTACTGATTGCTCATCACCCCAAACAACGCCGCTAACATTTCCAACTTCATATTTTGAAAGAAGTAAACCGGTTTCTAAATCTATTTGAATAATACTCTGGCCAGCATTTTCCGCAGCAGTATAGGCAAGTAGGCGGTTTCCATCTGGACTTATCTGCAGTTCAGATAAACTTAGATTCACATTTAACGTCATCAATCGATTCTGTGGTAGGTTGTTTCCATCAATTTCGACTAATCGTATTTCGCCATTAGCTTCTTCGGTGTACGCAAAATAAATTTTGCCATTGTCACGATTGACTGAAAAGCCATTCAACAAGCTGCACGTAGCCTTATATAGAGGCTCTAGCTGCTCTAGAACCAGTGGTTCGGTGAGTGGGGCGATGTACACCGAACAAATATTGGCTTGCCTTACAACAAAGGTAAACCTTTGCGCATTGATAAACCGAAGAGACATTATTTGTGCGCGAGTGCTTAAAATATTACTCGTTTGATATGCCTTGTAATTATTCAGCAGTATTTGAGTCTCCTTAGAGCCCATAGTGACATTTGTATACAGTAGTTGCGATTGATAGATGTCTATTGTCTGTTTGTATCCTTTAAGCGTATTGATGTTGTCAAACTTACTAACAGATATTGAACTCAAGATAATCAAAAATATTAGTACCGCAGACAAGCCGAACCACAAACGCTTACGCCGCAGAAAAGGCTTTTTTAACTTCGAATGTTCGTGTGGATGCGACTCATCGATGGGCCGCGGCTTATCGCTTGTTTCTGCAACAAATCGATAACCCCGTTTGGGTGCAGATTGAATGTATAAGGTTTTAGGATCGGACGAGGCTAATTTTGAACGTAATTTTGTGATGGTTTTGCGAACCGCAGAATCAGTAACAATTTTACCTTGCCAGAGTTGCTCATGAAGTTCATTTATTGGTATGAAGCGATGCTTGTTTTGATGCAAATAAAGCAAGACATTAAAGACCTGCTGTTCCAGCATTAAGTCCTTTCCATTTGTATGGTATACGCTGTTTGTTTCAGTATCTAAAACATATTTTCCAATGTAGTGTTTCAATCACTTCCCTTATGTGAATAGTTAGAAACTAGATTGGGGTATCCTGCAATACTAGTTTGATATGAGTAAGAAAGCTTACAGTAAAGGTAAATATTCACCTTAGGTTTCAATCTTTAAATCTCACAAACTGCTTTACATAATAAAGTATCAGTATCTTTTCAGTAATCATAACGGATATTTATTAATTTATTAAAACCGGTGATAAATGCTAAACGATTGTTGAGTATCTACATAGTTGTATAGGTATTTGTTTTAATTAAAGTTCACAAAAAAGTCACATTTTTTTTGTGACGTGATTATGACATTTCAATATTCCAAAATAAGTATCACCGTCTTCCTGTTTTAGTTATCGAAATACGATTTTTGAGCCTCTAAGCTGAATACCGTTATTCAACTGGAGAAGGCACATGCAAGATTCAATAGTCCATAGAGACGATCTCATCCAAAAACGACAGGTGGTTTTTAGTCGCACAGTTCAATCTCTTAAAGGGTCTTTAGAAAAAATAAATACCCTCGACGAACTTAAATCGTTTTGGGTAGGGCAGATCTCGCCATTGATTTCGGAGTCGTTTGTACTTTTTTCTAAAAGGTCATACTCAATTTGGGGGTGTGGGGAATTTAATAATTTCTCAACCTTAGAAAACGAGCAAGCAACTGCTGACACTATTGGTTTGATAACACAGTGGAAAAACGCTAGAAGTCAGGAGTGGATCAATTGCCAGTCAGTCAACCAACTATGTCAAGATGAAACCAATGCGTCTGACGATACCAATAACGAGGGATTCCCCATTGCAGTGGATTATCAAACGATTATTTCAATAAAATTCTTAATTAATTTGTCGCATTCAGTTTACGCCGTGTTTTTGTTAGAGAACGACTTAAGTGAAGACGAACAGGACTTCCTTAACCTGTTGCTCACGCAATTACACCGTTCCATTGAGTTAGTAGTAAGCCGTGTTCTGTGTGATTTCGACAACAATGTCAAGCTATCAAAGCGAGAGCAAGACTGTTTGCGATGGTCGATTGAAGGCAAGTCATCATGGGAGATATCGGTAATTCTTGGATTGTCGGAGCGTACCGTCAACTTTCACTTCAATAACATTATTGAAAAAACTAACAGCGTTAATCGCTATCAGGCAATTGCCAAATGTATTTTTACTGGACTTGCGCAACCGCGCGTTTGAAGCACGATTTTTTAAGATTTAACAACTTAACATTTTAACATTTTAACAACTGAGGATTAAGAACATGAAAAAAATTAACTTTATTTATTTTGGCCTTTTTATTGTAGCGTCTGCGGCTTTTCTTTTATTCACTAAGCCTGGCAATCAAGTCATCGGCAGCGTGATTTTTTCAATGACCGATATGCAGCAAAATATTCAGAAAGAAGAACAAAGACAACTTGGCGAATTAGTGAACGTCGATGCCAGCATCAATGTTAACGGCTTAGATTTACAGTTAGGGGATGCGATTAGCAAAGACATGGTGGTTATTCCAGTTACCAAAGACTGCCAATACTGTGAAAAAACACTGGAGATTTTAGCAAACGAGCAAGGAATTGATGTACTTGTGATTGGCATGGACGGCTATCAAGTTGAGCTGCCATCTGTGCTAAATACGAACATGGTGATAGCAAATTCACCGCAAAGCCCAGACGTATTCAATATGCCTGTAAAGTACTCTCCTACCTTATTTTTTGTTGACGCAGGCGGTCAAATACAGCGCAAAGTCATTGGTTTTCGTCCTAACATTGCGTCCATTATTCGTAGCAGTTAAGGAGTGGAAAAATGAATCTTATTAACAACATATCTAAAAGACCAAAGCTCTTTATAGCCTCGCTTAGTGTGGCAATGGTAAGCGTTTTAGCGCTGCTTTCAATGCCCAAAAATTCTATCTCTTCGGAAAAGCTTGTTTTTGATGTTGTTGAAGTGGGTGATTTAGATATTTACGCTGAAGGTTTTGGTCACTTTGCAGCTTTAGACAACTACACCGTAACCGCACCATTCACTGGCGTTATTGAGTCAGTCCACAAGCGCTCTGGTGATTTTGTAAAAAAAGGGGAGACCTTGATGATCCTGACAAATCGCGACGTAGTTTCGTCGCTGATGTCAGAAACTAACAACTTGGCTAATGCAGAGTTAGAGCTTGCGAGACTCAGGCAGGAGATGGAGGCAGACATTCAAGACCAAAGTGCAAAAATTGCAATTGAAGAAACCAAACTCAAGCTGAGCAAAATGACGCTTGAAGCGAAAGAGAAACTTGCTGATTCAGGCGTGGTTTCAGGGCTAGAGATTGCGCAAGCTCGAATGGACGACACCCTCGCTCAGCAAAGTCTTGAGACGGAAAAAAATAGGCTCATTCAGCTTAAACAACGCGCTATGCAAAAGCAGCAATTGCAAATTCAAAAAATCCGTCTCGCTCAGTCATTTGTTGACGAGCGTCAAAAAGACTTAGATGCGCTTACTTTGAGGGCTCCAGACAGCGGCATACTTGCTGAACTTGACGCACAGGTGGGTGACTCTGCCTCTTTTGGACAAAAGCTTGGACAAGTTAAAGGCGATCAAAATTTTGCAGTGATTGCTAAGTTTCCACAACATCTGTCGGGCAAGCTTGAGCTTGATACGCTGGTTCAAGTCAGTTTCTTGGGACAAACCTTAAAAGGGCAAGTAAAGCGAATTCTGCCTGGCGTTGTTAATGGTTTCATTCAAACCGAAGTAAGGCTGGATGAACACGCTCAGAACATCGTAGAAGATTTAGAGGTAAACATCAAAGCCAATGTGAATACCCTTCCTGACGTTAAGTATGTGAAACGCCCCAGTGGCTTGCTCAAGGGGAAACGTGCGAACGTATTCAAAGTTAAGGGTGATAGAGCTCAAAAAGTGGAAGTGGCTGTTGAAGCTCAGGAGGGTCCCTACATGATCGTAACAGATGATACTTTGCAAGCAGGCGATCAAATTATCGTCTCTAACACCAGTGCTTTTTCTGATCAGTCTGAAATATATATTAGGTAGGAGAGATATATGGTCAATTATATTGCAAGCGAAGCGCTAATTTCAATGAGTCAGATAGGCAAGTGCTACGATCCGCTCATCGGTGATTGGGCTTTAAGAGACTTAACTTTTTCAGTTTTTCGAAATGAGTACGTTTCAATCTGCGGTCCCTCGGGTTGTGGTAAATCGACACTTTTATCCATTATGGGGTTGGTCGATGAGCCTAGTGCTGGCATGTATTTATTGAAGGGCAAACAAACCAAGCACTTAAGCTTTGACCAATTAGCAATGCTCAGACGGCGACATTTGGGATTTATTTTTCAGTCGTTTAATTTGATTGATCATCTTAGCAATCTGGAAAACGTCGCGATGCCGCTGCTGTTAGATGGTCGCCCTCGTGATGAAGCCCTAGAGATTGCTTTGGCTTTATGCCAAGAACTTGGATTACAGGGACACGTGAATAAACATCCTAATCAAATTTCGGGAGGGCAGCAGCAGCGCCTATCCATTGCTCGCGCGCTGATCAATCAGCCCGATTTACTTTTGATAGATGAGCCGACAGGTAATTTAGATACCAAAAACAGTGAGCTCGTGATGGATTTACTTGACCAAGTACATGATCAAGGTAGCACCTTGGTGTTAGTCACTCATGAGGAGCAGTATTCACAGCGCGCTCAACGTCAATTGCACATTCTTGATGGGCAATTACAAAGCTAAACGGACAAGGAGTTTGAGTTTTATGCTTGTCTCATCTATTCGGGAAAAGAGGCTAAGAGATTACTATGGTTAAAATACTGACTTTTGTGCCAACCGTATTGCTGCATACGCTTAGCAAGATTAAGCACGACCCACGCCATTACGCTAGCTTAACCGTGGTCATGTCGCTGTGCGCAGGTATTCTGTCGTTTTCAACTCAATTGAACTATCGGATTTTTTTAGCTGATTTACCGTATAAGCATGCCCAGCATATTCACCAAATTAATCTTCAGCAGAGTGAGCTTGAGGTATCGGGCATCGGAATGGCCAGCAGGCAGGCAGTGGATCTTCTTGCATACAAGTCAGCCAATCAATTTGGGACCTTAGTGTCACAACAACCGGGTTTGGCGCACTTAACACTCAGCGAAGATATCCAAGTCCCCTTTGCATTACTCAGGGTGTCAGCTAACTTTGAAGAAGTGTTCCCCATTGAGTTGTCTTTGAATGGAGCACTTAACTTGAGTGCCCAAACCATTTTCATCAGCCATAAAATGTGGTCGACCTTATTCTCCGAGCGGTCCGATATCTTAGGTGCTTTAGTAAAAGTAAATAACGAACCCTTTATCATTGCGGGCGTCATTGACCCATCGTTTACCCTTCCAAATACACTTGCCATTCAGAACATCATGGCCGGTGAACGTCAAGAGATGTTCGCATTAACTACACGAAGCGCCTTTTCCTCAGCGAATGACATCATCGATGCATCGAACATAAGTATTGAAACGGTGGACGTGTTTTTTCAAACAAGCATGTCTAAAGCACAAACACTGCCGATTATTGAATCGCTTGTCGTGCTAGTCAATCAAAGCATGCCGCGCTCTCATCCTTTAAGCTTTGAGCTCTTATCCTTGCGAGAAGGTATTTCAGGCAGTTGGTATCTGTTTGCGCCAATTATGTTGGCAGGCTCGATTTTCATTTTTTTCATTGGGTTTGTGGCTGTGTGTAATTTAGTATTGGTCAAATCTAATAAGGATTTAAAGCACACTACCATTGAGCTGATATTAGGTGCATCAAGTCGCTTTGTGTTAGCAAAGGAATGCGTGGAATATGGCTTAGTCTGCTTGCTAAGTGTATTTCTTGGGCTTCAATTGAGTCAGTTTTTTAGCGCTTATTTGAGCACATTATTTAATCAATGGGACGAGCATCAAATGCATCCTTCATGGGCAGCCTCGCTAGTGGTGGGAATGCTTATGCTGGTTTTAATCGTATCACTTATTATTGTTTCAAAACGAGCGATCGATGCTCGGAATTTGAGCAAAACCAGCAGCGCTAGTGGCAAAAATGCGTCATCAAAAATAAACGTGAATTTACTTAAAAGATTAACCGCATATCAGGTGTTTGCGATGAGTTCTCTGCTTATCATTGGTAGTTCCAGCTTTGTGTCTGCCACCTATCAAATGTTGCCTTTGCTCAAAGCACAGTTTGAGCAAACAACCGTCATTCCCATTGAGTTTAAGCACATGACCACTAGCAAGTCAGAGCAAGCTCGCGTGATTAATGAAATTTCTGACAAACTATCACAGTCATTTAATAATGCCGTCATTGGCCATTCAAATGCTGACCCTTTCTTCTTAACGAGCAGCTACGGTGCTTGCAGCCAGCAAAGCAGAGAAATTCGATATGGTAGGATGTACTCAGACGAAGCATTTTTAAATACGGTGAATGCTAAGGTGACTGACGGCAGCCTTGGCAAGCTCAAAGACACCAATGCTATTGTCATTAACAGCATGTTTGCAGAACAATATTTTGGTACGAATGAGAATCTTATTGGTAAGAGCGTGAACTGTAAAAAAATCAGCGGTGTTGTGGTAGCCGTCGTCGAGCTCAATCGAATAGTACACCCCCTTCTTAAAGACATCATGTCACAGGATGACGCAGTCATCATTCAAGCCTTTGATTGGGTCAAAAACAAAACCATGCTCTCAGATGTTCCTCATTTAACACTTTATCATCCTCAGACAGAGTTTTTACCTAATAGCGACATTACTTCAATATTCGCTCAATACGCCAGTTTGATTGAGCCCGCAAAGCCCGTAAACCTAAGCGAGCAAATTGATCAACAGGGTAGGCAACCTCGTTTAGCTTTATTTTTTTCCGGCGTATTGACCTTCACCTTCCTTTTACTCGCGGTCATGGGACTATGGGGAAGTATGAATCTGCAAATACAAATGCGCCGCTCCGAACTCGCCATATTCAAAATGATGGGGATTACGAAGTGGAAACTTTTGTTGTTTGTATTTAACGATAATAAAAAGCAGGTGATTAAATTGGTGTCGGTATCAGCGATATTGTCGCTTTGGATAGCCTTTTTGTTGGGGATGGGTTCGACTTATAGACTTGAGATATTGCTGAGTGTTCTTGCCATAATTTGTATATTGCTTGTTGCATCAATTATGCCTATGTTGCCGATGCTAAAATCGAAAAACATCAACGGCGAAACACTGAAATAGCAACAGGCTAGTCTTACATTCTGTGTTTAAGCAAAATGAAGGTTGTTTAGCGAATTTGCCAACATCTGATCCTTTTGCCATGAAGGCAAAAAGAAAACTAAAGCGTTAAGGAGTATGAAGTGAAAGAAATGTTTCCAATATTGTTTTGGGTTTTATTTTGTTCGGTATTTGTTTGGTTTTTTCTTTGCTATCGATTATTCAAAATACTAGAAACTAGGCACCCCGAAAAATATGAGTCGATGGGTAAGCCCAGCCTTATCATGAATAACTCACTGTCTACTAACATCACATTTATGAGGTTTCTATTTAAAAGAGAGTGGCAGGGACTTAATGATTCAGGGTTGGCATTCCTAAGCAAGTCTATGTTGATTTTCTTTGTGATTTATATGGTTGGTTTTCTGAGCATGCTTTTTGCGATACCACTAGGCTATGCACCATAACAAGTGCATTTTGCCGGATGTGGGTAAACTGTCACCTGTTTTGCAAAAGACGCAAAATAGCCGCCACTTCACCCAAACCGCAAATGCGGGCTGTATGTGGTAAGCAAAGCTATTAAATTTAGGTAACTTAAAGGGCTTAATTTAGAAAGTGCTTTGTGCTAGTCCATTTATCTCACAAATGCAGTGGTCATACACGCAAGATAAGCTGTCCTGACTAGGACAAATTATTATTTAGCCGTAGAAGCTCACTTTATTTAGTGAACCCTCAAAAGATATCGCAAGTAAAAATGCTATGAAAGAGTTTATTATCCTTATTTCGACCTTCTTTTTGACTGCCTGTGGCAACCTTCTGTTTACAGCGGCAAACGCCCCGATTTTATCATACGAAGGTAAAATTATTGAGAATGTAGAGTATGGAGAATTAAAACGTCAGCGTCTTGATATTTACATTCCAACGAACCTAAGTGACGAAGCTTTACCCGTAATAGTATTTTTTCACGGAGGACGATGGACCTTCGGCGATAAGAGCCAATATAAATTTGTAGGGGACAGATTATCGCAACTGGGTTATGTGGTAGTTTTGCCAAATACTCGCCTATATCCAGACGTGAAGTTTCCGGTTTTTGTTGAAGACGCGGCGAAAGCGGTCTATTGGGTGCATCAAAATATTGGGCGGTATCAAGGCAATAATAAGTTGTTTTTGTCGGGTCACTCCTCTGGCGCGCATATAGCGGCGCTACTCATTTCAGACCCTAGCTATTTACAAGCCTACGACCTGAATCCAAATATTGTTACTGCCTTTGCAGGCATGGCCGGCCCTTACGACTTTGAGCCTAAGAGTAAGGACTTAAAAGACATTTTTGGCCCACCCGAGAATTTCCCTAAAATGGCGGTAGGCAATTTCATAGATGGAAACGAGCCTCCCATGCTCCTTTTGTATTCGAATGAAGATGAAACAGTGCATATTCGTAATCTCGAAAAGCTTGAGTCGGCTATTAAATCGAAAGGCGGTGAGGTTTCGAGTATTATCTACCCTAAAGGCGGGCATGCCAGCACGGTTGCAGCACTCAGTTGGGCAAACCCAGACGATTTACCTGTTGTAGAAGATATTGATACATTTTTTCGCAAATGGCTGAATGAGCCTGATTAGATTTATCGAAGCGCACGAATGTGAAATCTAATGTTTATTCAATAGAGAATAAGGAAAAGAGATGAAAGCATGGCTGTTTTTTATTCTGCTCGCTCTGACCACAGGTGTTGATAGCAAAGAACTTGCAAGTCTTGAGCAAAAGCTAAGTGAATTAATACCGGCGGACGAGCCAGGATGTTCGATAGGTGTGTTTGAAAAAGGTAAACCGATTTTACGAAAGGGTTATGGCCTAGCAAATCTTGAATTGAATGTGCCCATGACAACCAACAATGTGCATCGAATGGCCTCTGTTTCAAAACAATTCGTGGCAATGGCAGTGCTGCTCTTGGCAGATCAAGGCAAACTAGAGCTTGATCAAGATATTCGAACTTATATCGACGGACTGCCCGACTACGGTCATACAGTTACGGTAAATAGTGTAATTGGACATACTGCCGGAATGGGCGATTATGGCATGATCTCAAGTTATGGCGCACCCGACGATTACCAAGCGCCAAAAGGGTCATTGGATCTCAAAGCTGTTTCGGGGCGGCAGTTCCGTATTGGTAATGAAGATTATCTTACGGTAAGTGAGTTTCATGAGCTAGTTAAGCAATTGCCTTTAGTGATAGAACCAAATAAAACCTGGCAATATAGCAACATGGGCTACGTGTTGTTGGCAATTCTTGTGGAAGAAGTCAGTGGAAAAACTCTTCGTCAGTTCAGTCAAGAGTTTATATTCGAGCCTCTGGGCATGACATCTACCTTTTTTGCCGATAACGCGACGGAAATCGTTCCTCATCGTGCTTATGGTTACAGCAAAAACGAACAGGGGGAATATATAAATAATATGACCAACTTGTTCTGGGTTGGCGACGGCGGATTGCACACAAACATTGACGATATGCAAAAATGGGACAGACAATTTTATCAAACTAAACTTGGCAATAAGCCTGATGAGTTAATGCGCATGTTTATGCAGGCAAATACTCAAATTCCTGTTGACCCCGAAAGTGACGACACCATCCTCTATGCAAACGGTCAATTTGTTCGCTCAACAGAGCGTGGCATGATCGCAAGTCACTCAGGTGGCTGGTTGGGGGCAAATATTCAATACAACCGGTATGTAGACCAAGAGTTTATGAATTTGGTGATGTGTAGCAATGTGTCAGTAGATAGCAGCAAAGTCGCCGAAACTATTAAAGACTGGTATTTTAATTAGCGAAAATTGCTTACTGCTGTACGCTTAAAAAATGTCATTCCCACGAATGTGGGAACCTCGCAAATATTGCTGTAATGCATAAATTTACAGCCTTTACGAAGTTTCATTGTTGTATTAGGAGATTACCGCCTCCGCGGAAATGACGGGTCGGCGCAATCGTTTCGACAATCCCGAAACGCGGTTTTCCGCCTCCGCGGCAATGACGGGGCGGTGCAATTGTTTCGACAATCGTTAAACGCGGTTTACCGCCATCGCGGCAAAGATGAAAGAGGGGGCGGCAGTTTTTCATCTAAAACCTTAACTACCGCCGCTTAAGAAGCCTTACTCAGTATCTTCGAGTAGTACCTCTATACTTTTTTCAAGCTGTTGGTCACGGCCTTGTGCCATAATGCTTGGATTGTTTTTGATAATGATGTCAGGAGAGGTTTGATTGTTTTCCATCCATTCACCGGCTTTGTTTTTAGCACTTACAGGCACCACGCCCCACACTACGCCAGAAGAGAGTCGTTCCCAGCCAGCAAAGCTACAGGTCCCGGGTACGGGCATGCCTACCGATTTGCCGATGTTAAGGTCGGTATAGCCACTGGCGTAGCAATGACCGTCGCTGTACATAGCCTCGTTGAACAAAGAAATAACCGGCTTGGTATAACGTGAAGTCGGTTCTCCACCCACAACTTGGTCAGCTCTCTCATAGCTTATAAAGGGTTCGCCTGTGAAAAACATGGCAAGATCGGCAACTAAGTCACCACCGCCGTTGAATCGAGTATCAATAACCATGGCTTTTTTATCAAAAAAGCGGCCCATAATGTCGTCATAAATACTTCTGTAAGGGCTGTCTGACATACTTGGAATATGCACATAGCCTAACTGTCCATTGCTGCGTTTGAGCACTTCTTCTTCGTTATTTTTCACAAAGCGCTGATATAACAAAGAGCCTTGCTCTGACAATGAAATAGGTTTAACCGTAATTTCTTGTGTCGATTTTTTATCTTCATTGTAAAGCTCCAGCAGAACAAACTTTCCTGCTTTGCGATTGAGTAGGGCGGCCCAATCAATATTTTGACCAATCGCTTTGCCATCAATTTTTTGAATAATGTCACCCGCTTTGATATCAAAGGCTGCTTTGTCTAGCGGACCGTCTTTGATAACTTCGGTAATTTTTACACCATCGCCTTCATAGTCAAAATCATAAAATATTCCCAACGAGGCGGTTGCGTCTGCATTTTGTATAGAAGAGCGGCTGCGACCACCTGCATGTGACACATTAAGCTCACCGAGCATTTCACTGAGCAGTTCAGCAAACTCATGGTTGTTGCCTAGATGCTCAACTTTAGCTTTGTATTCGTCGCGCATTAATTCCCAATCAATGCCGTGGAAGGTCGGTTCATAGAAAATTTTAGAGGTTCTTAACCACACATGATCAAACTCGCTCTGACGAATTGCATTGTGATCCACCATCATTTGCTCGCTAATGCTCACACCCTCTTTGCTAGCATCTTCTAAATCTAGCTTTGCGATATTGCCATCGCTCAATAAATACAGGTTCTCCATTTTAGGATCCCACATTAAGCTACCGTTATCTGCACCTAGCGTTATAAGCTTTTTAGTGTCTTGATTGCGAAGGTCGGTTTCCCACAGGTCGTATTTATCTTCAAACTGCGATAGGTAATAGAGTTTGTCGGCATCTTTGTTTAATACTGCGTCGCTAAGCCTTGAGGAGTGAATGCTTAAGCGTGCTATGCGTCTATCAAGCCCATCCCATTCAATATTTAATGGCTCAACGTTTGTTTGTTCTTCTTTATTTTTATCTTCATCTTCGCTGGCATCATCCTCAGCGCTATTTTGCGCCTCCTCTATTGCCTGCATTAACTCAAAGTCGTCTTCACTTAGGTTAAACTCATCCCAGTCTTGTTGACTGAAGAACAATGAATAAACGTCATTTTCAGTGCGTCCGCTTGTGGCGTAACTCTTTAAGCCTTCACGATTACTAAACCAAATAATTTGCTTGCCACCGTTTACCCATTTAGGGGAACTGTCTCTGTAACCGCTTGGAATGAGAACGCGCATTGCTTCGTCGCCGCTTGCGCTAACAATAGCAACATCGGAGTTGTTAAGTAGTTTATTGTATTCAAACAAAATCCAAGCGCTGTCTGGGCTCCAACTAAATTCTTGGTCGCCATCCGAAAAGTGAATGGTTTTGCTTGCGGGCACGACAACCACACTTTTCTCGCTTGCTAAATCCATCACTTTTATAGTGCGGCGGTCTTCAACATAGGCGAGCTTTTTGCCGTTGGGCGAAAGCTTAGGCTGATAGTTGTCTTGTTGATTGCTAAGTACCGGAGACTCTTTAATTAAGGTGGCTGCGTAAAAGAAGGGCTCTTGCTCACGCAATTTTTGAGATTTGAAAATACTCCATTTGCCATCACGCTCTGAGCTGTAAATTAAGTAGTCACCCTCTGGTGAAAATGATACCGAATCTTCTTGCGCGGCGGTATGCGTAATTTGTTTGGTGAAGCTGCCATCGGTAGAGCTTACAAATACATCGCCTCTAGAGATAAACGCAATTTCTTTGCCGTTTGGCGCAATCGCCATGTCTGATATTTCACCGGCAACTGGCATCATTTCTTGGCTATTTTCGACATCTTGTGTGCGAATGCTAATGTCTACTTTTTGCGGTTGCTGTCCCAGTGCTTGGGTATATAGTTCGCCGTGATGAGTAAAGGCTAGTGTGTTTTGTGCAAAAGATAAAAACCTAAGCGGATGCAAGGTGAAATTTGTTAGCTGCTGTGCTTCTGCGCCATTGCTTAATGAACGTTTAAACACATTAAAGGTGCCGTTTTGTTCGCTAAGATAGTAAATACTGTCGTCATCTTCTGCATAAACAGGGTTTAAATCTTCGCCAATAAAGTTGGTGACTTGAGTATGCGTGTTGCTGTTAATATCAAAGGTCCAAATGTCGCGAGTAACGGCGCTTTTATGGTGTTTGCGCCAGTTATCTTCGGTGCCTTTATAATCTTGGTATAAAACTGTGTTGCCGTTTGAGCTGATTTGAACTTGTTGCGCACTATGGGTTAATACCTGCTCTACGCGACCACCGACAACTGGCACTGAATATAGCTCTGAAAGCCTAGATGATGGATATTGGCGATGAGCAGCCGTATCCATTCTTTGCCCCTCAAATAAGATGGCGCTATCGTCTGGCGTAAAAGTGTTTGGCTCTTCGTTGTTTGAGTGAAAAGTGAGCCTGGTGGCTTCACCACCCATCGCATCCATTACGTATACATCAAAGTTACCAAAGCGCTCTGATGCAAATGTAATTTGTTGTGAGCTATTGCTCCAAACTGGTTTGTAATCGTGCGCTTTGTGAAAGGTTAGGCGTTTGGCTTGACCGCCTGAGCTTGGTACTGAATAAATATCACCCTTGTAGGTAAATGCAATGGTTTTACCATCTGGCGACAGTGCCGGGTAGCGCACCCACTCAGGCGTGACTTGTGCAAGGCTTGTAAAACTGAAAACAACTAAACAAAAAGTACCAAAAATGACTTTCATAAAATGCCTATATTTATTGTTTGAATGCTAGCTGATGCAAAATCAGAGCGAGCTATTGATGTATATATTCTATTTCAACCATACCCTAAAACTATGCTTTTGGGTAACATCAAATTGTAATCAAACGTAAAGAAAATGCTAGTTTCCCCAACGTTTTGAATTGATATAAAGAGTTTCAACCTTGGTGCGAGCCCAAGGGGTTTTGCGTAGAAATTTTAAGCTCGATTTGACGCTTGGGTCATGGGTAAAGCAACGAATGTTGATTTGCTGCCCAAGTTCTTCAAAGCCATACTTTTCGACAAGCTCTTCAACAATGGTTTTAAGCGTAACACCATGGAGCGGGTCTTTGTTTTCATGCTTGGGTGCTGAGTCAGTCATCGCTTGCTTTCGTTTGCTGGTTTTTGACTTCGGCTTTTTTAACGCGTAATTTACTGCCCTCAAAATCGCTATTATTAAGCGTAGTGATAGCCACTTTTGCTTCGCCTACTTTTGGCATTTCAACAAAGGCAAAGCCTTTTGATTCACCGCTCTGTTTATCCATAACTAGGCTGCATGACTGCACGGCTCCAAATTTTTCAAAGGCTTCTTTTAAAGATAGCTCTGTGGTGCTTCTTGCAAGATTGCGCACGAGTATTTTCATATCTAATTTTCGCTTCTGGTTACAGTGTTCGTTGTTTCAATAGTGCATGATTGTAACGCATTCGCTTTTGTTAAGCGCGATAAAGCGTTAGTTAAGTTTTGTCGCTAGCAGATATCGTGGAACCAGGCATTTTATGCTACATTACGCGCTTAAGTTGATTTAATACTAAAAGTGTTTGTACGAAGTGGTTTGCAGGCAATAATAGATATGTAAATCAGAGAGTTGAAAAAGTTTAAATGAGTAAAGATGTGAATATTGAAGCGCTACTTCAACCTGTAAAGCAGTTTTTGTTATGCGACACCCCGCAAACTTGGGTAGATGAGGCAATCAAGCCCGAAAACCTGGGGGTATTGTTGACCGATCATTTGATTTGCGAGTTAAAAGCTGCACAGTCTGCAATGTTCTTGATTCGTCGCTATGCTGTTGATGCAGATGGCGCAAAAGCCCTTTTGGACTGGCTGTCTCCCTATGAAAAGTTTACCTATCGCAGAGAAGGCGACTGGCGCGCTTTAAAGAACCATCAGCGTTTGAGTAAAGCGATTGCCGTCAAGCCTGATACTCAATATGGACAAGACTTAGTTGATAAAATGGTGCTGCTAATTAAAGAAGAGCTGCATCATTTTTACCAGGTACTAGAAATGATGGAGGCATATGGCATTGAATATGAAAATATTTCGTCAAGCCGTTACGCTAAAGGCATGCTTAAGCATGTGCGCACCCATGAGCCCGCAGCACTTATTGATAAACTCATTTGCGGCGCGTTTATAGAAGCACGTTCGTGTGAACGCTTTGCTAAGATTGCGCCATTCTTAGACGAGCGCTTAAGCACATTCTATATTTCTTTGTTACGCTCAGAAGCTCGTCATTTCGAGGATTATCTCAGCCTAGCTCGGCAGATTGCCTATGGTTGCGCAAGAAGTGGTTCAAAACAGCAGATAGATAAAGATATTGATGCTCGTATTGCGTTTTTTGCAGCCGTTGAGGCGCAGTTGATTGAGTCAGATGACGAGGATTTTAAATTTCATTCGGGTGCACCGGTTAAAAGTGCTCAAGAATGCTCAGCGGCTCAGATAGTATAGGTAATTGAACTGTGCCTTACGTTTTCAAATAACCGTTGGCTCTTTAAAGGTGAGTTACTTGGTACGCTGAACGAGCAAGATGGGGTTTTACGCCCTGAAC
Source organism: uncultured Glaciecola sp. (assembly GCA_964418575.1). Classification (GTDB taxonomy): domain Bacteria; phylum Pseudomonadota; class Gammaproteobacteria; order Enterobacterales; family Alteromonadaceae; genus Glaciecola. Next base: position 43,151 of record CAYQMI010000011.1, read on the forward strand.
TCGCATACGAATATTCCGATAAACTTAAACTGCGAGGTGGTATCGATTATTTGTTTGGTGATAAAGACAGTCAGTTCGGTCAGTTTAGGAATAATTTAAGGCTTTGGTTTTCTGCAATTTATACCTTTTAATGCTTTAAATTTAATAAGCTCTAAGCAGAACAACCAGCATTTTTTTGTGTATCATTTGCTTGTTTTATATTAACAACATGAGGAAGGTCACGCTGTTAGACCGAGTGTTTCAGAATGAATGACTTATTGCGTCTGGATTGGTTAATACGAATAACATCACTGTGGCTTATTCTCTATCTTTTGAATTGCGCTACTTTAACAAAAAGCTGCACTGCTGTTGGTCTAGGCAAATGAAAAATCATTGGATATCAGTACAGTTTTGTATACTCTTATTAATAAACAAACCGATACTTAATCTTTATCAACGTAATAAGTAATGCAGAAAAATGAGGGAATATTATGAAGCCTATAAGAACAGTTGCTTTATTGTTTTGTGCGATTATCTTAAGTGGATGCACAGCGATACATAATGTAGAAGAAAGTGTTGCGGACGCTGAGCAAACAGTTGTGCAAACGTCAAGCTACTCAATCAGTAAATCTCAAGCAGAGCAAATTATTTTGGCGGCTTTTAATGAAGGGTGGCCAGATAAAGAGCCTGCTCCCTACGGTACTACTGGCTACGAAATCACCCTTCACTTTTTAATTGACAGAGAGCGCATTATTGCTGAGGCCATTCCCACTAATGGTGAATATGCTTTTCAGATCACCAACAGAGGCACTGCGCCAGTTACAGGGAATCCTGCTCGCAAAAAATTACAAGCGCTTATTGAGGATAATGTCCAAAGCGCATTGGTACAGGACTGAGACTAAAGCGCTCGTAAGGATTACGTAAGAAATCTAGAAAGAATGCGCAATGGTCTGAATTTGACTAAATAGCAGCCTTACGGGCTGCATACTTGCTACGTCTATTTATTCTGCGATGCCGCAACCATTCAAGTAAAATCAATGCCATCCATGCATATATGGTTAACATTAAAAACAGTCCCATACGCACTGCAAAGGCTTTGTAAACATCGTTTCCGTTGGCACTATCCTGAACAGCAGGTCCGAGTAATAGCAACATGGTAACAAACACGTTTTGCCAAAATGATGGCGGGAAACGAGTGGGTATAACCGCGTAGAATTTTGCCGCAAGGTAAATGGTCCCTAATAGGGTCCATAGAAAGAACATCCATAGATTTGGTGCAATACTTAGTCCAAGCCATAGCAAAATGGCAAATAAACCAGATACTAGGGTAGATAACACCAGCTCTCTACCAGCATCTCGAGCATTCATCATTGTGGTTTGTTGACCAAGCGACACGGCCTTCATAAGCAATGGTAAATAAGCGGCAGGATTGGTTAATACGAAAATGTAAGTAGGGAAAATAATTAAATTAGCTCGTAAAGCCAGCCAGTTAGAATCCGAAACGGTCGCAGGTGCGTCGGGCTGCGCTGTGCTGTCGCTGTCTTCTGGAAAAAAGGGATAAACCACCCACTGGCACAACACACTCAACACAACAGCTACAATCAAAACACTTATAATGCCACTGGCTAGTGCAGGTGAAATAGTCCCTGCTGCCGTAATCATGGTGAGACCCACAGCTAACAATGTTGCAGCACCTACTTTTCCAAGGTTCAGGCTTAGGTAGTTGGCAATAAATAAGCCGACGAACACTAAAAGCAGGCCAGTTAATGCGTAATGGAGTAAGAAGGGCAATAGTAATAAACCTAGGCCAAGCGTAAGACTTAACACTAGTAGCAAGCCGATTAGCCCTTTCAATGCCATGGGCGGCTTTGGCGCAGCGCCTAACATAAAAGCAAACATCGGCACTAAATAAGGTAAATCCATGCCAAGCCCATAGGCGATAGCTAAAGCCAAGGCAACGCTTGTAGCGAGGCGAAAGACTCGTCTTGCGCCTAAAGGTATTTTGCTTGTTCGTGATGCATCAATAGGCATACGACATATAGCTTAAAAAGCGGATGTAAATCTCACCTAACCAATTTAAAAAACCACCATCATCGTTATATACAATTACCGATGCCTGGCCACCAATACGCAAGCTCTTTAAAAGGGCAGGGTCTTGGTTAGGATCAAACTCTATATAGGTTGCAAAACGTTGTGATTCGCGCAACCAATCGCGATTGTTGTTAATGGTGGGTAAGGTGCCTGGACTTGTGGCACTGCCAGCGTTTATACCAATGCCTATGTTACGCACTTTGCCAGTAAATACATGTCCGGGTAAAACATCAAAAATAAGCTCTACCTCATTGCCGGCTTGCATCAAGCTAAGATTGTTTTCGGTATATTCGGCGCTCACCCAAACGTCATTCAAGGATACTAAGGTAATAACTGGATTACCTGCACCAGCATATAAACCTGCATCAGCGCGTAAATCAGTAATAACGCCCCGCGATGAAGCTTTCACAACTGTTCGCTCGATGTCTAACTCAGCTTTTTCTACCGCAGTTTGCGCTATTTTAACGATACTATTTATTTCTTCGTCACCACCGTTAGCTTGAATGGCGCGCTCAATATCAGACATTGCGGCTGATACACCTGCTCTAGCTTGGTCCAGTGATGCTTGAGAAAGCTCTAAGCGGCGAAGGGATACCGTACCGGGATCATCTGCGCGCAAACGTGTTAGTCTTGCGGTGTCTTTCTCTGCTTTTTCTTGATTAGCCTTGGCAGCAAGTAAGTTAGCGCGTGCGGCCTCTACCGCGGCATCACCTGCTCGCACTTGTCTTAGTGTATTTTCTAGGTCTGATTGGGCTTTTGCTAACGCAATTTCATATTGGCTGGAGTCGATACGAAAAAGCGGCTCTCCCTCATCAACGGTTTGATTATTTTCTACCCATACTTCGCGCACGATGCCCGATACTTGAGGTGCTACACCAATTACATATCCTTGTACACGAGCTTGATCAGTATAAGGGGTGTAGCGATCTGCGGCTAAGTACCAAGTTAGACTTAAAATAATTAGAATCAACACCAATGCGCCACCTTTTTTGACCGCACCAGACGCATTGTTTTCTTTAGGCTCTGGTGGCGTAGTTTGATCAGTGGTGTCCTGAACATTACTCATTATTTGCAACCTCTTCTTTTTTATTGCGTTCGGGGTAGGGCTTGTTCAAGCTGACCGCTCCAGTCGATTCTATCTTCCATTTGCTGACGAAGCTCATCAGGCACAATTTGCTCAATGGTAGTTTCTTGCCAGCCACCGCCGAGCGCTTTATAAAATGCAATTACTGCATTGATGTGTGCTCCTTGCGTAGCTACTCTGTTATTTGACTGTGCGGCCAAGGCGCGTTGTGCATCTAAAACGCGTTGAAAATCTGAGTAACCTTCTTGATAGCGATAAGTCGACAGTTTAAGAGAACGCTCAGCAGCATTCAGTGACTCTTGCAAAATAGCATCTTGCTCTAGTGTTTTTACAACAGATATCGCGGCGTCATCAATTTCTCGCGCAGCTTGTAAAACCGTATTTTGGTAATTTTCAATTGCTTGCTGAAGGCGTGCATCCTGCGCTCTGACATTGTTTTTTATTCGTCCGTAGTTAAAAAGGTTCCAAGTAAATGATGGTCCAAAACCAGTAGAAATATTATCGGCACTGGCGGCCACATTATTGCCTGAGAAAGATATTGTGCCAAATAATGATATAGAAGGGTACAAAGCAGCTTCGGCTACACCAATTTGCGCTGACTGAGCGGCAACCTGCCAGGCAGAGCTACGTATATCTGGACGGCGCATTAAAAGCCTGCCCGGAATGTCTTTTATCATTGTCTCTTTTAAAGCTGGCAATGTGTTAGGCACTGCGGCTAGCTCTGGCATGTTGCCAGGTGGCCTCCCCAACAAAACGCCCAGCGCATTGCTCAATTGCTGTTGAGTAATTTCCAGAGAGGGAATGGTGGCTAAAGTTGCAAAATACTGAGTCTTAGCCTGCTGCAAATCCAGTTCGCCAGCCTGCCCACTTTGATATAGTTTATCGGTTATCTCAAGACTGCGTTTTTGTAGCTCAGCGTTTTGCCGCGCAATTAAAATTTGTCGAGTGGTAGTTCGGTAAGCAAAGTAAGTTTGCGCGACTTGTGCGTTTAATAATACCTGTAGGTTTTGTTCATTGGCGACAGATGCGAAAAAAGCGGCATCAGCTGATTCGATGCTACGAGCAAAGCGACCCCAAAAGTCTATTTCCCAGCCAAGGTTAAATCCGGTGTCAAACGCGAGTACATCTGTTCTATCGCCGGAGTTTTCTCCATCAGTATCCCAACTGTCAGAACGTACGAGTGACCCTGTAGCCTGTTGCAATTGAGGATATAGGTTGCCTTGCGCAATCCCTAGAACAGCGCGTGTCTCCAAAATCCGTAAGCCCGCAACACGCAAGCCCGGGTTTTCTGCTCGAGCTATAAGGAGTAAGTTATTGAGGATAGGGTCTTCAAAGGATTTCCACCAAAACTCAAGTTCACGGTCACGTTCTTCTGCGCTTAAGATGGGCGTTTGTGTTTGCCCATAAAGAGTAGTCTCCCAATCTTCAAGCCATCCCACTCTCGGCTCAGTATATTGCGGGCCTAAAATGGTGCAGGCGGACAGCACTGTGGCTATCGATAGGGTGATAATCTTTTTATAGGACATAGTTAATTTAAGATTCTGAACTCTTTGTAGCAGGCGCTGATGTATCAGGATCATCGACCCACTTCATAAACACTTGGTAACCTACAGCCAGTATGACCGCCCCTAAAAACAAACCAATAAAGCCTGCAGATACCATTCCGCCCAACGCACCGAGCAATATAACGGCCATTGGCGCATCAACACCACGGCCCAATAACAATGGTTTTAACACGTTATCAGAGGCGCCGCCTACTAATAGATAAATAGTCCATATAATGTTGCTCGTGGTTGTTGCATCACTCATGCCCCATAGATAACCTAGAACTGGCAGTGATATTAGCAACGCGGGGAGTTGTAATATGCCAATTATTAAGGTGATAAGCGCTAAAATACCTGCTCCGGGCACGCCGGCAAACATAAAACCAACACCCAGAATCAAGGCTTGAATAAACGCTACACCTAAAACACCAACGGCAACTGAGCGGGTTGTTTTTACACTTAATGTGTGCACTTGGGGACCTGAGCTAGGGCCCGCAATTCTATTAATAACACGCTGCATTGCGGCACTTCCAGATTCACCGTAAGCCATCATCACGCCAGCAACGATGAACGACCCCACGAAGAATAAAACCATCGCGGCAGTGCTGCCCAAATAACCAAGGCTTTTGCGAACTAAATTCTGTATGGCATCGCTATTTTTTGCCATAAAACCGTCGATGTTTGTGGCCATTTCATTCCAAACAGTAAACAGGCGTTCTCCAACCACTGGCCATTGTGCAACCTTTGGATTGGCTGCTGGCATAACCAACGTGCCAGCTTTTACCGATTCGTAGATAGCCGAGGAGTGCTCAATGAGCGATATACTAAGTGCAATTGTGGGTATGCCTAGCAAAAGTACTGCAATCAAAACGATTAAACTCGCCGCCAGTCCCTGTTTCCCGCCCATTCGACGCGCGCAAGCTTGATGGATTGGGTATATGGTTACTGCCAACACTAATCCCCAAATTACAAGGTTTACGAAAGGCGCAAAAATTCGATAACAAAAGATAATTAGCAAAGCGATAAAGGCAAAACGTATTAATCCGTCCAAAAAGTCTTTAGATGTAAAGACCCGCGCAATAACCTTTGGTTCGCTCATTTTTATTCCTTTTTATCATTCCACAATCTAACCTAGGTTTAGCATCATGTTTTATCTGACCAGCCAAAAGTTTCGGTATAAAATTTTAATGATGCTTCAACGTCACCCGTGTAGAGGTCTGCCCATA
>CAYQMI010000012.1:0-2677 GCA_964418575.1 uncultured Glaciecola sp.
TCACCCACAAGCTTCGCCAATGTTGTGTGAGCATACGCCTGCATAAACTAAATCGCTCCAACTTGCAGGAGGTTCCCGCCTCCGCGGGAATGACGATTGTTGGGCGGGAATGACGATTGTTGGGCGGGAATGACGATTTTTGGCGAGGGAATGACTAATGTTGGGGCATGGCTATGCTCTATAATTTTCCATTTATATAGCCTGTGAAAGTTTGTTTAGACGTACACGGTCTAATAAAACAATATCCATAAACTCTGGCGCGAAATGAAAAAATTTATAGTTAACACAAGCCTTATTCTTGCTTTATTTAGCGCAGTGTATTTTGGCAACCATTATATTCAATCATATCTAGGCTCGCAGGCTAAACAAGATATTCCTTTCCCAATACACACTCTGTCTGAAGGCTTAGAAACTGCAGCCGTCAATGAGCAATTGGTTTTGGTAGAGTATTCAGCGGTATGGTGCCCGAGCTGCCGGAAGTTAAATCAAAAGGTTTTTGCTGATGCAGGTGTTGCTGAGGTCATTTCGGACAATTTCAGCTTTGTGTCTATCGATCATGATTCTGAGGAGGGCAAAGCGTTTGCAGAAAAATTTAAGTTAGTCGGCTTTCCTCGCGTATTGGTATTTAGCCATTCAGGAGAAAAGCTTATGGAATTGCCTTTGAGCTTCGAGCCCCGTCAGTATCAGGCAAACTTGCAAAAACTCATGCAAGCTTACCCACAGTCTTAGATTTTTCCTTGCTAGCCTGAATCTTGTTTAAGGATTGATTCAGGGATGTGTTTTTCTAGAAAAAGGCCTGTAGCCCGGTTTGAGAACGACCTAAAATTAAGCCATGGATATCGTACGTACCCTCATAGGTGTTGACGGTTTCGAGATTAATCATGTGGCGAATAACATGAAACTCATCACTGATCCCGTTCCCGCCATGCATATCTCTGGCTTTACGTGCAATATCTAGCGCTTTCGAGCAATTGTTTCGTTTCATCATCGAAATCATGGCAGGATCCATTTGTTTATCGTCAATCAAACGTCCTAAACGCAATGCGCCTTGTAAACCTAAAGCAATTTCGGTTTGCATGTCTGCTAGCTTAGTTTGATAAAGCTGAGTTTGTGCCAGCGGTCGATTAAACTGTTTTCGGTCAAGTCCATACTGACGAGCTCGGTGCCAGCAACATTCCGCCGCGCCTAACACGCCCCACGAAATCCCATATCGAGCCATATTTAAACAGCTAAAAGGTCCTTTTAATCCCTTCACACTGGGTAGCATGGCGCTAACAGGTACTTCGACATTTTGCATGACGATTTCACCAGTAATTGACGCTTTTAAAGACTGCTTACCCGTAATTTTTGGCGTAGATAAGCCTTGCATTCCACGTTCAAGAATAAAGCCGCGTATCTCCCCGGCCTTTTCAGTATTGCTAGCGAGTTTAGCCCACACCACAAATACATCCGCAACAGGTGAGTTGGTTATCCACATTTTACTGCCGTTTAAAACAAAACCATCTGCAGTTTCAGTTGCAGTGGTTTTCATTGCAGCGGGGTCTGAACCAGCGTCGGGCTCAGTGAGTCCGAAACACCCTATCCACTCGCCCGATGCCAGTTTAGGTAAGTAAGTTTGTTTCTGCTGCTCAGAGCCAAATTCGTTAATAGGATGCATTACCAAAGATGACTGCACGCTCATTGCGCTTCTGTAGCCACTGTCGACTCTTTCAATCTCTCTGGCAATCAAACCATACGAAACATAATTAACTCCAGCGCATCCAAAGCCATTGAGCGTAGCGCCAAGCAAACCTGCCTCACCCATTTTACGCATGATCTCAATATCAAAATGCTCATCTCGATTGGCCTGAACAATGCCTGGTTGCAACTGCGTTTGCGCAAACTCTCTTGCGCTTGCGCTGATCATCCGTTCATCTTCAGTAAGCTGAGCGTCTAAAAGCAGTATGTCTTGCCAATGGTTTAGCATGGTTAAAAGCACCTGTATTGAATTGCGCATAATGTATCGCAAAACTTCGAAACATAACAAGCCGGCATGGCAATAAAGGCATTCTTTAATTGACATTGGGGCTCAAAAAAGCATTAATAATTTATTCCAAATAATTAAACGAATTAAGAATAATACAATTATTCGAGGCGGCATTTATCAAACTGAATAAAACAAAAAATTCAACAGCAGCGAAACATCCGCTTTTGTATTGTATGCTCTTTATGCTAATTGGCGCATGTAGCGATAATCCGAGCAACATCAATGCTTCAAATGTCACTCAACAAAGCCAAAGCGCAGACCTTTCTGAACCAAACATGGGAGAATTTTACAATACCGTGATGATTAGCGCACCTTTTATGCCAAGCGACCAAACAAGTAAGTCTTTAGGCTGCGATATCCTTATTGACGCGGGCGATACAGGAAAATATAAAACTTCGATGCAAGCAGATTATACAAATAAAGGCTGGGAGGAACGCATAAATCATATCCCTGACTTTTTTAGCCCTAATGCTGATGCGGGTAAAATTTTAGTTATCGACTTTGCAGATCATCAAGGTGAAATAGCATATCGCTACTTGAGCAATGACAATACTCACAGTCAAGTTTACGAACCGTGGAGCTCATCTAAAATATTTGCTTTTACCGGTGCAATCTCAGCTATGCGCGAAAAAGGCTTAGGCGCGCAGGCTA
>CAYQMI010000012.1:2777-6203 GCA_964418575.1 uncultured Glaciecola sp.
GGAGGTAGAGAGTTTACTGTTGCTGCTCAAGTGGCCGTAGCCGAGGCGAAAGAAGAAAATTTGGGCTTTGCAGGACAAAAGATGCAGGATTTATTGCAAACCAGCTTGAGCCAGTACTTTCATGAGTAAAGAATTGTTATATTCACACGCAGGCGCCAGCGCACATGCTGATTGAGTCACTTAGTTTATTGTCGCTTAAAGTACCCTTGCATACCCCGTTTAAAACGGCATTAAGGGAGGTGACGCATATTCATGATATTGTTGTGAAACTTAACAGTAGCAGCGGGTTGGTTGGCTATGGCTCAGCACCCTCCACGCCGCAAATTACAGGCGATGATCATGCCAGTATAGTGAAAGCACTAGAAGCCGAACTCCAAGCAATAGTGCTTGGTCAGCCTCTGAGTAACTTCAATAATATTTGCAAGAAAATAAGCCAATGCGATACAGCGGGCAGCAATGCCAAAGCAGCACTAGATATCGCGCTGTTTGATCTTTATGCGCAATCTAAAAAGCTTCCTTTGTTCGATTTATTAAGAAAATTGAGAGCCCACAAGCTCACTAAAGCGGCTTATAAAGGAGAGTCCTCTCCTAAGCTAGAAACCGACTACACGATAAGCGTGAACGACGTAGAACAGATGTGCCATGATATCGACAAGGCAGTAAAACGAGGCTATCGTTGTTTAAAAATAAAAATAGGTAATCATCCACAGCAGGACCTTCAGCGACTTATTACCATAGCGCGTTATACAGAAGAGCTATCGCAAAATGGTGTTCAAATAAGCCTACGTTTAGACGTAAATCAAGGTTGGGATGCCAAAACCACAGTAAGTATAATGAATGAAATCGAACATCTGGGTATACGCTTTGAACTCGTTGAGCAACCAGTGGAAGCAAGCGATATTGAAGGCCTTGCCTTTATAAAAGAAAATATCAAAACGCCCATTATGGCGGATGAAAGCGCATTTAGCTTAAAGCAGGTCAAATATCTGCATCAAACCAAGGCGGTAGACATTATAAATATCAAACTGGTCAAAGCCGGTGGACTCTATCCTGCTATGCAAATTGCAGATTATTGCGCCAAGCACGATATCCTTTGTATGATAGGGTGTATGCTTGAAGGAAGTGTTGGAGTAGGCGCTGCCGCGCACTTGGCCGCTGCCTATCCTGATGTCATCCGTTTAATCGACTTAGACGGACCAACCTTAGGTCAGTACAATCCGCTAAGCGGAGCAACTACCTTTGAAGATGCTAGCATAACGCTGAATACTAGCTATGGTTTAGGGATAGACTCAACTTTAGATTTACCACTTTGGGGCGCTGCATGACCAGGCAAACTAGCGCAACAATCAACCTACACGCACTGAAACAGAATTTAAAGCTACTGCAAAGCACAGCTCCGGGCAGCAAAACAGTCGCGGTGGTTAAAGCAGATGCCTATGGCAACGGCGCCACCGCAGTTGCCAAAGCACTATCTCCTCATGTCTCTATGTTCGCAGTGGCTATTCATAGCGAGGCCATCAGCCTGCGTGATACTGGTATCACGCTGCCAATTCTGATTTTGCAAGGGCCCCATGAGGCTAGCGAAGTTGAAGATACAATCAGCTATAACCTGCACTGGATGATGCACAACGACAGCCAATTTGAATGGCTCGCGGCAAGCGAAATCAGTGCACAAGAATACGCATCACACCTATGGGTAAAGTTTGACAGCGGTATGCATCGTCTTGGCTTCCCAATAGCTAGCGTTAATGATGTATTGGCAAAGCACAAAGCTTTTATTAGCCCTGAAACGGTTATTTCCACCCACCTGGCCTGCGCAGACGAGGCAAATAAAGCCCACGCAAACAAACAAATAAGCAGCTTCTTGAGCGCTGTTGAGCACGCAAACCTGCGTTTATCCATTGCAAACTCAGCCGGTGTCATGGCGCATAATGATGCGAGACAGGCTTTCAACCGCTTAGGCATTGCCATGTTTGGTGCCTCACCTTTTGATAACCCTGAGCATGGTAGCGCATTGCAATGCGTGATGTCCTTGCACACTCAAATCATTGCTCTGCGACACATTCCTAAAGGAGATACAGTAGGCTATGGTGCTACGTGGAAAGCTGAACGTGATAGCGTGATTGCCACAGTTGGTATTGGATACGCTGACGGCTACCCTCGCCATGCACCTATCGGCACGCCGGCAATATGTCAAAATAAACGCATCGAATTAGTCGGGAGAGTGTCTATGGACATGCTCACGTTTGACGTCACCGATTTAGCTGAGGTTGCGCTATTGGATGAGGTGGAGCTTTGGGGTGAACAGCTGTCAATTAATGAAGTGGCAAAGTATGTGGGCACAATACCCTATGAGTTAATGACGCGTATATCGCAACGTGTGCCTAGGGTTTATGTTGATGAAACATAACGAGCGATGCTTTATGACTTACATGTTTGTTGACGGAGGTTCCCGCCTTCGCGGGAATGACGGTTGGGGGGTGTATTTAGAGCAGCTGTTTTTTGAAAGAGATTCCCGCCTGCGCGGGAATGACGGGTTGGGTAATAAACGAGGTGATATGCGATGATTGATCAGTTTTCTTGGGTAGATTGGTCAGTGTTTGCTGTCTATGGGCTGCTACTGCTTGTCACCGGTTATATATTTAATCGCCAAGCGAATAATAGTAACGATTACTTTTTAGGCGGAAACACCATGCCCATCTGGGTAGTGGGGGTGTCGGTACTCGCCACGTCGCAATCTGCCGCAACATTCTTGGGCGGACCAGATCAAGGCTACCGGGGTGATTTAACTTATCTCGCCACTAACATCGCAGGTTTTATTGCTGCATTCTTTGTCGCAAGCTTTTTACTCCCTCGCTTTTATGCACTCAAAGTATATACCGTATACGAACTGCTGGAGCAGCGTTTTGGTAGCAATGCTAAATATCAAGCGGGGCTTATTTATTTAAGCGGCCGGCTGTTTGCAAGCGGCGCACGCCTGTATATGGCAGCAATCGCTGTGGCGATGATTTTATTTGGTGATATTCAAGCGAGCAGCGTGATTATCTCTATCTTAATTATTGCTAGCATCGGCTTTGCCTATACCATGTATGGCGGAATTCGCAGCGTCATATACTCCGACGTTATTCAATGCTTGGTTTATATTGCGGCCGCGCTACTTGTCTTATTTTATTTGTATTCGAACATTCCTGCAGATTTTTCTGGCATTGTGCAAGCCCTTCAAAACCCGGCACCAGGGGAGGCTTCAAAGCTAACCTTAATCGATTTTTCTTTGGATTTCTCAAGCGCAGGCGTATTTGGCTTCTGGTCGATTATCACCGGATTTGTATTACTCAATATTGCAGCATTTGGTATGGATCAAGACGTCACTCAGCGCATGCTTACCTGCAAAGACTCAAAAAGCGCAACTAAGGCTTTAGCCTCTTC
>CAYQMI010000012.1:6303-49019 GCA_964418575.1 uncultured Glaciecola sp.
GCTGGACGTATTAGTATGGGAGTGGTTGCGCTTGCTTTATCGGGCATGGCGGCGCTTTGTTATTATTGGCAACAATACACCGATACGCCTCTTTTAGCCTTTGCTTTGTCGGTGATGGTATTTTCGTATTCAGGTTTACTGGGCATTTATTTTACTGCGCTGTTTAGCAAACGCGGCTCACCTAAATCAATTTTAGCAGCCCTTGCGATTGGCTTTTTAACGCCGGTTTTAATGCAGCCTTATATTCAAACCATCTACTTACCTGAGCATATGCAGTTTGACTTAGGCTTTACTTGGCAACTGGTAATTGGCACTGGCTTATCGCTGTTAGTGTGTTTGTCGGGTAAAAATTGTATTCGCGAAAACAGTAATGACAGCATTCAATACGACTCTCTGGAAAAAGGAAAGTAAGCCCATGCAAGCATCCACTGCAGATCTTATTCAACAGCTAGACAAACTTGTTTCAGAGGGCAGAAACCCAGGTACGATGGACTTAGATAAGTTGTCTACCAGCAACCTATTAAAAGTGATTAATGCAGAAGATCAAAAGGTTGCACTGGCAGTCCATGCAGCGCTCGCTGAGATTGCTACTGCGGTAGACCATATCGTTAATAGTTTAAGCAAAGGCGGTAGGCTAATTTATATGGGAGCAGGCACAAGCGGTCGCTTGGGCGTGCTTGATGCGGTGGAGTGCCGGCCTACCTTTAGCGTGTCTGATAATTTAGTGGTCGGTCTGATTGCGGGCGGTGAGCGCGCTCTCATTCATGCGGTAGAGGGGGCTGAAGACAATTTTCACGCGGGCGTTGAAGACCTAAAATCAATAAATTTAACAGAAGCCGATATTGTGGTCGGGATTGCTGCATCTGGCCGTACGCCTTATGTAATGGGTGGTTTGAACTATGCAAATGAACTTGGCTGCGAAACAATATGTTTGGTCTGCAATCCGCAAGCGCCGCTTATGGAAACCGCAAAAACAGGTATTTGCGTGAATGTTGGGCCTGAATGCCTCACTGGCTCCACCCGCATGAAATCAGGCACCGCGCAAAAGCTAGTGCTTAACATGCTGAGCACCGCTGCCATGGTCAAAATGGGCAAGGTGTATGAAAATCTTATGGTAGATGTAAACGCCAGCAATAAAAAACTGGAGGCTCGTGCTATCCGCATTGTAATGCAAGCGACTCAGTGTGATCGTGAACAAGCAGAAGCAGCCCTTAGCGAAGCAAATAACAGCGCCAAACTCGCCATTCTTATGATTTTGACTAACACCAAAGCCGAACAGGCCAAGAGTATGCTTAGCTCAGCCAATGGCTTTTTGCGAAGCGCACTGCAAGAATGACTGCTACTTGTTTAAAAATAGATGTGCAACAAAGTGAGAGCATCATGAAATTGAGACCCTATTTTTTTAAATCTAGTCTGTGTCGCTCCGCAGTTACCTTTGTTATTATTGTGTTCTCATTTATGTCGCCCACGCTCGCCTTCAACGAAGCGCTAAAAAGGGAAGCGCTAGATACAAACAATCAACAAAATACCATCGTGCTAGGCGCCGAACGTTTAAGCCAATATTTACCCATGCTCAACAATAAACGCGTTGGCTTGGTGGTGAACCAAACCTCTGTAGTCAAACAAAAGCACCTCTTAGATATATTGTTAAGCAATGATGTGAAAGTAAGCGTGCTTTTTGCCCCTGAACATGGCGTGCGCGGAAATGTGGGCGCAGGTGAGCATATTAAAAGCTCAGTTGATGTTGCCACCGGCGTGCCCATTCAGTCTATCTATGGCAAAGACAAAACACCGCCCGACTCACTTATGCAGTCTTTAGACGTTATCATCTTTGATATCCAAGACGTGGGCACACGCTTTTACACTTATATCAGTTCAATGCACTACATGATGCAGGCTTCTGCCAAGCACGGCGTGCATTTTATTGTGCTCGACAGGCCAAACCCTAACGGCATGTTTACCGACGGTCCCATTTTAGAGCCGGCCTTTCAGTCCTTTGTAGGCATGCATCCTATTCCTATTCTTCATGGTTTATCGGTAGGTGAACTGGCAACAATGATTAAAGGCGAGGCATGGATTGAGCATAGCGAAGATTTAAAACTTAGCGTTATTACGATGCAAGGCTACCACAAAGCAATGCAATATGAGCTCCCCATCCCGCCCTCACCAAATTTACCCAACACTACCGCAATTAGCCTGTATCCATCATTATGTTTTTTTGAAGCAACAGCCGTGAGTGTTGGCAGAGGCACCGATTATCCTTTTCAACAAATTGGTCACGACCAAATAAAACTTGGCGAGCATCGTTTTACGCCCGAGCCAAGACCTTATGCAGCGCCTAGTCCAAAACTAGAAGGCAAAAACTTATATGGTCTTGATTTACGCGATGGGCAATATAACGCACAACAGCTTGAGGGGTTGAGTTTGCAACCGTTAATGGATGCATACGTTAGTTTCTCTGATGCTGACATTCCCTTTTTCACATCGCCAGATTTCATGGATAAGCTTGCTGGTACAGATGCGATACGAAAAGGCATCGAAGAGGGTAAAACGGCTTCTGAAATTCGCGAGACGTGGCAAGTCGGTTTGATGCAGTACAAAACTATGCGAAGCACTTATTTACTCTATCCCCAACAAACATACTGAATGCTCGCCCAGGGAGAAGCAAGTACGCATCTCTATTAGGCGCTAAATTGTATGAACCCACTCGTTTCAGCCTATGGTTCATCTGTAATTGGCTTGTTCCGTCTAGCTTTGATTGCATTTTTTACTAGTTGCACAACTTGTTGATTTCTCTCAATCAATTTATGCTGGTTAATTAGTATATTTAATATGCATACTAATAGGAGCGTTGATGGGCAAGAATTTAGACAAAGACAGCTTTACACAGAACGACCATATACTGTTTAGAGAACGTTTAAATGAACAAATTGATGCGCTAAAGCCCATCCTTCAAGCACCTGGTTTTTCTTCTGGACCCGCGAGTATTGGTGCCGAGCTTGAGCTCTACATTTTGGATAAGGCATTACAACCGGCAAAACACAACAATGCCTTATTAGATATGATGTCTCACCCCCTGATCACCGAAGAACTCAACCAATTTAACTTAGAAATTAACCTCTCTCCAGTGGCTGCGAAGGGGACACCCTTCAGTAAGATGACGAATGAGCTTAGTCCCATCATGAGGGCTCTGAGTGAGAAAGCATCCTTGTTAGATGCAAAAATCACAAGCATAGGGATCTTACCCACGCTTCGCGATATTCATCTGCATCGGGATTTTATGACTGACTTACCTAGATATCGGGCTTTAACTAAGGAATTAAGCGCGCTCAAAGGAGAGCCCTTCCTGGTAGATATCAACGGCATAGATTCGGTAAAAACCACCTGCGATGAAGTGACATTAGAAGGCGCCAATACCTCTTTTCAAGTTCATTTGAAAGTGCCCGCGGACAACTTTCACAGGCTCTATAATGCCGCGCAACTAACAACACCTATCGTGCTCGCTTTAGCCGCAAACTCGCCGGTATTTTTGGGTCAGAGACTTTGGCATGAAACGCGTATTGCCTTATTTAAACAGTCTATCGACAACCGGATCCGCGCACTTACCAAATGGCGCCAGCCTGCTCGCGTATCGTTCGGGCATGGCTGGGTGCGCGATAGCGCGTGGGAGTTGTTTGCTGAAAACGTCGCACTTTATCGCCCTCTAATGCCTTATGTGTCGCCAGATAAAACGCCATTTGATGAGCTTTGCTTGCATCATGGTACCGTATGGTCTTGGAATAGAGCCGTTTTTGAACCAAAACATGGTGGTCATTTACGTATAGAATATCGCTCTCTCCCGGCTGGACCAAGCTTAATTGATATGATGGCCAACGCAGCATTTGCAATTGGTCTTACCATTAATTTAGCCCAAGATATTGAATCTCTTACGGCTAAGCTTCCTTTCCAGTATGCTGAGTACAATTTTTATCGAGCTGCAAAGGAGGGCTTAAATGCCAATATCTTATGGCCACAGTTACAACAGCATGGATTAAGGGAGGGCGCACTTTGCGATATCGCCGCTCCCTTAATTCAAAAAGCTGCAGATGGCTTGGCTGAGATAGATGTAGATAGTTCTGAAATCAACACGCTTATGTCGGTCATCGAAAATCGACTTGCTAATAAACAAACAGGAGCGCAGTGGCAGTTAAACCGCCTCGATCACTACAATAAAACATATACAAAAGAAGAGGCATGTAAATATATGCTGAGCGATTATATGGAACGCTCTGAAGCTGCTACGGAGGTGTCATCATGGCAGTAAACCCGACGAGGCTAAAATGAGCGGTTTAAAGCTTAATCACGTAAAGGCAATTGATGCACAGTTGCTGGGCGTGAATGCTTTGCAATTTCTTTCTAACTTAGGCGGCCCTTCGGTTTTACACATTGATGGGCATGACAACAGTCGCTGTCGTGTTATTGTTACCTTACTTCACGGCAACGAGCCTTCAGGTATAAAAGCCATTCATAGATTACTCTCTGAAGGTTTTGTGCCACAAGTAAACACCAAAGTTGTTATCGCCTCAGTGGTCGCCGCGCTCACAGAGCCTGTTTTTACCCACAGAATGTTGCCAAATAAGCGAGATCTTAATCGCTGCTTCTCTTACGACTCAAAAGACCTGCAGTTTCAGCTGGCTCAAAGCATTGCGCAGTGTATTAATTTGCATGCTCCGGAGGCAGTAGTAGATATTCATAACACCTCTGGTAGTGGCCCCTCTTTTAGCGTAAGCACGCAAGACAGTGCACAACACAAGGCGCTTGCCTCTCACTTTACCCATCGGTTTATTTATACCGACCTTCGCCTAGGTTCAATAATGGAGCAAAACTTTGGCTGTCCAATCGTTACAATAGAGGCCGGTGGCTCGCAAGACGATGCGGCCGATATTACTGCATTAAATGGCACTCGCTCATTTTTAAACACACATGATGTTTTCGATCTAAAAGAAAACCTAACGGTTTTAGCTCACCCAAGACGTTTAGAGGTTTCAGATGCTTGCAGTTTAATATTTGATGATAAAGCGTGTGAGCGCACTGCTTTGACTTTACGGCAAGATATTGAGTCTTTAAATTTTGCGCGTGTACCTCGCCATACATGCCTAGGTTGGATGGACAAGCGTCACTTAAGCTGCTTGCACTTAGACCGAAAGAACGTCGCTCTTACTGATTTTTTTGAAATCTATGATAAGCAATTGCGCACAAAGCAGGACCTGATTTTATTCATGGTGACTACAAGAGTGGATATAGCAAAATCAGACTGTTTGTTTTATTTTGTTGTGGACGTTGATAAAACCCATTAAATACTTGCGCGGGCGAACAAGCTGAAAGGACGAAGAGATTGTCGATAACTAGTCTTCTTTAAGTCCCCATTTGGCCCTAAACCTTTTCGCCCAACTTGGTCGAGAGAGCTTGTATCCATAAGGGTTATCCGGCACGTTAATCGCGGGGTTAGCCTTTTTAAGTGCGATGAAAAATGCTCGTCGATCCAAGTGATAGTTGTTAAACACCAGCGAAGTGTAAGTGCCATCCTTCATCAATAGACCAGTGTTGAGTAAATCGCTACCAGCGCTTCTTGTTTGTTTAAACTCTGCAATATCAGCTACGTTAACGAGTAGTTCAAAATCACCAAATGTAGGGTCAATAATGCACAATTGACTGGGTGATACCCATACTCTTATCGCTTTGTTTTTAATATAAAAATACAAAGCCAGTGCTGAGAGCACAAATACCACCACGTAAAAAGCCGGTTTAGCCACTGCAAGCAATTCATTAACGGCTTGCTTATCATCCATATTGGGCAAGTAATGAAGCGCACTGTAGTACATGAGCGTCACTACAACGATATTAAACATGCAAACTAAGGCGGATTTACGCTGCGGTCTTTTGTAGTCAAAATATTTAATTTTGCTCTCCTTACATTTGCCATATGCAAATCAGTGCACTTTTAGCGCAAGCGATAAGGTGCTAGCTTAGCAGAATAATTCTAGGCTGGCGTATCGCTTTACATAAGCATTTATCTTAGCGAGTAAATCTATGAAACCAATATCTGGGGCTGTACATATTCATCACCTTATCCATATATTCAAGATCTGATAATCGATTATCTAGTTTGTCTAGGGCTTGCGTTGTTTCGCTACTAAAGCGGTCAAACTTGCGATCTTGCGCACTGTCTAAGCCGCCACTGGCAATGAAGTTACGAATATTTATTAGCTCATCTTTATCAAGCCACACCCCGCAGTGAACACATAAATCAATCATCACTCCAGAAATACGTTTAAATTGTTTTTTAGTCATTAATTGACTGCAGCATGCACATGGCATGTAAGATTCTGAGCCGGGAAGAGAAGGTCTCTGATAATCAGGGTTTGCGCTTTTATCATTATAAACATCAAATTCTGTGGTCATGGCCCGAAAAACTTCTGGTTCAATCCACATCCCCTCGCACTTTGGGCAGGTATCGATATCGTGGTCTTGAAACTGATTGATGTTTAGCTCTATTTTGCACCTAGGACAAGCACGCGGACCATCCTCTACCACTAATTTCATGCCTCCATTGCACATCGGGCAAAACCTGGAGATACCTTTCATTTCATGATTACATGAAGTGCATTGTGAAATATCCAAAACGAACTTCCTTTGAGTTATGGGTTTTTAACATTGGAGCAAACACGCCTTTGCACAAGCGCTAATTATTTCTAAATTGAGACACCACGTCGCGTGATTTTTCAAGCAGCGCCCGCCTGCTTCCCGACATCTGCATGAGCGCAATAAAAAGCATATCGATAACTAGCTCTTGTGCGGTACGCGCTAAAATTGACGATATACGGGTGGCGGCTTCTTCCGCAACCGAATAAAGACGCACACGTGCATGCATGGAAACCGGCGTATCGCCAAACTTTGTTACTGAAATCACTGGCGTATTGTTTTTTCGTGCTTCGTCCACCACATTCACTACTTCTCGGGTTGCGCCTGATTCACTTAAGGCAAATACCACATCTTTGTCGCTTAGGGTTGAAGCAATAGCCAGCTGTGCATGACCATCAATTTCCGAAATCGCGGTTATACCGAGTTTTTGCAATTTAAACGAAAAATCTTTGCCCACCAAAGCAGAGCCACCTAAGCCAGTAATTAGAACTCGATTAGCATTTTCTAACAAGGCAACGGCATCTGCTAAAGAGTGCCGGTCGTTAAGATTTTTAGTTTGATTCAGCACCGCTATTTTGCTTTGCAAGAGCTTTGATGACATCAACTCGTAGTCATCGTCCACTGCAATACTACCGTGAAGTTTTTGGTGATCAGTTTCAAGGTTGTTGAGATCGTCGAGCACGGCGAGCTTTAGTGCTGGATAGCCGCTGTATTTCAGCTTTTGTGCAAATTTCACCACAGAGCTTTGACTCACTCCTACCGTGACAGCTAACTTCTGTGAAGATAAATCCCTAAGCCCACTGGGTGTGCTTAGTATATATTGTGCAAGCTTTTCTTCACTCGTTGATAAAGACGGTAGCAAAGCTTTAATTTTGGAAAATGCGGCCATAAATCACCCTTAGTTGGGAATACTTTATTCTTGTTTAATTATTAATACTAGAATAATTTGCATCATCCCTCTTATTTTCGTTAAAGTTAGAGCATTCGCATCACAATAATCGTGTTTCTTCATGTCATCATCGCCAGCATCATCAATATCGCAATTACTTAGTAGTTTGAACAAATCCCATATCATCCACTCAGACATACAGCCATTTTTTGACGCACTTATTGATGAGCCGCAAGTGTCTCTTACTGATGAAGGAAGCTCGTTTGAAGGACGCAGTATAAAGCGAATTACCTATGGCAGCGGGCCTATTTGTATTCTGGCTTGGACTCAAATGCACGGCAATGAAGCAACCGCTACTGCTTCGGTGTTTGATTTACTTGATTGTTTATTGCGAAAAGCAGACGGGCGGCTAGAAGATGGCGCTGAACTGTTCACTTTACACATTGTGCCCATGCTTAATCCTGATGGAGCACAGCGCTGCATCCGCCACAATGCTCAAGCAATCGATATAAATCGTGATGCGATGACTCAGCAAACCCTTGAGGGTAAAATCTTAATGCGCCTTGTAGATGAATTAGCGCCTGACATTGCACTTAATTTACACGACCAATCGCCCTATTATCAGTGCGGCACCAACGGCAACCCCTCTACAATTGCATTTTTGGCACCCGCTTTTGATACCCCAAAATCAGTTGACACGCCTCGAGCTTTAGCCATGTCGCTTATTTCCGGTATGACCGAAGCGATAAAGTCACATATTCCCGATTGTATCGCTCGCTACGACGATACCTTCTCCCCTCGTTCTTTTGGCGATCGTATTGCCGGTAAAGGGGCCGCAACTATTTTGATTGAATCTGGCGCAGCCCGAAACGACCCAAATCGCCAGATCGCACGGAAAATGAATAAAGTGGCAATTCTTGAAGCCATGCATATGCTCAAAGCAAAACACAATGATTTAATCAAACAAGCTGAACTTGATGCCTTACAGGACCAATATTGGCAAATCCCAGAAAACACTTCTGAAACATTATCTTCACTAGTAATAAGAGGACTTCACTTTGTTGGCGCCCACTCTTATAAAGCCGATATTAGCATCAAGCAAACCTCACGCTACTCGAATCAGTTTTTTATCGATGCTGTGGGTGATTTGGGTGTGCAAGCAGGGCTTGTTGAATATGATGCCAGCGATCTGACTTACGATTCAGGGAGCGTACATACCATCAGCGCGCACACCACAATTACCGAAGAAAGCTATAGGCAATGGCTTAAAAAAGGCGTGATTCAGTTTCAAGGTGAAGTGCACATGCTCGACAACCGCTCTCACTTCCAAGTTTTGTTAAATCAACCACTACCCGTTGACCCACAAGCATTAATTTTGCAGCAAAGCGCTTACTTTTTAATGCGCAGAGGCGATACCGTCGTAGCTGCTGTAATCAACGGTGAGTTAATAAAGCTTTGATGAGTAGCGCATTATTAAATGTTGCACCTTAAAGCATGCATTAACGGCCTTGCAAGATGCTAACCGGAGCTGTGCCTTTTGCTTTAGTGCTGCCGTTTAATACCTTCACAAGGCTGTCGAACGCGGGGGCAAATAATGTATCGCCCTCTCCCGAAACTTGATAATCGTACGAGGCATAAATACCATCAAAGGCAACTAAGTCAGCAGCATCAATATAAGGACTGCGTAGCTTAAGTAATATTTTATTTGATGCATTTGATGTGGCCAATAAGCGCTCCACGTCACTTAACTGTGACTCGATTGGCAGGCGATGACTCGCGCTTATTCCCTCAAACTCTCTACTTTCAAAGAATGATAATTGAGGGCTAACATCCCCTACAATTATCACATCAGCTTGCACATCTGACTTAATTTGCTGACTCAATAAGCTAACGCAGCTGAGCTTTTTAAATCCGGCTTTTTTTAAATAGTGCAGCAAAGCCTTGCAGCGGCGTTTGTCTGGCATCACGGCGTGAATTGACTGTTTGACCTTAAGCTTGTTGGGCAAGGCTTTGATTTCGGTAAAAGCATCGGATGAAAGCGATAACGCTAGCTTTTGTGATTGTGAGCCGCTTGTTAACTTATCCAATGCTGCCTGTTTACTCGCTAGCTCTTGCTGAGCATGCTTCAACATATTACGTTTTTGCTTATGCGCAACTATTCGATTGTAAGACTGCGTGACTTTTGCGATGAGCTTTTCGTCTTTTGCGACCTCTGCTGTTAAATCCTCAAGAAACTTTATAAAGGCCATTGCGTCTTCATTTGAGCTTATCTTGAATGGCATCAAGGCAATATCAGCGCCTGCATAAAAAGCTTTCATGGTGGCCTCAAGGGGCGTTAAAAACTGACTGATTGCGGCCATATCGAGGGCGTCGGTCACAATTAAACCTTCGTATTGAAGTTCATTTCTAAGTAGCCCCGTCAAAATCCTATGCGACAAGGTAGCCGGCAACTCAGTCTCAAGGCCTTTTGTGGAAACAAAGGTGCTGCTATCAAGTGCCGAATATTGAATGTGCGCTGTCATGATCATATCCACGTCAGCATGTTCAATTACATATTTAAATGGCATTAAATCAATCGCATCGATTTGTTCTTTACTGTGAGCTACTCTTGGCAAGCCCACATGACTATCAACGTAAGTATCGCCATGCCCTGGAAAGTGTTTAGCAGCGGCCGCAATGCCTTGAGACTGAAAACCTCGTATTTGCGCCTCACCTAATTTAGCCACCCACTGTGGGTTTTCAGAATACGAACGCACATTAATAATAGGGTTATTTGGGTTACTGTTTACATCAAGGCTGGGCGCGAAGTTAAGATTAAAGCCAAGCGCATAAAGAGCCTGCGCCATGTTCTCAGCAACTTCTGTTGCGTAGCTTACCCCCTGCTTTTGGTAAGTCGCACCGAGTGCCATGTTTCCCGCAAAACCTAAAAACTCTTCATCCGGCAAACGCGAAACCCGGCCACCCTCTTGGTCCACCGCGATGTATAAAGGCAGGCTTTTGTTATGCGTTAAATGTGAGCTTGGCACAACCGACTGCTGTAGGTCATGAGTCAGTTGCAGTATCTGCTGCGAATTTTGTAAGTTTTCGGAAAATAAAATCACGCCGCCTACTTGAGTAGCGCCCAACATGTCTGACAAAGCTCTTGGTAAAGTGGTCAAAGGACGTTGGCAAAATCTGCTTGAACTGCTTTGCTTCGCATCTGATGTTTGCTTAAGATCTTTCGGGCAGTAATACCGCAAGTCAATCAGCAATTTTTGCGCAAGCATGCTTTGCAAATCTACTTGCTTTTTAGCCTGAGCATCGGCTTTGATTTCGACCGAGATAAGCATGCACATCATGCATAAAATGCTCACAAACACTGCGCGTTGAGACTTATAAAAACCGCTTGTTAAAAACACCGCCACTGACCACTCTTCCTAATAAATGATTAATTAACGAACAAATTATCGCTAAGTCACTTGAATAACTACTTGTTTTAAATTGAAAAATATTTTATTGAAATATTATCATACATTTTTGGAATAATTTATTATTTACAATATTTTTGGTTATGCTAAGTTGAGTGTAAGGGAGCGTGTAGCATAATAAAATCCTTGTTTTTCTAATGAATAACAAAAAGGATAAAACATGCTCCTGGCGACTTGGGTAGTAAACGTAAATTTTGAGCCTTATTTACTCACTATCCAAACTCTATCAAAACGAGTGATAGAACACATATGCCAACACTAAATATATAGGGAGAATGCACAGTGAAGTTAAATAAAATTGCACTCGTGCTAGCCATGTCAGGTCTCGGCGTTAATGCCGTAGCTCAACAAGCTGCTGAAGAAGAAAACACTGAATCAAACCAAAAAGTAGAGCGAATAGAAGTCACCGGGTCTAGTATCAAGCGCACTAGCCTCGAGGGAGATTTGCCTCTTACTGTCATTTCACGCGCAGAAATCGACGCTGCAGGTATCACCTCAGCTGAACAACTATTGCTACAATTAAACATTGCGTCAAACTCAAACGATAACTTAGCCAGTAATGCAGGTATTGTTGGTGGTGAAGAACGCGGTAACAACGGTGCTTCGAGCGCTAACCTGCGTCAACAGGGCGCTGGTTCAACGCTTGTACTATTAAACGGACGTCGCATTGCCACTCACGGTTTGCAAGGCCGCTCGGTTGATCTTAACTCCATCCCCTTTGCTGCTATTGAGCGTGTTGAAGTGCTGCGTGACGGTGCATCAGCGGTTTATGGTACAGACGCTATCGGTGGTGTAATTAACTTTATTCTGAAAAAGAATTATGAAGGCGTGCAGCTCGGTGCCTTTGCCGACCATACCGAAGATGGCGGCGGTAACATTTATCGTTTCAATGTACTAGCGGGTACGGGTGATTTAGAAAAAGACGGCTTCAATATTATGGGCTCTTTATCTTACAAATCAGCAGAAATTTTGCGCGGTACTGACCGAGACTTTACCAATACTTTTCAACCAGAGCTTGGCTTATCGCCAGATACACGGGGGGCGCCATACGCGTCAATCAACAACCGTAGCTCGGGTGGAGATGACCCAACTAGCAGTAACTTTAATTTAATTGGTACTGGGCTCACTAACCCGAACACTGGTTTAACTAACGATGTAATGAATGTACTCGCATTGCCCGGTCAACCAGGATGTGACTCAATTGAAGGAATGGGAGATGATGGTGCAGACTTATGGAACAGAACCCGCAACCTCGGGGTAAGCTGTTCATGGGATTACCCGCGCGCATCTGTTTTACAACAGCCGGTTGAAAATATCGACTTTGTTGGACGCGGCACAGTTAAAGTAGGTGAAGATTCTGAAGCCTTTATTGAACTACTAGGCTCAGAGGTTGTATCGAAAAAGGTATTTGAACCCAATCAAATCACGCCATGGGCAATTGGCTCTGATGGTTGGTATCCAAGCACAGGTGAGTCTTATGACTATATTGTAAATGCCTTATCAGATTACTATGGCGCAGACCAACTCAATATCGGGGCACCTATTGCTTATCGCTGGCGCTGCATGGATTGTGGGCCGCGCGAAATTGAAACTACCACTACCGCTTACAAAATTCAGTTAGGCATTGAAGGTATTATTGGGGACTGGGATTATAAAGCCGGCATCTCGCGCTCAGGAAATGAGGCAGAGTCAGAGCTTGGTGGTGGTTATCACTTTACTGACGATTTAGCCGCTGCGATAGGCTCAGGTACAGTCAACCCCTTCTTATTGCCCGGCGCAAGTCAAACAGCGGCAGGTATAGCGGCGTTAGATGCCGCCTCTGCACAAGGCGTAAAGCTATTTAACGGCGAAACCACCATGACGCAAATTGATGCGTCAATATCCGGTGACACCGGC
Source organism: uncultured Glaciecola sp. (assembly GCA_964418575.1). Taxonomy (GTDB): domain Bacteria; phylum Pseudomonadota; class Gammaproteobacteria; order Enterobacterales; family Alteromonadaceae; genus Glaciecola. The sequence continues at coordinate 19,237 of CAYQMI010000012.1, forward strand.
TTTGAACTAGGTCTAGGAGGCGATACTATTTATGTTGCGGCAGGTATCGACCTTCGTCGCGAAGAATATAAGTTTAATGGTGACCGTGAGACGGCTGCTCAGCAGCGCAGTATATATGGCGCACCCTTCGACACTTCTAACACCTTGCCTGATTCAAGCAGAGACATAAAAGCGATTTTTGTCGAGGCCCTTGTACCAGTGGTTGAAAGTTTAGAGCTAAACTTTGCCGTTCGTCACGATGACTATGATGGTTTTGGTGGCACAACAAACCCGAAATACGGTTTTAAATTTACGCCAATCGACGAGTTATTGTTCCGAGGCTCTTATAGTACTGGATTTAGAGTACCGACGTTCAATCAACTCTTCAGCGGCGCGAGAGAAGAGCCCTATACCGGTACTGATTTAGCGAATCCATTTGTTTGCCCTGACGGTATTGTTGTTGCTAACAACCCGAGCTGTCAGCCAATTACGCCTGGTATTGTTTTTGGCGGCAAGGAGGACTTAGGTCCAGAGGAATCTAAACAATCTAGCTTAGGCGTAGTGTTTGCAACAGATAACGTTATTGTTAACGTAGATTGGTGGGAAATTGAAATTGAAGGCACCATTCAAACCCCTGGGTTCAGAGAGCTAATTGAAAATCCGAATCTTTACGCTGACAACTTTATCTTTGATGCGAGTGGTGAAATAGTGTTGATTGACAGACGCTTCATCAACGCAGGTGGACGCAAAACCAGCGGTATTGAAGTTGGATTAGCGACCAGCGGTGATTTAGGCCCAGGTACTTGGGGTCTTAACTTCAACGGAAGCTACTTGATTGAAGACATCAAACAAGAGCGCGACGATGCAGAGTTTGGTCCTAATTTAGTTGGCACTCACTCACGCGGTAACATTCCTCTACGCTGGAAACATACCGCATCGTTTAATTATAGCTATGGTGATTTTGTGCATACTCTAACGCAAATCTACCGTCATAGTTACGATGATGAAACGCCTCCTGGTATTGCTTCAGGCGAAGCAAATCCGCCTGGTTACGATGGCCAGGTAGGTAGTTATTTAGTCTATAACTACAGTGTTAACTATCAAGGCTTTGACAATACAGAAATCATCTTTGGCGTGAAGAACTTGTTGGACCGCGATCCACCCTTCACCGCTCACCAAAATGATTTCTCGCCTGGTGCAGCCTTCGATCCCCGCGTAGCAGATCCTAGAGGTCGTTCGTACACGGTACAAGTAAACTACAACTTTTAACCTAGGTTTGTAGTATCTAAAGGCGGTGGTGAAAACCATCGCCTTTTTTATTAGCGTTAGAGCATTGTTTCAATACATTTTGCCCTTTATGATTGAGCCATGGAAAATAAGAACAATATGAAAATTGTAATCGTTGGCGGCGGCTCTGCCGGTTGGATGACGGCCGCGGCATTATCACACCTTTTACCCGCTAAAGATTACACCATCACATTGGTAGAATCTGACACCATTGGCACCGTATCGGTAGGTGAAGCAACTATTCCTGCCATATTAGAGTTCAACCAAATGTTGGGCATCGATGAAGCGGAGTTTTTAAGGTTCACACACGGCTCCTTTAAACTCGGAATCGAATTTAGAGACTGGCTGCAGAAGGGGCATCAGTATATGCACCCCTTCGGTCCTTATGGCGTAAATATGCAAGGCGTGCCATTCCATCACTATTGGCTTAAAGACAAGCTTAGTGGCAAAGAACGTATTTTGTCTGACTACTGCCTAGAGTATCGCGCAGCAATCAACAACAAATTCTGCCATCCTCAGCCACAGTCTCGCTCAGCCCTAGCAAATATTAAATATGCCTATCACTTCGATGCCGTTAAATACGCTGAATATTTACGCGAATTTGCAAGCAAGCGTGGCGTTAAAAAAATCAACGGTGATATTCGCCATGTCCATCAGCAGGCAAATTCACAAGATATCAAGTCTCTTGAGCTTAAAGACAACCAGCGTATCGAAGGCGACTTCTTTATTGATTGTTCTGGCTTTAAAGGCTTGCTTATTTCAGAGACTCTAAAAGTAGGGTTTGAAGATTGGCGTCACTATTTACCCTGTGATTCTGCTGTTGCACAGCCGAGTGAGTCACTCAATCATATTAAACCCTATACTATTTCTACCGCGCATGAATACGGCTGGCAGTGGCAAATCCCCCTCCAGCATCGCGTAGGAAACGGCTTTGTATTTTCATCTGAGTTTTTATCAAAAGAAGTGGCCATCAGTAAGCTTGCTAAGCGTCTTCCTAGCAAGGCATTGGCGGAAGCGCGGCAGCTCAAATGGATAAACGGCAAGCGCAAACAGGCTTGGAAAAACAACTGCGTAGCAATTGGGCTATCGGCTGGTTTTATTGAACCGCTGGAATCAACAGGCTTACAGCTCATTCAATCTGCCATTATGCGTTTGCTAGCTTTATTTCCCAACGGGCCGTGCCAGCAAGCTGATATCGATACCTATAATCGCTATACTGACGACGAGCTGTGGCGAATACGCGATTTTATTATTTTGCACTACAAGGCCACCCGTCGCGATGACTCTGAATTCTGGCGATATTGCCAGGCCATGGCCATTCCCGACACCTTACAGGCTAAAATCGACTTGTATGAAGCAAACGGTAGACTGTTTCGTGAGAACAATGAGCTTTTTAACGAAATTAGTTGGTTTTCTGTGATGAACGGACAGGGCATTGTGCCTCGCTCTTATCATCCTTTAGTAAATAATTTGGCAGAGCAGCAGCGTCAGCAAAATTTGTCACACATCGCTGGAGCGATGCATGAGGCTGAGCAACAAATGCCTGATCATAAAAGCTACTTACAAAAGTATTGTAGCGGCATTGTTTGATAAACAAGCTAACATACACGTGGCAATGACTACTTTTTCGCGAGCAAAAAATGAATTCTAAACACATTAAATTTTTACTTTTGGCTTTGGTCAGTGTGTTTATTGCTAGCTGCGTTAGCTCGCAATACACCCAACTGCCCTCTGCTAACTATAGCTTCAGAGTTAAGTCCTTAGTGATGCATTACACTGCTATCGATTATCAAAAATCGGTTGAGGCATTAGTTGATAAAGGAAACGTAAGCTCCCACTACTTAGTGCCTGAAAGTAATGATCCTAGTTATCCCTATGATGAACTAAAAATTCTTCAACTCGTGGATGAAAACGAACGGGCATGGCATGCGGGCGTGAGTTATTGGCAGGGTCGCACAGGATTAAACGACAGTTCTATAGGCATTGAAATAGTTAACATCCCTAAATGTTTTGAGGATGCCGAAGCCATTGAGGAGGCTGGAATGGCATCAAGAGCTGAACACGGACCAAACCGCCTTTGCGTGTTTCCTGACTTCGATCCCAAACAGATTGAATTGGTGATTCAACTCAGCAAAGATATTCTTGCTCGTAATCCGGATATATCACCTACCACGGTTGTGGCTCATTCAGATATTTCTCCATCACGAAAAAACGACCCAGGTCCAAGATTCCCTTGGTTTGAACTATATGAAGCTGGCGTAGGTGCTTGGTACGATGACCAAACCCTTGTGCGTTATTGGCAGCGATTTAATCGTTCAATGCCGAACATCGGCCTGATACAAAAAGCGTTAAATACCTACGGATATGGCATCATTGAAACCGGCATACTCGACCAGCAAACGGTAGATACCCTCAGTGCTTTTCAAATGCACTTCCTACCATGGCAGGTAACAGGGCAAGCAGATTCGCGAACCGCTGCAGCCGTTTTCGCCTTGCTTGAAAAGTACTTTCCAGACGCACTTGATACACTAGTAACGCGCTATGAACTTGAAACAGCTGCGCAGCAAGGAATAAACGAGCAAGCATTGCATGATCAGCTTGGTCAGGTTTCGGCAACATTTCCGCTACTGCGTTCTGAGACTCGCAAAAATATTAACAATCGAACACGTTTTTTTGCCTACCAAGGCGCCGGCGACATCAGCATTCAAAGTTTAGGTGCGCAAAGTGCAGACATTTACGTAAATGAACAAAAGCTCAACATTACGCAGCCCTTCGAGCCTGACAGTGTGTATGATTATTCGCTGTCAAAACGCACGCATACCGGCATGAATAGTCTTCGCGTTGATAACATTCAGCCCGAAAACAGCCAGCTTCAAATCACGATTCTCTACCCTAGTCTAGTTGAAGAAGATAGCGCGAAGTCTAAGTTTGATTTTTCAAAAGTAGACGCCTTAATTGAGCAAGATATTGCAAATGGTTTCCCCGGCGCGGTTTTACTGGTATTGCATGAAGGCAAAGTAATCAAACACAGTGCTTATGGCCACGCCAAAAAGTATGAGGATGGTGGTAAGAAAATGCTTGAGAGTACGCCAATGACTATCAGCACGCGTTTCGATTTGGCGTCCAACACCAAAGTATTTGCTACCACGCTCGCTATTATGAAGTTGCTTGCAGAGAACAAGATTGAACTATCGGCAAGTGTAAGCACTTACCTACCCGAGTACGCAGGGCAAGGTAGAGAAGGCAGAAGTGTTGCAGACTTACTAGCACATGCTTCTGGCTACAACAGTGAAGTGCAGTTCTTTAATGAACAAAATCCTTTAGGCGACAGCTTTCACTCTCTCAGCCCTGATACAACCAAAAATTTATTGCTCACGCGCTTACCTTTTGTTGCGGGAAGTCAAAGCTATCAGCAATACTCCGACACAAATTTTATGATCCTCGGTTTGTTAATTGAGAGAATCACTGGCATGGCACTCGATGAATACGTAGAAACGATGATTTATCAGCCCCTTGGCCTTGAGAGCCTGCAGTTTAACCCATTAAGCAAAGGCAACTCACCAGAACAGTTCGCTGCGACCGAAATTATGGGCAATACTCGCGGCGGCAATATCGACTTTAAAAACATTCGCACACAGGTATTGCAGGGAGAAGTGCACGACGAAAAAGCATTTTATTCCATGGCCGGTGTTGCAGGTCACGCTGGCCTGTTTGGCAATGCCAAAGACCTAGCCGTGCTCGCACAGCTTTTGCTCAACCAGGGCGGATATGAACAAATTCGTTTATTCGACAGTGCGACTTTAAGCCGCTTTGTTACGCCTCGTTATGCGCAAAATTCACTCGGCCTGGGCTGGAGACTGGCCGCAGATGACTCATTAGCATGGCATTTTGGGCCTTATGCAAGTGCACGCGCCTTTGGGCACACTGGATGGACAGGCACAGCAACGGTTATTGACCCTGACTATGACCTAGCCATCATTTTGCTCACTAATAAAAAGCATACAAAAGTTACCAAAGAAAATGACGCCCTCATCTTTGCGGGCGATGAATTTGAAACTGGCCGCTATGGCAGTGTTATGAGCGGTGTATACGAAGCCGTATTATCGAAGTAGTTTTAACAGGAGTTAAGTAGTGGATTGGTTAACAATATTGCCACCTTTGCTTGCCATTGTGGTGGTGATGTGGAAAAAGGAAGTCATATTAGCATTGCTTCTTTCAATTTTAAGCGCAGAATTTTTACTCGCCCTGAATACTCAAAATTCTCTATTTGCCACTCCAATCAATACCATTGAGCGCATTGTAAGTACCGTAGGTGACGCAGGTAATGCTCGTATTCTTATTTTTTCCTTGCTCGTTGGAGCCTTATTAGCCTTTATCAGAGACTCTGGTGGTGTGGCGGCTTTAGTAAATAAGCTTATTCACTCTGGGATAGCCTCAACAAAAAAACGCGTTGGCGGCATTACCATGTTTACCGGTATTGCAGTATTTATTGAGTCTAATTTAAGCGTACTGACCGCTGGCATTCTCGCGCGCGGGCTTTTTGATAAATTTAAAATGAGCAGAGCGCGCTTGGCCTATGTGATTGATTCAACCAGTGCACCCGTATGCATTTTAATTTTGTTAAACGGATGGGGCGCATACATTCTCGCGCTGCTAAGCACTTACGACTTAGAGCAAAATCCACTGGAAATTTTGTGGTCAACCCTACCCTATAACATTTATGCCTGGTTAACCTTAGTGGTAGTTGCATACACCATTGCCGCAGACCGCGTGCACGGCCCTATGGCACAAGCAGAGATAGATTTAGAAAGCACCGACAGTAAGCTCGCGGTAACCCAAGCTAGCAAAGCGCGCTTTATGCTTGTACCTATGATAGTCATGATAGGCGGTATGCTTGGCTTTATGTTTTGGACTGGAGACGGTGATTTAACCGCTGGTAGCGGCAGTAAGTCGGTGTTATACGCAACCTTCTTAGCTTGCATTGTTGCCTACGTAATGCTCATAAGCGCCAAAAAGACCGACCACAAAGGTGCGTTCAAGATGGGCTTTAACGGTATGAGCGAGCTGTTACCTTTGGTAACCATTGTGCTACTTTCAATCACTTTGGGCGCTAGTTTAAAAGAGCTAGGGACAGGCATTTTTGTTGCCAGTATTGTGGGCAATCACTTAGCGCTGTATTTGATTGTGCCCATGCTGTTTATTGCTGGCGGGATCATTTCATTTACCACCGGCACATCTTGGGGCACCTTTGCCATCCTTATTCCCATTGGCATGCCCTTAGTTCAATCTCTAGGGCTGCCTCCAGAAATTGTATTGGCTGCTATTTTAGGCGGTGGCATCTTCGGCGACCATTGTTCACCTATTTCAGATACCACTGCAATCAGCTCTCTCGCGGCAGGCTGTGACTTGCTTACGCACGTGAGAACGCAATTACCTTATGCATTAGCTGTGGGCGGCGTAACTATCGTAAGCTACCTAATGATGGGCTTGATTATGTTCTAAGCCGCTATAGCAGATTGCAGCTAGCCTACAAGTAGCAAAATTGTTTACACAGTATTCTTGTAGTTGTGACGCAATTGTTTTTTGAAAGTGCAAATCAATTGATTTAAAGCTAATATTTGCACATAAAACAAGCAAAATGCAGCATGATCAAGGACGGTTGGCATTTGAAGTTCCCAAAGCTCCTCAAAGTTTATATATTATTTTGTATGCAAGCCTATGCCCTAAATGCATTTGCATTGCAGTCAGTTGAAGAAACACCCGCCCCTGCTGTTACTGCTACCGCTACTGAAAAATCAGAGCCTTTTGAAGAGCTATTAACAGAGCTTGAAGAGAAACGCCGTCTGGGCGATGTTGAATCTGCAAATAAGCTAGCCGGAAATTTATTTCAAACGGCCACACTGTCGCAATCTAAGGATTTACTGGGGGAAGCGTTTTTCCAAAAAGGTTTAAATGCAATAGAGCAGAATCAGTATGAACTTGGTATTCAGATGCTCAAAGAGGCAGAGCGCCAACTCACAGTTAGTCAAAACGAAAGTCGTCTTGCCGATGTTTATAATAAGATCGGGCAGGCTCTGAGGTATCAAACTAAATATATCGAAGCGATTGAAATGATGACCAAGGCTCAGCTTATGCATAAGCGCTTGGGCAACGACAGTCGCGTTCACGCTATTTATGGGGGCTTAGCCACTGCCCATGAAAAGGTGGGAAATTTGGCAAAAGCCATTGAATACCACCAAATAGAAATTGAATATTATCGTGAACGGCAAGACACCGAGGCAATCGCCAGCGCCTTATATAATATTGGCGCGATATGGGAGCGATTTGGCGATCTGGATAATGCCATGCAGCATTACCAGGAAGCGTTACTTCTTGATACTCAATTAGGCGACCCAAAACATATTGCTTACAGCCAACTGCGTATTGGCAATTTATATATCGATTTTGCAAAATTTAACCAAGCTCGTTTCCATATAGACCAAGCGCTCGCGCTATTTTCAAAGATTGAAGCGCCCAGAGATATTAACTGGGCAAGGCTTGTAGGTGCTAGGCTTGATTACACCCAAGGCGATACGTCCAAAGCGCTTAATATTATTGACCAGGTGATTGCTGCTTGTATCGAAGGACAGTATGAGTCCTTGCTAGCACGGGCCTACCGATTTGGGACAGAAGCTGCTTTAAAACAGGACGAGCTAGCACTTGCGGCAAGGTATATTCAACTTGGCATCCCTCAAGCGCGCGAAATAAATGAGCGAGAGGGCTTAATCCAGTTTTTATCCTTAGCAGCACAAATTTCTGAAATACAGGGAAAAATAAAAGAGGCACTGGCGTATACCAAAGAAAAAAGCGAACTGGAACAGCTCTCATTTAGTCAGCAAATTCGCGACTCAGCCGCGCTTGCCCAAAACAGTTTTGAAAACTACCGTAAACAGCAAAGCGTATTAACTCTGCAGCAAGAAAAAGCCGTTCAGGCGGCTCAACTGGCGCAAAGCCAACTGACAAAAAAGATTATGATTGCCGCCTTTTTTGTTGTTTTTATGCTAGCTGCCTTTGCATATCGTTGGCATATTCAGCGAAAAGTGAGATTTTCTCTTGAGGCTCAAATACAAGAGCGTACCCAACAATTGCAGCAAAAAAATATAGAGCTTATTGATGCCTATAAAAAAGCAGAACAAAATAGCTTTACCGATAAGTTAACCGGTTTAAACAATCGTTGGTTTTTAGAGCGACACATCGAAATGGATCTATTGCAAAGTGCGCGCATGCATAAAGACTTATCCCATCCTCCCGAAAACGCCGACATTGTTGTGTTTATTATCGATATTGATGACTTTAAGACGGTTAACGATACTTATGGACACCAGTCGGGTGATGAGGTTTTACAAGAGCTTAGTGCGCGCTTAAAAACGGTATTTAGAGAATCAGACTACCTAATAAGGTGGGGCGGAGAGGAATTTATTGGTGTTGCGCGTTTTGTTAACCATAACGATGCAAGCTTGCTCGCTGAGCGCGTGCTCTCCTGTGTAGTTGACTCTCCCTTCAGATTAAATACCGATGTACAAACTAAGCTTAGCTGCTCGCTCGGCTTTGCTTGTTATCCTGCTCATATCGAATTGGACGTAAAAACCACTTGGCAAACAACCTTATCTTTAGCAGATGCGTGTTTATATGCTGCAAAGTATTCAGGCAAAAACACGTGGGTAGGCGTGAGTAATATAAAAAATCTCGATGCGAATAAAGCCATTTATTCACTCGAGGATACAAAAGCCGCTATGCAGAACCAAGACCTCACTGTAGTGAGCAGTTTGCCAAGCAATTCGCTGATCCGTTTCTCAGAAAACTCAATGAGCTAATTAAGACAAAGATATTTACGAGGCAAAAAGCTGCGTCATATCCTCAAAATATTTAAACTCAAGGGCATTGCCGCTAGGGTCATACAAAAAGAAAGTGCCCTGCTCACCCACCTCGCCTTTAAAACGAATGTAAGGCGCAATGTGAAATGCCACACCCGCGCGTTCTAAGCGCAACGATAAGGCCTCCCAATCGGCCTTAGGCAACACTAATCCAAAATGCGGAACCGGCACTGACTTGCTATCTACTTGATTAGCATTGTCGCCATCTGGCATTTTTTCGACTAAGTGAGTCACTAGCTGATGGCCATAAAAATTCCAATCAATCCACTGCTGTGAACTTCGACCCTGTTCACAGCCAATGTGTGAGCCATAAAATAAACGTGCTGCATCTAAGTCTGTTACGGGAATAGCTAGATGAAAGGGAGATAGCATCAGTCAATTACCCAATAAATCGGTTAATAAAAAAGGATTTAAACTTAGTAAAAGGCGCATACCTAAAGGTATTCTCCAGCTTGAAACTGCGCCGCATCACGGTCTTCTCGTGGCTGAATGTATCAAACCCAAATTTGCCATGATAACGCCCCATACCGCTGGTACCCACGCCTCCAAACGGTAGGTTGTGGTTTAACATAAACATACTGCAGTCGTTGATGCACATATTGCCCGCGCTGATATTATCCACAAACTCCTGCTCATATTGTTTATTTGCCGTAAACAAATAGGCGGCTAGGGGATGTGCTCTTTTATTTATAAAATCAACAATCGCTTGCTTTGACGGTAGCACCACAATCGGCAGCAGAGGCCCGAAAATCTCCTCTTGCATGATGGATGAGCTAGGGTCTGGATTAAGCACCACTGTTGGCGATATGTAGCATGTTTCTGTGTCTATCTCACCGCCAAAAATGACGTTTTGTCCCTCTAGGTAAGAGGCTAAACGCTGACAGTGACGTTGATTTATAACACGCCCATAATCGTTTTGTAGCTTAGGTGTTTTGGAGTACTGGCTTTCTATCGCGTTTTTCAAAGCAGCAACAAAATCGTCTAAGGTGTCGGGTTCGAGTAGAACATAGTCGGGTGCAATACAAGTTTGTCCGGCATTCATCCATTTACCCCAAACGATGCGATTCGCTGCTATCTCAAAGTCAATGTCTTTATCTACCACACACGGACTTTTACCGCCAAGCTCCAATGTAACCGGGGTTAAATGCTCTGATGCGGCTCGCATCACTATTTTTCCAACCTGCTCGCCGCCCGTATAAAAGAATTTATTAAATGGCTGAGCTAAGAGTGCACTGGTTTCGTCTTTGCCACCCTCGACTACACACACTGCCTTTTTATCTAAATATTCGGGAAGTAACGTTGCCAGTAATGCGGAACTTGCCTCAGCAAGCTCAGAGGGTTTTACCACTGCGCAGTTGCCTGCCGCTAATGCCGCAATAAGTGGGCTTAAGGTAAGTTGAATCGGATAATTCCATGCACCAATGATCAGCACTGAACCGAGTGGCTCTGGGTGCACAAAGCTCTTTGCCGGTTGTGCAACTAAAGGGGAGGACTTTTTACGGGCTTTCATCCATTTTTTGAGGTGCTTCAGCGCGTGCTTGATATCCGATTGTAAAAATGCAATTTCAGTTACATAGGCTTCTTGTTTACACTTGCCTAAATCCTCAAAAAGGGCATCACTGAATTCTTTTTGCCTTTCGCTGAGCATCGCCGATAAAGCCATAAGCTGGGTTTTACGCCAACTTAAAGAGCGTGTAGCTCGAGAATTGTAATATCGATTTAGCCCATCTAACAAACTCGAATAATCATAGTCTTGGGATATATTGCTGTCAGTCCCAACTACTTCATCATCGCTCGCTTGTTCAATCACAACACTGCTTTCAGACATACTTCAAATTCCTTAAAGATAACACCAAGATACTAACAAAACGGCTTACTTTCACAACAATTAGCAACAAAAAAAGGCGACAGAATTTCTGTCGCCTTTTATAAATACTGCATAAGTTAGCGCTAGATCATTTGCTATTTAAGCAAATGGGTGCCTCAGTACCATGGTTTCTGCGCGGTCGGGGCCTGTTGAGATAATGTCTACAGGTACCCCAGTAAGCTCTTCTAAACGCTTAATATAGTTTTTCGCAGCTTGTGGCAATTTATCAAACTCTGTCACGCCATAAGTTTGCTCGCTCCAGCCTGGCATTTCTTCATAGACCGGCTCGATTATTTCATACCCTTCGGCAGCTAAAGGAGGAATATCAGAAACATTGCCTAGTGCATCTTTATAGCCTGTGCAAATACACAACGTTTCTAAGCCATCGAGTACGTCTAGCTTAGTCAAGCAAAAGCCTGTAATGGAGTTAAGCTGAACGGCTCTGCTAACAGCAACTGCGTCAAACCATCCGGTGCGGCGTTTGCGACCGGTTGTCGCGCCAAATTCATGTCCTTTAACACCCAAGTGCTGGCCAACATCACAGTCAAGCTCAGTTGGGAAAGGTCCTGAACCCACACGCGTGGTATAAGCTTTTACAATACCTAACACATAGTCGATGCTTAGCGGACCAAAACCAGCCCCCGTAGCAACACCGCCCACCGTAGTATTCGAGGAAGTCACATAAGGATAAGTACCGTGATCAATATCAAGCAGGCTACCTTGAGCACCTTCAAACATAATAGCTTGATTGTTCTTTTTCGCTTTATCTAGCAGGTCAGTCACATCTACACATAATGACTTGAACAAGTCTGCAACTGAGAGCGCATCTTTTAAGACCGTGTCGTAATCAAGTGCTGGCTGCTTATAGTATTCAGTCAGCATGAAGTTATGGTAGGCCATAATTTCTTTGAGCTTAACTGCAAAATCTTGTGGGTTGAACAAGTCGCCAACACGCAAACCTCTGCGAGACACTTTATCTTCATAAGCTGGACCAATACCACGACCAGTTGTACCGATGGCTTTGTCACCACGAGCAGTTTCTCTGGCAACATCTAGCGCAACGTGAAACGGTAATATCAGTGGGCAAGCTTCGCTTATGACTAAGCGCTCTTTTACCGGAATGCCTCGGTCTTCTAACATTTTCATTTCAGTTAGCAGTGCTTGAGGGCTAATTACCACACCATTGCCAATAACGCAGATTACGTTATCACGCAATACTCCTGAAGGAATAAGGTGTAATACGGTTTTTTCGCCATCGATTACTAAGGTGTGACCAGCATTGTGACCACCTTGATATCGCACTACGTAAGACGCTTCATTGGTGAGTAAGTCAACGACTTTACCCTTGCCCTCATCACCCCATTGGGTGCCGAGCACTACAACATTTTTTGCCATGGATTTAGATACTTGATTAATTAGGCGGCGATTTTAGCAAATTTGTACACACATGTTGATAGGAAATGTTGTTTAATTTCACTTCAATGATGCAAGTTCATGCTTTTCGGGTGATATTAGTACAAAAGGCTATATATCTTACGACGATATTTTGATTTTAGGGGCTCGCCATCGGGCAAGGCATTAATCATGTCGAGCGTAATTTTTTTTGCTTCGCCGTAATTTAAGTCTTTATTTAAAATCTCAAAAAGTAAATCAAGCGCCTGCTCAGTTTTATGTGCCTGTTGAAGAGCCACCGCCACTTTTATTTTTAAATCTGCGTTTTCTGGGTCTTGCTTTAATTCTTCTTGAAGCGCAATCAACTCCGGTGACTCAGCGGCTTTATCGGCCAATTCAATTTTGCCCATAATTGATTGATAGCGCGCGTCTTGGTCAACTAATTTCACTTCACTCATTAATGTTTTTGCCGTTTCTAACTGACCCGTTTCAATCGCGCAGTCGGCAAGTAAAAAACGACTCTCAATATTGTCAGGGTTGATATCAAAGGCTTGTTTAGCAAGGGTAAAAGCCTGCAGCATGTCTCCACCTTGCACCGCACTTACCGCCTGTTCAAAAATCTCTTGCTCAGGGCTTGGTAGGTGTTTAGCAAAAGTTTCTTGCAGTTGCTCTGGTGTTTGTTGGCCTGCGAAGCCGTCTACCGGCTGTCCGTCTTTGATTAACATGGTTGTTGGTAGAGAGCGCACACCAAACTGCTGCACTATCTCAGGTTGCTCGTCGCAATGCACGGTAGCTAAAACAAGCGCCTGGGGATTCTGTGATGCAATGGCCTCAAGACTTGAAAGCATTTGCACTGATGGCTCATCCCACGGTGCCCAAAAATAGGCAATAACCAGTTTATTTTGGCTATCTTCTAAAATGACTTGCTTGAAGTTCTCTGTTGTAAGCGCGATTGCTGGAGAGTTTTGTTGTGACATGTTCAACCGTTTTTTTAGTTCAATTGTTGAAGATTATGGTGATGATGAGCACATTTGCAAGCCTAAGTCTCACTTTACTTGTGTAAATTATGTTGCATAATCACTTAAAGACTTTTGTCGGAATACACATAATTGAGGTTGTTAAGTCTATGAGTCAGTCATTTTCTTCATTTTCAGAATTTTATCCGTACTACCTAAAAGAGCATGCAAACCCAACCTGTCGACTCTTGCACTTTATAGGCTCATGGCTAGTTCTCGCCGTTATTGCCCTTGCAGTTGGCTTACAGCTGTGGGTTTTGTTGTGGTTAGTGCCTGTGATTGGCTATGGCTTTGCATGGGTAGGACATTTTTTTTATGAGCATAATCGCCCTGCCACTTTCAAACACCCTTTTTACAGCCTAATGGGTGACTGGGTCATGTTCAAAGACATATTAGTGGGAAAAGTCTCGTTGAAATAAATGCCCACTTGCAACGACGTCCAAGTCCTCGCTGTAACATACCCGTCATCCCCGTTATCCCCATCACTCCCGTCATTCCCGCGAAGGCGGGAACCTCGTAACACTGCAACAATCGTTCAAATAAACAGCTGAATTTAACGTAAATTGCTGTCTCAGGAGATTCCTCCCTTCGCACAATGCTGTTCGCTTAAGAAAGAGTGTCATTCCTGCGCAGGCAGGAAACTCCCAAATATTGCTGTAATGCGCAAATCTGCAGCCTTTAAGGGTGTTAGTTGTTGTATTGGGAGATTACCGCCTCCGCGGCAATGACAGTAATTTGCTTAATCGATCAGCATTACACCTGCGTTAGAACAATCTCGCATGACCAACATCACGCACTTATTTTGCACTAGGGTGAATTTTCAAGACCTTACCATCTGGTGCATCAGTAATAACGTACAAATTGCCATCAGGCCCTTGCACAACGTCTCTTATGCGATAGTCTAAATCTTCGAGTAAATTGTTTTGTGCAACAACGGTGTCGCCATCCATTTCAAGATGCTTTAAATATCTAAACTTAAGCGAACCTATAAACAAGTCACCTTTCCAATCAGGAAATGCGTCACCCGAATAAAAAGTCATGCCGCTAGGCGCAATTGAAGGGTCCCAATAAATAAGGGGTTGCCTCATGCCTGCCATTTCTGTTTTATCGGTAATAATAGTGTCGTTGTAATTTACGCCATAGGTAATGGTCGGCCAGCCGTAATTGTCGCCTTTGCTAAGAATGTTAATCTCATCGCCGCCTTTTGGACCGTGTTCATGGGTCCAAATGGCACCTGTTTCAGGATGCATGGTCATCCCTTGAACATTGCGATGGCCATAGGTATAAATCTCAGGAGCAGGCCCGTCAATGAAGGGGTTGTCTGCCACAGCTTTGCCATCTTGCGTAATGCGTACTACTTTACCAAAGTGCGCATCCGTTTCTTGGGCTTGCTCTTTGTATGATCCTCTGTCGCCAAGAGAAACAAAAACATCGCCTTGTTTGTCAAATGTTACCCTGCAGCCAAAATGAAAGTTTGTATCAACCTTTGGTAATGCCTGAAATACGCGGCTAACATTGGTCAGTTTGCCATCGACTAACTCACCTTTGTGTACTTCGCTAGAATGACCACCTTCACCTGCAACCGACAAACACACGTATACTTCATTGGTTTGCGTAAAGTCAGGGTGAACCGCTAGCCCGAGGATACCACCTTGGCCTGCCACAACAGCATCAGGCAAACCCGTAATGGGCTCCGATAATGTTCCATCGGCTTGCATATGTATCAAACCGCCGCTGCGTTCAGTAATAAGCGCACTTCCATCTGGCAAAAAAGCTATGCCCCATGGGTGATTAAGCCCGCTGGCGATTTCACTTACCTCAAAAGACGTATTAGCCGATGCTATTGCACTAAACAAAGACGCACTTAACAACGCGGGTAGTGCTAGTCCTGAACGCTTATTACTTCTCATACAAAGCACCTTTACTAGTTCGGATGGGTAGCGCGTAACATCCATGCGGTTTTTTCATGAACTCGCATACGGTCACCTACTAATGCTGCGGTTGATTCATCGTCGGCCTCTTGGGCTAACTTGAGCGCTTCTCTGCAGGTTTTAACAACGGCTTCATGACCTTTTGTTAATAGCGTTACCATTTCTTGTGCTTCAGGCACGCCATCAACCTCTTTGATGCTGCTTAACTGAGCAAATGCTTTATATGTGCCGGGCGCTGCCACGCCTAGGGTGCGGATGCGCTCTGCTAAATCATCCACCGCTACTGCCAATTCGGTGTAATGCTCTTCAAACATTAAATGCAACTCTCGAAATTGCGGACCAGTAACATTCCAATGAAAATTATGCGTTTGTAAGTAAAGCGTATACGAATCTGCTAAGAGCCGTTTCAAACCCTCTGCAATAGCAACGCGATCTGATTCTTTTATGCCAATATCAATTTTAGACAAAACTGTCTCCTTTTTGCTGATATGTTATATCTACTAATAGATAGGTGAATTGATAGCTTTTAGTTTAGCTTAATTCGCGGCACTGCGATTGCGCATGTCTTGAATCAACATATCTACTGTTTTTTCAGATTCATCGCTGAACGTCATAGTCAGCTTTAGCTGTTTGCCGGCCTCGAGAGGCTCTGCCAAGCCCATAAGCATAAAATGCATGCCGCCTGGCTCAAAAACAAGCGTTTGATTTGCAGCAATGAGCGCGCCGTTTTCCAATTCTTGCATTTGCATCATGCCATTCGCCATTTTGGTTTCATGTATCTCAACCATACTCGCAACACTCGCATCGACGCTGGCGCTAACTAAGGTAATATCGCTATCGCTGGGGTTGTTCAGAGTAATATACGCCGCGCCGGCCTTGGCCATTTTAAATGTTTCTCTGGCCCACGCTCTTTCAACCACTATAGTCTCCGCCATAGTTTTGCCACCATGGTTATGGCTAATTACTGAGTGCGAAAAAAGACAAAGAGAAGCAATTAATAAAAGGTATTTCATTTACTTACTACCGTTTAAGTTAAGGTAAAGTCATAGCAATAACATAAGACAAATTAAGCCAACGGGCAAGCAATGATACAGGGATGAAAACAGAAAGTTAGGGTGTATTTGAAGATAGTGCAAACTAAGAAGAATGGTGCCGACTACCGGAATCGAACTGCTGGTCTCACATAGCTACTGATTCATCAGTAGGTGACCAGTTCGTGCTGTTTGGAAAAATGAGGGTAGAGTTGAGCTGGGTGCGAGTTAAGAAGAATGGTGCCGACTACCGGAATCGAACTGGTGACCTACTGATTACAAGTCAGTTGCTCTACCAACTGAGCTAAGTCGGCACGCTTCTTACACTCTCAGAAATTTTCTGAGGCGCGCATTTTATGAATTTATGCGCGCTTGTCAAGCCTATAAGTCAATTAAACGAGACGCTTCGTCTCTTAATAGCGGGAAATACTCTTCTGGTAAGTATTTTAACAAGAGCAAAAGCTTTTCACCTAATTCACGGTAATCATTCGCAATCACGTTAATGTGGCCCATTTTGCGCTTCTCCCTTACCTCTTTGCCATACCAATGCAAATGACAACCTGGGATGCTGATAAGGTCTCTTGAAAAGCTCGTACACCCGATGATATTTATCATCGCAGTAACACCCTTGCTTGTAGTATCCCCTAGCGGAAAGCCAAGTACCGCACGTATATGTTGCTCAAACTGACAGGTATCTGCGCCTTTTTGCGTCCAGTGCCCAGAGTTGTGTACACGGGGAGCTATTTCATTTACTAAAAGCTCGCCTTTGGTTTCAAACATCTCAACGGCGAGCACACCTACATAGTCTAGCGCGGTGCTTATCTTTTCAAATATTTCTTGCGCCTGCTGCTGCGCTTTTTCGCTTATGTTTGTTGCGGGCGCCACTGACACATGCAACTGCCCCTCATGATGCAAGTTCTCTGCAATATCAAAATAAGCCAACTCGCCTTTTGCATCTCTTGCGCCCACGATTGAAATCTCGCGATCAAAAGAGAGCATAGTCTCCGCTACCAGCGGCACGCTTTTTAAATCTAAACTCGACAACGCTTGCTTTAATGGCTCAAGTTCACTTTTATCAAATAAGCGCCATTGCCCATAACCGTCATAACCGTCTCTACTGGCTTTTAAAATTAACTTCTCGCCAAGCTGCTGAACTACTTCATCAATTTGCGCAACGTCTTGAACAATTGCATGAGGGCAATTAGCAATATTGTTTTTGTCGAGAACAAACTTCTCACGAACGCGATCGGCGCCAGTTAAAATAGCCGCCATATTCGGTAGTAACTTTCCGCTCTTTTCGGCTAAATCGAGCAAGTCCTCAGGTACGTGTTCAAACTCAGCAGTAACCACATGCACATCACTAATAGCGTATTCTATGCTCATATCCAATTTCACTTTACTCATTGGATTAATGACTTCTCTTGCATTTACGTCTACGGCGTACACTTCAACACCAAGAGGCGCAGCTGCCAAATACATCATCTGCGCAAGCTGTCCGCCGCCAAATACGAGCACTTTCATTTAAAGCTCCAAAGTTTGATTTGCCAGTACCGTTTCGGTTTGCTTGGCTCTAAAGGCAATGACCTTTTCTCGCACTTCTATATTATTCAGTGCAATAACCTGCGCTGCCAGCAAACCCGCGTTAGCGGCCCCCGCTTCTCCAATAGCCAAGGTACCAACGGCTACGCCTTTAGGCATCTGCACAATCGACAGTAAAGAGTCTAAGCCGCTTAATTGGCTAGAGCGCACCGGACATCCGAAAACTGGTAGGTGGGTGTGTGCGGCAATCATACCCGGCAAGTGCGCAGCACCGCCGGCTCCTGCAATAATGACCTCGAAACCGCTTTCAGCGGCTGTTTCAGAAAACTCAGTGAGCAAATGTGGTGTACGATGCGCCGACACAACTTTTGCCTCAAAAGAGACCCCGAGATTCTGTAGCATTTTTGCAGCCTGCTGCATGGTAGGCCAGTCAGACTGAGAGCCCATTACAATAGCAACTTGAGCCATGAAGTATCCTCTATACCGATAAGTGCGCGCCAAGCATAAAGTCTTGCACGGCGAAAACCCGATATTATATGCAAAAGCAACAAAAAGAGCGACACCTGTCGCCCTTTTTCATTGAATGTTTAGCACTTGTTTATCTTAGATCATGAGCAAATGCTTAGCTCATGCACACTAAGGCCGGTCATTTTTCGCTGTTCAAATAGTCAATCGTCATATTCGTTAGCAATTTAACACCGAGCTTCATACCGCTGTCGTCAACGTAAAACTCAGGAGTATGGTGAGCCGGCGCATCTTCTTCTGCTACATCTAATGGCTTGCCGCCTACCCACAAATACACACCGGGTACTTCTTTTTGGAAAAACGAGAAGTCTTCAGCGCCAGTAACGGGCTTAGAGTTAATCACGTTCTCTTGACCCGCAGTATTAATGAGCGTTGGCAGCATTTGGTCCATCAAAGCGTGATCGTTAAAGGTAATAGGATAGTTGTAGTCAAGCGGCAAGGTTAGCTCTACTTCAGCGCCCATACTGTCTGCAATGCCTTTAACTTTGCGCGGCATGGCTTCATACATATGTTCGCGGGCGGCTTCGTTTAAGGTTCGAATGGTGCCTACCATCGTAACATCCATCGGAATGATGTTAGAACGATTACCGCCATGTATTGAGCCCACACTGACTACTGCTGCATCGTCAATCACTTTGATTTCGCGGCTCACAATAGTTTGTAAGGCCATCACAATTTGTGCAGATGTTACAATCGGGTCAACACTTTTCCAAGGATAAGCGCCGTGAGCTTGCTTGCCTTTTACCACTATTTTGAATGGGTCAACTGCCGCCATAATGCCGCCGTGGCGATACAACACCGTGCCTACATCCGCGCCAGAACTTATGTGCAAACCAAAAATTGCATCAACGTCAGGGTTTTTCAACACACCTTCTTCAACCATCACCTCGGCTCCGCCGCGCTCACCAGGAGGCGCGCCCTCTTCAGCTGGCTGAAAGATAAACTTCACTTTACCTCTGAGCTCGTCTTTCATGCCGGTAAGAATTTCGGCAGCCCCCATTAGCATCGCGACATGAGTGTCGTGACCACAAGCATGCATTACTGGCACCTCGTTGCCATCATATTCACCCATCTGCACCGACTTGTAGGGTAAATCATTGTCTTCTTTTACTGGCAGTCCGTCCATATCAGCACGCAGTGCAACCGTTGGTCCTGGGCGACCGGAATCTAATACCGCAACCACGCCGGTAATAGCAACGCCGGTTTGTACTTCAAGCCCCAGCGCGCGAACGTGCTTTTCGATGTACTTCGCCGTTTCAAACTCGCGATTCGAAAGTTCAGGGTACTCATGCAAATGATGGCGCCATTCAATCACCTTCGCCTCAATAGCGTCGGCCTTTTGTGCAACAACATCGTTTGCTAAAGTGGAGGGAGAGTAAAAAGAAAATGCAAATGCGCTGGCGCAAACACCTGCAATTAAAGACGAACGAAAGTTCATAGCGGCTTCCTAGTATTTATAAAACTTGCTAATAACCATAACTCAATATTGCGCTGAGAAGAAATATTAATCGTTTAGCCTGTGTATAAAACAGCCTTTAACTGTATAAATAACTTACAAATTTTTGACAGAAGCAAGGTTTACTCGCTATTCTCAAAGTTGATTATCTGTATTGAGCTACCTTTATGATTTCTGCTTTTTTAGCTTTAGCCAATGCCAGCGGGCAACACAAAGCGATTACATCTATTAGCGAAGAACTAATTGCAAAGCGCAAAACCCATCACATTAAGATTTTTAGTCGTTCAATCATGGCGGCAAGTTTCGCATTGCTAGCTAGCTCAAATGCTGTCGCACAAACGAATTCGGCTTACTTCACTGAACCTGCACTGGAGCAAAATAAGCTAGTGTTCGCCAGCCAAGGTGATTTGTGGTTAAGTTCTGTCGAAAGTACTCTGCCCGCTAAACGCCTTACCTCCCATACCAATATAGAGTCGAACCCTCATATTTCTCCAGACGGAAGTAAGCTCGCTTTTGTAAGCAACTACGACGATATTTCTCAGGTTTATGTTATGCCCTTAGATGGTGGTTTGCCTACACAACTTAGTTTTGAACTGCGAGCGGCAGAGCTTCAGGGCTGGATTGACAATGAAAATCTACTATACAGCACAAGCTCACAAACAGGCATGCACAGCAGTAGTGTACTTAAGCGGGTCAATGTGAATGATTTTAGTACTACCGAGCTACCTGTGTCAGACGCAAAGCAAGGCTTGATTGTTGACAATACACTGTATTTTGTGCAGTTTGGACTGCAAGTTTCTACCGATAACGCAAATCACTATAAGGGCGGTGCCAAAGGCGAGCTTTGGTCCTTTCATTTAAATAATGATGATGAGGCAACACAACTTAGCTCAAATCATTCTGGCTCAGTCAGTTCACCTATGCTGTATCAAGGACGCCTGTTTTTTGTCAGCAATGAATCAGGACTGGATAATATTTGGTCGATGGAGCTAAACGGCAGCGACATACGCCAGCATACCACTTTCAGTGACTGGGCAGTGCGCAGCCCCTACCTCAACAACGGAAAAATCGTGTTTCAGCATGGCGCTGATATTAAACAGCTCAGTCTAGCGAACAATCAAGTTTCCACCTTTGAGCTAAGTCTTCAGTCAGACAACCCTGGCTTACGAACGCAATATATTGATGAGCCTCTAGAGTATTTAAACAGCGCCAGTATCAGTCATGATGGTGGTAAAGTTTTGCTCACCGCTCGCGGCCAGATGGCGGTGGCAAATACTAACGTTAACCGCTTAGTCAATGTGGCAAGCGACGCGACTTCTCGTAGCCGTCATGGTGTGCTTAGCCACGACGGTAAGTCGATTTATGCTGTAAGCGATGTAAGTGGTGAATACGAAATATGGCAGTTTAACGCCAGTGGTAAAACTGACGCGAAACAGCTCACCGACGATGGCAACATTTTTAGAACAGGTCTTTGGCTTTCGCCCAACGGCAAACTACTCGCCAATGCAGATAAATCTGGCAAGCTCTTCTTGCTCAACATTGATAGCGGAAAAAACACGCTGATCGCAAAAGATTTGTCGATGAACAGCGTCGCTGATGTGCGCTTCTCTGCAGACAGTCAGTTTTTAAGCTTTACATACACTGCTCGAAACAGCGAGCGCTCACAAATATTCTTACTTGATATCGACAGCGGCAAAAATGCTTTGCTTACTACCAACAAGTACGAATCATTTAATCCAGAGTTTTCAAGCGATTCACAGTGGTTATACTTTTTATCTAATCGCGCTTTTAATGCATCACCTGGGAGTCCATGGGGTGACCGCAATTTAGGCCAAGTTTTTGATGATCGCACGCAGCTATTTGCTATTGCACTAAATAAGGATGCTAAATTTCCATTTGCCGCGCCTAGCGAACTTGATATCAAAGCCGATGACGATGACAAAAAGCAAAGCGAAGAAGAGCAAGAAACACAAACAGCGGTCATTGATTGGGACGGTATTGAGCAACGCCTTTGGCAAGTAGATATACCGAACGGAAACTACAGCGAACTGTTTTCTACTGACACGCACCTGTTCTTGCTTAACAACAAGCAGGGAGGCTCAGAGCTACATGCTATTGAACAGGTTTTTCAGAGCAAACTTGAGAGCGTCACTGCAGGTGTAAGCGAAGTCATGCAGTCGGCCGATAAAAAGCAGCTTCTGGTACAAAAAGGACAAGGTCAATCGACTCAATTTTTTGTTGTTCCCGCAGAGCCTAAGTTTCCAAGCAATACCGACAAACATTCTGTTAAGTTGAGTAATTGGACACTCGCGATTTCTCCAAAGCAAGAGTGGCAGCAAATATTTAAAGATGCATGGCTAATGCACAGAGATTCATTGTTCGACCAAAACATGCGCGGGCTCGATTGGACTGCAACAAAACAAAAATACATGCCGTTAGTGGCGCGAGTAGGTTCGAGAGACGAGCTTAATGACGTGTTCAAGCAAATGATGGGCGAACTAAATGCCCTGCATTCTCAAGTGCGTGGAGGTGATATAGCGAGCGATGACAACACTGCAAGTCCTGCAACTTTGGGCGGCGTATTTGCCAATACAAAAGATGGTCTACGCCTTGAGCATATCTATCAATTTGACAAAGAACAGCTTGAGCAAGCGCCCCCGCTTGCGCGCCCTGGCCTGAACGTTGAAAGCGGCGACTTGATAACTACAATTGATGGTTTGGATGTCAGCAATACGGCTCAGTTGTATCAAGCGCTGTTGAACAAAGCCGGCCAGCAGGTTTTACTCGATATCAAGCGCGGGCGCAAAGAGCATCAAGTTATAGTGGTTCCTGAGATGCATTGGAACGAAGTACGCTATCGCTATCAAGATTGGAGCGTAAAAAACTTAGACAAAGTGAAGCAAGCAGCGCCGGACATGGGTTATTTGCATCTATATGCGATGGGTGCAAATGATATCGCTAACTTTGCTCGTGAGTTCTATGCGCAGTACAAAAAACCGGGCCTTATTATCGACGTCAGGCGCAATCGTGGTGGCAACATAGACAGTGTGATTATTGAAAAATTACTGCGCCGTGCTTGGTCATTTTGGCAAAATCCAGACGGCGAGTCGTATACCAACATGCAACAGAGCTTTAGAGGTCACCTAGTGGTTTTAGCTGATGAGTTCACCTACTCAGATGGCGAAACTTTCACCGCAGGCATTAAAGCCCTAGATCTTGGTACTGTAATTGGTAAGCAAACTGCCGGTGCTGGTGTTTGGCTAAGTGGTGGCAATAGAGTCGTTGATAGGGGGATCGCGCGCGTGGCTGAATTCCCTGTATTTGCAATGGACGGACGCTGGATCACTGAAGGCAGAGGCATAAGCCCTGATATTGAAGTGAACAACTTACCGCACGCTACCTACAATGGTGATGATGCGCAGCTGGATGCTGCGATTAACTATTTGCGCGAGAAATTAGAAAATCAGCCGATAAGCGACTACAAGTCTTTGCCTCTTCCATCGGTTGAAGAATCGGCGCAAGATATTAATTAACAAGGAATAAGTAATGAAGAACACTCTGGGTGGCATAATTTTGCTAGTAGTGCTGGTAGCAGGCGTTTTGTTTGCTATATCACCCGTGCGACCGGTTGAGTGGCAGCCAGATGCAAACGTTGGTCTAAACAATATGTTTTTGAAAAACGAAGCACTTAGCGCCGCAACTGTGTTCAATACCAATGCGCTAGTTGGCCCAGAAGACATTTTTGTAAGCGATGAAGGCATAGCCTATACCGGACTTGCGAACGGTAATATAGTATCTTTCCCCGTGAACTCCCCAAATAACTCGCGCATTATCACAAATACGGGCGGTAGACCTTTAGGTATTCGATTGGACGCACAGGGCAATATCGTTGTTTCAGATGCGGTCAAAGGTTTACTGTCGATTGCACCTAATGGCGAGACAAGTGTGCTCGTTAATTCAGTAAACGGCGGTGCGCTTCGCCTTATCGACCACCACGTTATTGCGCAAAACGGCGATATCTATTTTTCGAACGCAAGCAGCCGATACGGTATTAACAACTACCTTTATGACTTTATCGAGGCCTCAGCAACAGGAACAATCTATAAATATTCAGCTTCAAGCGGCAAAACCGAATTGCTCATGAGTGGTTTGTTTTTTGCAAATGGCGTTGCACTGGGGCCTGACGATGCCTTCTTACTGGTGGCCGAGACTGGTCGATCACGTATTCTGAAATACCACCTTAGCGGCCCCAAAAAAGGTCAAGCCACTATATTTGCCAACAACTTGCCGGCAATGCCCGACAACATCAGCTTTAATGGCAGCGACACTTTTTGGGTGGGCATGGTCAGTTTGCGAGACTGGCGAGTGGAAAGTTTATCTGCCTTCCCAATTATCAGAAGAATAATGGGGGCTGTGCCCCTTGAATGGATTGCACCGAAAGATGGCTATGGTTTTTTGTTAGGCTTTGATGTAAACGGCAATGTAGTGGCAAACTATCAATCAGAAGAGACCTACGACACCGTCACTTCAGCCTACCAACATGGCGATAAGTTGTATCTGGGCTCACTTACTAGCAACGGCGTAGCAATACTTCCTCTCCAGTAACAAAAAAGCCTGTGAGCATTTGCTAACAGGCTTTGTTATTCGTGTGTGGCTTGTTAGCCTTTTTGACGCTTCATTGAATCAAAGAACTCATCGTTCGTCTTGGTCATCGACAAGCGACTAATTAAGAATTCCATTGCATCAATTTCTGACATCTCGTGCACGATTTTACGCAATATCCACATTTTCTGTAGTTCTTCTTGCGAGGTCAAAAGCTCTTCGCGACGTGTGCCGCTGCGGTTAAAGTCAATGGCTGGGAACACACGCTTTTCAGCAATCTTACGATTTAAGTGCAGTTCCATGTTGCCGGTACCTTTAAACTCTTCGTAAATGACTTCGTCCATTTTAGAGCCTGTGTCAATCAAGGCAGTTGCGATAATTGTTAAGCTACCACCTTCTTCAACATTACGTGCAGCACCAAAGAAACGCTTAGGTTTATGCAATGCGTTAGCATCTACACCACCGGTTAATACCTTACCAGAGGAAGGAATAACGGTGTTATAAGCACGTGCCAAACGCGTAATTGAATCAAGTAGAATAACCACATCTTTTTTGTGCTCTACAAGGCGTTTTGCCTTTTCGATGACCATTTCCGCAACTTGTACATGGCGGCTGGCGGGTTCGTCAAAGGTAGAAGCAACCACTTCACCTTGCACCAAACGCTGCATTTCTGTTACTTCTTCTGGACGTTCGTCAATCAATAGCACCATCAACACGCAATCTGGATGATTGGCCGCAATTGACTGGGCGATGTTTTGTAGTAATAAGGTTTTACCGGCCTTAGGTGGAGCAACTATCAAACCACGCTGACCGCAACCAATTGGCGACGCCAAGTCGAGTACGCGAGCCGTAATATCTTCGGTACTGCCGTTGCCACGTTCCATTTTTAAACGCTCGTTGGCATGCAATGGCGTAAGGTTTTCAAACAATATTTTATTGCGTGAGTTTTCAGGGCGGTCGAAGTTAACTTCGTTTATTTTTAATAAGGCGAAATAACGCTCACTGTCTTTAGGAGGGCGTATTTTTCCGGCGATGGTATCGCCTGTGCGCAAGTTAAAACGTCTTATTTGACTTGGAGAGACATAAATATCGTCAGGACCGGCTAAGTAAGAAGAGTCGCTTGAACGCAAAAAACCAAATCCATCTTGTAATATCTCAAGCACGCCATCGCCAAAGATGTCTTCCCCGCCTTTGGCGTGGGCTTTCAATATTGAAAATATAATGTCTTGTTTGCGCGCGCGGGCAAGGTTTTCAAGACCCATAGACGTTGATAAGGCTACGAGTTCACTAATCGGTTTTTCTTTTAATTCGGTTAAATTCATGTTGGGGGATCTTTGAGTTTATTAAAGCAAACGAAATATATTCAGCTTGTAAGATAATGTATGTGGTTGACGTTTTGTAATCGAAATCGACGTTTGAACCGTTCAAGCGTGCAGTGAATTTGTCAAAGCATGCAACAGATAGTATTTTGAAATGCCCTTAGGCGAAGCGATTACACTTGGTGAGTCTTATAAAGGTAGCACCTAATTGAAGTATCGTCCAGTTTTACAGCAGATTTACTACAAAAAGAAACAATTACTAAAAAGTTTAAGCCAATCTACATCTTACTGTGAGTAAATTGGCTTAATTATTTTGCGAGTTCTTACTAGATGTTATCGTCTAAGAATTCTTGCAGCTGAGTTTTAGAAAGTGCACCTACTTTGGTTGCTGCAACCGCACCATTTTTAAATAATAACAGTGTAGGAATACCGCGAATACCATATTTTGGTGGTGTTTCACTATTTTCATCGACATTCAGCTTACCAACTGTTACTTTGCCGTCGTATTCGGTCGCGATTTCGTCTAGTATAGGAGCGATCATCTTACAGGGGCCGCACCATTCTGCCCAAAAATCAACTAACACAGGACCTGATGCATTGATTACATCGGCTTCGAATTTGTCGTCACTTAATGCGATAATTTTGTCGCTCATTCTTCTCTCCAAGTTAGGGAACGGTCTGAGATTTTCAGATTTGCCTAATAGTGTTATATAGAATCGGTTTTCAATGCAAGCAATGATAAGCTATAAGCTATGCCAACAACACATTTAACCAATACGTTATTTTCGTCGCTTCCGATCCACCCCTTAGTACTTAAGGCTTTGGACGAAGCTAAATTAACTCAATGTACGCCAATACAAGACATGAGTTTGCCACTTTTACTTTCACAAAAAGATGTAGCGGGGCAAGCACAAACTGGCACAGGCAAAACCATTGCCTTTTTAGTCGCGGCGTTTCACTACTTATTAAGCAAGCCTCAAGAGTCGTCCAAGCATGGGCCGAGGGCCATAATCATGGCGCCTACTCGCGAACTTGCCGTGCAAATATACAACGACGCGAAGCTGTTAAGTCAGCACACTGAATTATCAGTTGGAGTGGTATATGGGGGCGAGGGTTATGAAAGTCAACGCGATACGCTAAACGCCGGCGTAGATATTTTAATAGGCACCTGTGGCCGCATTATCGATTACTACAAACAAGATGTATTCAGCCTAGAAAACATCCAAGTAGCGGTGCTTGATGAAGCAGACCGCATGTTCGATTTGGGCTTTATTAAAGATATTCGCTATTTGTTTCGTCGCATGCCGCCGCCAAGCGAACGTTTGAATATGTTGTTTTCAGCAACATTAAGCTATCGAGTGCAAGAACTTGCCTATGAGCATATGAACAACCCTATTAGCGTAGAAAGCACCCCCGACACAAAAACTAACACCCGCATCAGCGAAGAGCTTTTTTACCCTTCGAACGAAGATAAGCCAGTGCTACTGCTCACGCTCATGGAAGAAGAATGGCCAGATAAAGCCATTGTGTTTGCAAACACTAAAAACGATTGTGAGTGGATTGCAGGTTGGTTAGAAGGTGACGGGCATAGAGTAGGCTTACTCAGCGGCGATGTGCAGCAGAAAAAACGCCTGAGCATTTTGGAAGACTTCACCAAAGGTAGCCTCGACATCTTAGTTGCTACCGATGTCGCCGCTCGCGGACTGCATATCGACAAAGTCACGCATGTATTTAACTATGACTTGCCCGACGACGCCGAAGATTATGTACATCGCATAGGCCGCACAGGCAGAGCCGGCGAACTTGGAAAAGCAATTAGTTTTGCCTGTGAAAAATACGCACAAAACTTAACGGCTATCGAGGTGTATATTGGCCACGATATTCCTGTTACCGACTATAACCCACTGTTTTTACTAGAAGATGTGAAACCGCCAAAAATGCGCCCACGCAACACTCGCGGTAAACCTGGCGGTGGCAGAGGCGGAGCACGTAATAGCAAAGGGCCACGCAAAGATACACGAAGCAGACGCCCAGCTCGCAAGCCTCAGGCTTAACACAAAGAGCGGACAATATGAGCGAATTTCGATTTTCAGCGATGCAAGATGAGTATTACGCTGCTGTTGATTTGGGTTCTAATAGTTTTCATATGGTGATTGTACGCGTGCTCTCGGGCAGCGTACAAATCGTCAGCAAAAACAAACAAAAGGTCCGCTTAGCAGCTGGCCTTAACGATGATAATTACCTCAGTGAGCAAAGTATTGAACGCGGCTTGGATTGCCTGCGTAACTTTGCTGAAAAGCTTCAAGACATCCCGCCAAAAAATATCAAAATTGTTGCAACCGCGACCCTTCGGCTTGCGCAAAACGTGATGGACTTTATTATACCCGCTGAAAATATTCTCAGTCATAAAGTCAATATCATCAGCGGAGAAGAAGAAGCGAAACAAATTTACCTAGGCGTCGCTTATACTTCAGCGAATCAGGGCAACTCATTAGTCATTGATATTGGTGGAGCGAGCACAGAGATTGTTATTGGCCGTGATTTACAGCCTTTGTATTTAACAAGCTTAAATATGGGTTGCGTGACCTTTATGGAGCGTTTTTTTGCGGATGGTCACATTAGCGAAGAAGGTTTTAAGCAAGCGATCGCTGAGGCAAGGCAAGCCATTAGCGAACACGAGAATACCTTTTTATGCTTTGACTGGGAGCAGTGCTTAGGTGCTTCTGGCACACCGCAAGCGGTGACCGGTATTTTAGTCAAACAAGGGATTAACGACGCTATTCGCCTGCCCTACTTGTATAAGTTGATGGAACAATGCATCAAAGACAAACATGTAGATAAGCTAGATATCGACGGTTTGTTACCTGCAAGGCAAGCTATTTTCCCCGGCGGACTGGCAATCCTCATTGCTTTGTTTGAGGCTCTGAACATTAACAACATGCAAATATCGGGTGGTGCACTAAGAGAAGGGATTTTGTATGGGATGTTGGAAAACTACCAAAAGAATGACCGCCGCCAGCAAGGCCTTAACCAGCTAATCTCCCGTTTTCATATAGACCCAAACCACAGCAACCGATGCCGTAATTTAGCTATCTCCTTGTGTCGCAAAATGTGTGAACAAACACAATTTTGTGATTTTGATACCGAGGTAATTACCGGAGCCGCTGCAGCGCTGCATGAACTGGGATTACACATTGGCTACAAGTCTTATCATGAGCATGGGGCATATATTCTTTCCCACGTTGAGCTCACCGGTTTTACTTCACTGCAGCGCATGATGATCACAGATTTAGTGCGCATGCATCGTCAAGAGATTGATTTGAGTATTCTGCAAAACTATAAATCTGCCCTTCAACAGATGTTGATTAACGCAATGAGAATTTTGCGCATAAGCGTGATATTGGTAAATCGACGAAAAGACGAAGCTATTCCGGATGTGGATTTGCATATCAGCGATGATGGCGTTTGGCATTTAAGCTTTGCAAAAAATATGAAGATAGCACATCCCCTTATTCATACAGAGCTAACCCATGAGTGTTGGCTACAGCACAAAGCAGGCTGGCGTTTGAGCTTAGACGCTTAAACCATACGTCGTCATTCCTGCGAAGCCAGGAACCTCCCAAATGTTGCTGTAATGCATAAATTTGCAGCCTTTAGGGGTGATAGTTGTTGTATTGGGAGATTACCGCCTCCGCGGCAATGACAGTCAATTGCTAAAAAAACGTCATTCCTGCGGAGGCAGGAATCTCGCAAGTGTTACTGTAATGCATAAATCTGCAGCCTTTAGGGGTGATAGTTGTTGTATTGGGAGATTACCGCCTCCGCGGCAATGACGTTTTTAGGTAAGCGATCAGCATTGCGCCTCCGCGGTAATGACAGTTTGTGAAGTTACACCTAATCATCGCTCAGTATGTTAAATGCGGTGT
>CAYQMI010000013.1:0-37082 GCA_964418575.1 uncultured Glaciecola sp.
ACCCTGCCCTATGGAGCCCGGACTTTCCTCCCCTCTAAAATGCTTGCGCAAATTAAAGCGGCGACTGTCTTGGCTGACTCTGGGGCGCAGTATATACCATTTAGAAGCAATTGCGACTGTGATTTGTGTTTACTTTGCTCATAAAAAAAGGACGCGATGTTAGCGTCCCTCTTAACTCTTTCGGTAAGCTTACAAGCTTACGTTGTGATATACGTTCTGCACATCATCACAGTCTTCCAACATATCCATGAATTTTTCAAACATGGGCATATCTTCTTCACTAATTTCTTTGGTGTCTTGCGGTATCCAGCTGATTTCTTCTACGTCAAACTCAATCCCTTCGAAGCTATCTTGTAGGGCGGTTTTTGCTTTATAGAACTCTGTGTCTGGCACAAATACTGTTACCTGGCCGTCTTCTACTTCTACATCATGAATATCAACGTCGGCTTCCATTAGAGCTTCTAGCACCACTTCGTCGTCGTCACCGGCGAAGCTAAAAATCGCTAGGTGATCGAACATAAAGGCTGAGGAGTTCTGTGCGCCAAGCTTGCTGTCAGTTTTAGTAAAGCAATTTCGTACGTCGGTGATGGTACGATTCACGTTGTCGGTTAAGCAATCCACAATCACCATGCAGCCACCAGGGCCAAAACCTTCGTAGCGAGCAGGTGCATAATCTTCGCCAGCGCCACCGGCTGCTTTTTCTATAGCTTTATCGATTACGTGAGCGGGAACCTGATCTTTTTTCGCTCTGTCGATTAAACGTTTCAACGACAGATTAGCAACAGGATCAGGCCCGCCATTTTTGGCGACTACGTAAATTTCTTTACCGTACTTTGAATACACTTTGGTTTTTGCTGTCGCGGTTTTAGCCATGGCGACTTTTCTTACTTCAAACTTTCTTCCCATAATTTGCTCTTGGTTTATTTTATTTATTTGACGTATAGGTAAATGAATTGGGCAAGATTATACAGGAATTTAATGGCTTGAGTAAGGCTATCAATATCATCAAATAGGCTACAAACAATTAGAGGCTGCTGAAAATATACGGTCTAAAAAATAAAAACATAATATTCAAACTAATCAAACTGTCTTAGGCTTACAGGAATACCCTTTCAGGCCATTGAGGAAAGTAATGATGGAAAACAAATCAAGGCGGCAAGTTTTGAAAAATTTGGCTGCTGTTGGGCTTCTTGCGCTTGCATCGCCTCGAGCAATACACGCGTCAAATAAAACGGCTACATCTAGCTCAAAATTTACCTTGGCCTGCCAACAGTATCCATGGCAAACCTACATGGCACGAGATGGTCAGAGTTGGGATGAGAACTTAGAGGCATCCATTGCGTTACTCGCTAAAATAGGCCTGAAGTATTTTGAACCCACCTTTGAATCTGCTTCGCAAGTAAGCACCCTAATGCCCTTAATCAAGAAATACGACATGAAGTGCAAATCCATTTACGTGAACTCTACTCTGCATGATGAAAGTAAGGCCAGTCGAAGTATAAATGAAGCATTGGCCATTGCAGAGGCAGCAAAAACGATGGGTCTTGAAATTGTTACAACAAATCCCTCACCTATTGATTGGAATAAGCCACAAGACAAAAGCGATGAACAACTTGTAGTCCAAGCTAAAGCACTTGATGACTTAGGAGGCAAGCTTAAAGAAATGGGACTTAAACTCGCCTACCATAGCCACGATGTTGAAATGCGAAATGGCGCAAGAGAATTTCATCATATGATGTTGGGCACCGACCCCGAAAAGGTGTCATTGTGTTTAGATGCGCACTGGGTTTACCGAGGAACCGGAAACTCTTCGGTTGCTTTGTTTGATATTCTTGCAATGTATAAATTGCGCATTGTGTCAGTGCATTTAAGGCAGTCTTCAAAAGGAGTTTGGACCGAAACCTTTAATCAAGGTGATATAGACTATACTAAAATGGCAGAGTATTTAGGCAATCACAAAATTTACCCACATTTGGTATTGGAGCAAGCTATTGAAGCTGGCAGTCCCCACACAATGGATGCTTTGAAGGCGCATCAAAAAAGTGTAAGTTATGTAACGCAGGTATTTACGGCCTAAAGATAAAAGGAATTACAATGAAAAAAACGTTATTACTGGTGAGTGCTCTACTAGCGCTATTAGTAGCTGCTTACTTTGGCATTTTCTATGTCTTTAAGATGTATATTTCCTCTACCTTAAGTGCAGATTCGATTCAATTTGAGACAAGAGATGAGTATTTTAGTGTCATACCTCAGGGCAGTGATAACTTGACGACGCAAACCGCACTCAATGCCTATCGAGACTACGTTGCTAATAAACCTAAAACCAGCGCAATGGCTCAGTCTGATTCAGGCGCTTGGGGATATGTAAGTGAAGCAAGTGATGCTGAGGATGCAGCAGAGCAGGCTATAGAATATTGCCGCTCATACAACCAAACTTTTGAGGAAAAAGCGCCGTGTCACTTAGTATATCTTCACGGCCAGTGGTTAAATGAGCAAAATCGAGCCTTGGATATACTCAAAGACATCCCGCAATGGCAACCATCTGAGGCTAAAGGGGAGACGGATTATATTGCAGAAGCAAGACGCGATTTCAGCTCTGGTGATACCGACCTTGCGCTAGCAAAAAGCATGTGGTTATTTCAAAAGGGTGAATTTGAAGATAATTACGGTTTTGGAATGGATGCATATTTTGCCGCCAGTTTATGGCAACAAATAGCGAACGAATATCCACCTGCAAGAGTACTCATGCATTATGCAGCCATCCAGTTAAAAGAAAAAACCATAGTAGCATCTAACTTCTCACCTTATCATGCTCGTGAGTTTATAAGGCTTAATAGACGTTTGTATTTTAATTCTCGCAGCATCGATTTGTTTATGGAACTGCGTGAGAGTCATCCTGAAAAAGCGATGCTAATTTACCATAGTCTAGAGGATATATTGCTTGAGGCTGAAATGTTCGAAGTCATGGAGCATTACATTAGCCCCGAAAAAGATTATTCAAGAGCTCTGTCTGAATATGAGAGTAATATGGAGAATCAGATATTAAGTGAGGCCACAAAAGACGTTTCGAATAAAAGTGTTAAAACCCAAATTGCCCAGCTCATTGCCATTTTGGTAAATAACAATCGATTAGAAGAAGCACAAGCAATTGCAGATAAAGCAATCAAGGATATAGACGATGCGCATTTTCATAATGTGTTGGCGCAAGCACTGAAAGGGAAAGTGTTTACGACATCTAACTACAACGAGCCCCTAGTAATGGAACAATAAGCTGAGCATCAAAAAGATCATGCGCAAATATTTGAAAAAGTGGAATGCCTAAACAAAGTCGAGAACGACCTAAAAAACAATGCGCCCTATGTAATAAAGATGAATCAGTGCTATTCCGCGTTCGCTTAAACAATAACGAGCCTTGGCAATTTTTATGTAAACAATGCCAACTAAAAGCTAAATCAGAAGCTTCCTATCAATATGGTGGAACGTGGAAGCAGCGTAAACGGAATTAATCCGTTTGCTAAACTTTAAACCAAATGCTGCCTTGCCAAATAACTACGCGATTGCATCTCTTGCAATCTGCTCAAGCAGCGCTCAAACTCAAAAGACAATCTCCCTTCAGTGTACAACTGCTCAATGGGCACCTCGCACGACATAATGATTTTTACCTTGCGCTCGTAAAACTCATCAATCATGGCAATAAACCTGCGGGCTATGTCGTCTATGCTCGCGCTCATTTGTTCAACATTGGCAACCAGCACCGTATTGTATTCGCGGCTTAGCTCAATATAGTCAGATTGGCTTCGCGGGCCATCACAAAGGGCCCTGAATTCAAACATGATGACGCTCTCAGCCTTGCGCATAGCCGGGATGTTACGCCCTTCTATTTCAACAAAAGTATCGCTTTCAAACTTTTCGGCGCTGAGTTGATTAAAATAACGATTAAGCGATTTTTGGGCTTCAATATCCAAAGGAGTAAGAAAAATCTCTGCACGCTCTAAGGTGCGCAAGCGGTAGTCGTTGCCACTATCAACATTGACTACCCGAGTGTTTTCATTAATGAGTTCTATCGCGGGTATAAAGCGGGCTCGTTGCAATCCATTTTTATATAAATCATCAGGAATAATATTCGAGGTGGCGACTAACACAATACCGTGCGAGAACAGCTCCTGCATAAGCGTACCTAAAATCATGGCGTCGGTGATATCGGAGACAAAAAATTCGTCAAAACATATTATGCGCGTTTCGCTAGCAATCTTTTTTGCGATGATTTTTAAAGGGTCAGATTTGCCGCCTAAGAGTTTTAACTCTTTGTGAATGCGCTGCATAAAGCGATGAAAATGCACGCGCATTTTCTTTTCAATGGGCAAGCACTCATAGAAGGTATCAACCAAATAGGTCTTTCCCCGGCCTACCCCGCCATAAAAATAAATGCCCTGAATGCTTGGCTTAGTCATGCCTTTACCAAAGCGCTGCGCTAATTTAACGCGCCATTTCATTTTCTTTTTAGGCTGAATCAACTCATCGTAAAGACGCTGTAGCTCTTTAACTGCATTTTCTTGAGCAGGGTCATATTGAAATTCAATAAGTGTTAGATCTTCTTGGTACTTTTCCCACGGCGTCATTCTAGTTAC
Organism: uncultured Glaciecola sp.; assembly: GCA_964418575.1. GTDB lineage: Bacteria > Pseudomonadota > Gammaproteobacteria > Enterobacterales > Alteromonadaceae > Glaciecola. The sequence continues at coordinate 4,629 of CAYQMI010000013.1, forward strand.
ACAAACCTTGGTTCTTGGTTACGAGACAATTGCAATTCAAACAATTATACAGGCTTAGCACTTTTTTAAGCAATAAAGCCTTGCATGAAGTCTTTGAATGTTCAATGATCGGTGGTAATCATCCTTAAGCATTCTTCAGGCAGAGAACACATGGACTTTATTAGCATTATTATCGGCTTAGTTATTGGTAGCATTATAGGCTTTGCTATTGCTTGGCAAATTGCCAGCAGCAGAGCAAAACAAAAAGGCAATAAGTTAAGTCGTTCTGAACAAGAGCTTAAAACCATATTGGCGCAACAAGCGAACCATCATATTGAATCAAGCAAAGAGTCAATTGAAGCGATTCACATGCGCTTGCAACAATTGAGCAATAATATTCAGCAATATGAGTCATCTTTACAGGTTGGCACTGAGGAAAACGACAAGGCCAGCTTTTTTGGTGAACATGCCAGCGTATTTTTACGTAACAATACTCAAACAAAGGCATCAAACGACAAATTAAATGTGGGTGATGCACCGCCTCGCGATTTTGCGAATAATGGTTCAGGTTTGTTTGTGGGTAATGTCGCTAAAGAAAAAAGCGTAGATAAATAACTTGTAATCTGAACTATTGCCCCAAAATTCGAGTCTGTAGTGGGTATTTGAATTTAGGAGTAATACGTTACATGAAACAAATGATACGCCGTAGCCTTGTAGGCATTACCGCCGCTTTTCTTGTTTTCACAACTGCATCTTCTGTCAACGCGGGAATACCTTTTTTCTCTCAAGATGAGATGCCATCTTTAGCCCCCATGCTTGAACAAACCACGCCGGCTATTGTTAGTATAGCCGTTGAGGGTACGCAAACTTCTCGTCAGCAAGTACCTGAAATGTTCAGATACTTTTTTGGCGACCAACAGCGCGCTCCACAAGAGCGTCCATTCAGAGGACTGGGCTCGGGCGTAATTATCGACGCTGAAAATGGCTATGTGGTAACAAATAACCATGTTGTTGATAATGCAGATAAAATTAAAGTCAAACTTACCGACGGTCGCGAATTTGACGCAGAAAAGCTAGGTGCAGATGCACAAAGCGATATTGCTTTGTTGAAAATCGACCCAGATGACTTAACAGAAGTAAAACTGGCAGATTCTGACAAGCTCTTAGTCGGTGATTTTGTGGTTGCCATTGGTAATCCTTTTGGTCTTAGCCAAACCGTAACCTCTGGCATAGTAAGCGCACTCGGCCGCTCTGGTCTTAATATTGGCGGTTATGAAGATTTCATCCAAACAGACGCTGCTATCAACCGCGGCAACTCTGGCGGAGCCTTAGTAAACCTTAGAGGCGAACTAGTGGGTATCAATACTGCGATATTCGGTCCTAATGGCGGTAATGTCGGTATTGGTTTTGCGATACCTAGCAACATGATGAAAAGCTTAATTGATCAAATTGTAGAATTTGGTGAAGTGCGTCGCGGCCTACTTGGTATTTTAGGCAACGATGTAGATGCAGGTCTTGCGGAGGCATTAAACTCTCCGGCGAATAAAGGCGCATTTGTTAATGAGGTTACCGACGACTCCGCCGCGGCCAAAGCAGGCATTCAATCAGGTGATATCATTACTGCAATAAACGGCAATGAATTACACAGCTTTAACGAGCTTCGCGCAAAAATTGCTAGTCTTGGCGCAGGTGCAAAGGTTGAATTGACGATCATCAGAAATGGCGAGAAACAAAACGTTGACGTAACCTTGGGCGCTGCTGAAAGTATGGCTGCCGAAGCAAAAGAAATGCACCCCGCTCTTGAAGGTGCAACCTTTGTCACCGGCGAAGACCGCTCTGGTAACGCAGCAGTTGAAGTGCCAGAAGTGATTGATGGCTCGCCAGCGGCTCGCATTGGACTTCGTCCAGAAGACGTAATTGTTGGCGTTAACCGCAATCGCGTAAGCAACCTAGCAGAGCTAGGTGAGGCGATTGAACAAGCTAATGGTGTTATTGCACTGAACGTTCAACGTGGCAATAGCAACCTGTTTGTGATTATTCGCTAGAATTTAATGAGTAAACACCGGTAAATAAAAAGCCGCTTAAATAGCGGCTTTTTTATGTCATTTTATCGCTGACCCCATTGATTAACTTTGTGCAATAGCTCAACAGGATTAAATGGCTTACCTAAAAAGTCATTCATGCCGGCAGCTTTGCATTTTTCTTGGTCTTCACTGCTCACATAAGCGGTTAATGCAATAATGGGTATGTCACGATAGTGTTCACCTGCTTGCCCATCTCTTATAAGAGTTGATGCAGTATAGCCATCCATCTCCGGCATTTGGCAATCCATTAAAATTAAATCGAATTTTATTTTTGCTGACTCTAATATTCTTAGTGCTTCAAGGCCATTGTTGGCTACGATGGTGCGAGCACCTTTTAAGTTTGCAAGCACAACTTCTTGATTAATTTCGTTGTCTTCTACGACCAACACCGCAGGCTTGTAACTGCCCAAAGCATTTCGCATAGTAAGTGCATCTGATGCGGATTTTTGCTCTCCTGCAATTTTCGCTCTTGCAGAAAAAACAAAGCTACTGCCGATACCAAGTTCACTTTGTACACTAATTTCCCCGCCCATCAAAGTGACAATTTGTTTGCATATCGCTAGGCCAAGTCCTGTCCCTCTATCAATGTCGCGATTCGATGAACGCGCTTGCATAAAGCGCTTAAAAACATGCTCAATCTGTTGATTATCAATGCCTTCACCGGTATCGATAAGCGAAAATTTCAATAAAACTTGCTCATTCTCGATTTGGCTCGCTTCGAGGCTGAGGGTGATTTTCCCTATTTTTGTAAATTTCAAAGCATTATTAAATAAGTTATCCAAGACCTGGCGCAGTCTGACTTTATCGATGCTCAACCACAAAGATTCGTCGATATTATCAAGCAAAATAAATGCGAGCTGCTGTTGTTCGCATTGCAGAGTGTAAGCCTCTTTTAAATCGACAAGAAACTTCTTTATGTCTATCGTTTCAGCTTTAAGGGTCAGCTCTCCTGATTCTGCTTTTGCATAAACAAGCACGTCGTTCACAATCGTCAGCAGATTGTTAGAGCTCAAACCTGCTAACTCAACATAGCGTTTTTGCTCTTTGTTGAGAGCAGTGCTAGTAAGGGCATTTAACATCCCGTTGATGCCATGCAAAGGAGTGCGCAACTCATGATTCATACTTGCGAAAAATCTAGCCTGAGCAGCGGCGGTTCGCTCGGCTTCTCTTTTTGCTTCCTCCAAGTACTTGGCGCTTTTTTGTTCTACAGAAATATCGCGTATAACACCCACATAATATTTAACACTATTATCACTTTCAAAAACGGGGGTAAGGGATAGACGGTTTATAAAGGGGATTCCATCTTTTTTATAGTTAGTCAGCGTTAGCTCAATCGGTGAATGACTTGCTATTGCGTCATGTAACTTTTGCAAAAGCTCAGGCTCGCTTTCTTCACCTTTTAAAAAGGTATAGCTTTTCCCAATGGCTTGTTCGGGAGAATATGCCGTGACATCAGTAAAAGCTTGGTTGATATATACTAATGGTTTAGTATCAATACTTACGTCAGCAATGAAAATAGCGGCGCTAGAAACATCAACTGCTTTTTGCCTTAGGTTGGCTTTTGCCTCGAGCAACATTTTTTCAGTAACATCCTCCCCCGTTACTATGGTTCCACTTTTTTCTTGGTGACTATTAAACAGATTCACTGCTGTCCACGCGATTGTGTGATTACTGGCATTTCGTACATGAGTCGAAGTAAACGCAAATGCGTTTTGGTCGCTTAAACCGTATGTGGCTTGCGCAACGATTTTTTGTTGCTCTGCCTCTGATAAGAAAAATTGCTCGCTTGCAGTATTGGCAAGTACTTTTTGACCATTACTATCTGCCACTAACAACAGTTCGCGCAAAGAGTTAAGGACATTTGATATTTTTGTATTGCTTAATGAAAGAGACAGTACTTGTTCGAGTAAGTCATCGTATGAAGTTCTAATATCAGAAAGTTCGATAGGTTCATTAGCATGCTCTTCTTTTATGATTTCAACACTATTGCCTTGGCTTGTGTTTTTATCCATTTGCTCACGCAAAGACTGATGCAAAATTCTAAGTGTTTTGGCAGCTTGCTTAGCCGCATGCCTCACCCCAAATGCGCTGCCTAGTAATGTGCCAGCAACTGCAACTATTAGGATTGGAATCAGCCAGACTAAATGCCTGTAAGCGAGTGAATATGGCTCTTGGCTTACAACCTGAAAGTCTCCCCATTTACTTTTATGCACATAACCACTTAGGGTCTCGACGTCAGCTAATTGAGAAATATTGTTGTTTTTTGTTGTGGCAAATAACAAGTTATTTTCACTGTCAAAAATATACTTATTAATGTCACTCTCTGGCCAAGATAAAAGTGAGTCGATTGAGGCCACATACAATGCTAATGCACCTTCTGACTGCTCCGACATAACGATTGGCTCAATAATGGTTAAACCACTTGCATCTAAATAAATAAAACTCTTGCTTTGCTTCAATACCGTTTCTTGCCAACTTCCATCAGAAATATAGTCGGGAAGATTTTTCCAGTTGTTGCTAAGTATTGGCTCGCCTGAAAAATCGAATAATGCCGCAGATGCCTGCTGGTCTCTTACCAAGGTTAAACCTTGGAAAAACAGCGGAAGATATTCATCTCTCATCTGATAGTCAATTAAACCATTTATTAATAAATCGTTTTTTGCCAGTCCGCTGATAGTGGTGTTTAAGTTTTGAATACTAATTTCAATTGAGTTTGTCAGCTTCTCAATGTCCAGCTGATGTTGCTGGCGAAGTTGATTTTGACCTGCGACAAAAAAGGTAGTCGCGATGATATATGTAAGCAACATCGTCGCCAGTAATACCTTAGGTATTACTTTGTTTTGGATTTGCGCGGTTAAAGTCTGGCGTTTCTGATCTTTCATGGCTTTAGACCCAAACCAAGTCATGCATATTACTGAGCTTCATTTGCAGAGTAATTAGGATTTTGATTCGAGTGATTGACGTCAGCTAAGGGCACTAAATAACCTTTGTCGTTAAACTTACTCATGAAATAATCTTTAGCGAGCAGTGCGTCTTGATTCTCCCCGTTAAATGGTTGGATATAATCTTTGATTAAACCTTGGTGCTCATTTATGTTTCTAAGTGCTACTTGCACCTTGGCACGCTCAATAGTGTTTGCTCTCTCAATTGCTTTTGCCAACAAATGCACAAGATCATAAGCTTGAGCAATACCAACCACTCCTTGAATGGAATACTCGTTTGCATGAGGGTCAAATGTATTGCGATAATCTCTTAGGATTCGCTGACGCAACTTATAATTTTTTGGCTGAGCAAAGCTGAAAGTTTGAAGCACCGATATATCTGCATTTCTCAAGGCTTCTAAACCCACAAGCTGAACAAATTTACCACCAGCAATTCCCCAGTGTGAAACAACCGGTATAGACGCGCCTATTTCATGAAGATGCCTTATTACCACCGCTCCCTCAGGCGCATTGCTGACTAGCAAAATAGCGTCTGGCTTATGGTCTGAAATAGCCTCGATTTCTTGGGTAAAATCAGCTTGTCGCCAGTTGATCCAAGCAACATGAACGATATCAATACCCTGTTCACTTGCCCTAGTTTTGATGGATTGCAAGTTAGCTCGCCCCCAGGCTGTGCGCTCTAAGACCAAGGCAATGCGCTGAGCATTAATTTTATAGGCTTGTTCGATGAGTACGGTACTTGCTTCAGCATCTCTAACAGACGCCCTAAACACGTAATTTGGAGAATAGTTATTATCAACAATATGCGTTCCTGCTGCCCACGCACCTAGATATATCAATTGATGCTCATGTATTGTGGGTAGTTCAGCTAGTGCCACAGGGGTGTGCACGCCACCAATTACTGCTACAAGTCCCTCTGTAGCCGCAAAGCTCTGCATATTCTTTATGCCACGAGCGGGGTTCCCTCTATGATCAAGGGCTAAAAGTCGAAGAGGGCGACCTAGTGCACCGCCTTTGCTGTTGATTTCGTCAATAGCGAGTAATGCGCCCCTCTTGATGGCAATACCGCCTTCTGCTGCTGCGGCACTTAAGTCAGCATCTAAACCGATAATAATCTCATCTTGCTGCGAGTAGGCTAACTTACTAATAGCCAGGGCAAAAAGTAGTATGAGTGTTTTAAGAATAAGCATTGGATTGCGTATTCTCGCTATAAGATTCTTAAATCTGCTATTTGCTAAATGAATCATTTGGGAAATCAATACTCAGTTAGAGCGAAGCTCGCTGCAATACTTTGCGAGTTCGCGCACGCTAGTTCACAGGTTAAAAGATGTAGGTAATCATTCTGTTCATTAAAGATGTATCGACTCGATAATAATAATCTTGAAGCCAGCGCTGCATTGTCATTTCTTGTTTTGCCATGTGATGTATTTGTCGCGTATAGTCTTTGAGTGAGAAGGTTTTGTTATGTAGGAAAATAAAAATGCAAGAACGCGCAATTGAACAAGCTAACTTTAATCCAAAAGTGAAGCAGTACTGGACACTAGTAGTGGTGTTTGTTACTGCAGCAACCATTTTAGGTATTGTTTTTACGCCACTTGTGGCGATTATTGCTTGGCTGGTATCGGGTAAAGTACTTAAAGCCTTATCGGCTAATTTATATGAGCGAAAGTTAGTGGTTAAACGAGGCATACTTTTTGTTGTAGAAAAGTCCATTCCCCTTGAAAAAATCACAGATATCGCGCTGAGCCAGGGACCTTTAATGCGCTTATTTGGTTTACATAAATTGAGCTTTGAAACAGCTGGGCAGTCAGGTCAAGGCGCGCTAGTGTCATTAGTTGGCGTCATTGATGCTGAAAATTTTCGCGAGAGGATATTAAACCAAAAAGATGCACTGCGCTTAAAACAAGATAGTGCTTCAGTTAAAACCGAGCCATCTCATCGTAATGAAAACACAGATTTAGTTTCGCTTAATCAAAGCGTAAAGAACATTGAGAATATGTTGGCAGAATTATTGGCAAGGAGTAAATAAGCAATGAGTAGAGATATTTTTGATATGTTTAGCGCTTCGTAAGTGGCTTTTATTGTCGTGGTCAATGACAACGGCGTCAGATTTGCTATGATCCTGACTGCCACTTAATATTTTAGGAATTTATGACCTTATTTAGCCGAATACTTGTTGCTGTGCTCAAGCCCGTCATGCTGGGGGTAGTTGTTGCGACAATTCTACTAGTATTTTTTCCTGAATTTCGCCAAGGTGCGGGGCTAAATATCGATCTTTTCAAGCAAAATAAAAATATTCCGGCGCGCGTTAGCTATTACGACGCCCTCGAACAAAGTGCCCCGGCAGTCGTCAATATATATAGTATTAGCCTAGAAAACAGCAACCGCATTTTCCGCAACCGTGCATATGAGCGAACCTCTTTAGGTTCAGGCGTCATAATGAGTGAGGATGGGTATTTAATGACCTGTTATCACGTTATACAAAACGCTGACAGCATTTATGTAGCCCTGCAAGACAGCCGTTTATTGCAAGCTCAACTAATTGGCTTTGATGAAATTACCGATTTGGCCGTGCTTCGCGTTTTTGCAGAAGACCTACATGTGATGCCGCAAATGGAAGAGCCAGATTTACGCGTGGGTGATGTTGTTATGGCAATTGGTAACCCTCTCGATCTTGGCCAAACCATAACATCAGGCATTGTTAGTCGCACAGGGCGCAATGGTTTTTCTAACTTCTTTGATTTTGTACAAACCGATGCGGTATTGAATCAAGGTAACTCTGGCGGCGCATTGGTCGACAGCAATGGTTATTTGGTAGGTATCACTAACGCTAACTTTAAAACGCTAGACAACAGACGCCGTGTGACAAGTGTAGATGGCGTTAACTTTGCCGTACCATACCCCCTCGCACGTCGCGTGATGGATGAAATCATCGTAAACGGCAAAGTCACTCGTGGACAGCTTGGTTTTTCTGGAAAAGAATTAGTTGGCAGTCAGGGCATTGTGGTTGACGCAGTACAGGCCGACAGCCCCGCGGAAATGGCAGGACTGAAAGTAAATGATGTTTTACTCTCAATCAATGGCGTAGAAGTAGAGAGCGCTGCAAAAACATTAGATATGATTGCAGAAACACCACCAGGCTCACAAATAACTTTAGTTGTGAGCCGCAATGAACAAACCATCGAAATGACGGTGATAGTTGGTGAGGTGGTACCGCAGATGATCGCTCGAGGCTAAGCAAAGTTTAGCGCTCTGTTAACTGACTCGCTCGATACTTGCGCCTAGTTTGCGTAACTTTTCTTCAATATTCTCGTAACCACGGTCTAAGTGATAGATACGATTAACCGTCGTTTGCCCTTCGGCAATGAGACCGGCAATGACTAAACTCGCAGACGCTCTTAAATCAGTTGCCATAACCTGAGCACCACGAAGTTCACAAGAGCCTGCTGTTAAAGCTCTATTACCTTCTAAATCGATATTCGCACCCATTCTTTGTAGCTCAGGCACATGCATAAATCGGTTTTCAAAAATTGTTTCAGTAATAACGCCGGTGCCCTGTGCTACAGCGTTTAAGGTGACAAACTGTGCCTGCATGTCAGTAGGGAACCCAGGATGAGGCATGGTTTTAAGTGATACCGCTTTGGCTTGCTTGCCATGCATATCTAACTCTATCCAATCATCGCCCGTAGTGATTGTTGCGCCAGCTTGCTCTAACTTACTCAGCACTGCATCTAGGGTGTGAGGCGCTGCATTTTCGCATCTTATGCTGCCGCGAGATAAAGCCGCGGCGACCAAAAAGGTACCCGTTTCGATTCTATCTGGAAGTATGCTGTATTCGCAGCCCTGCAAAGATGCAACACCTGTAATTTCTATTTTGTCAGTGCCGGCGCCACTGACTTTTCCACCCATTGCGTTGATACAATCGGCTAAATCCACTATTTCAGGCTCACGTGCAGCGTTCTCGATTACGGTGACGCCATCAGCAAGCGCAGCTGCCATCATTAAATTTTCGGTTGCTCCAACGCTAACCATATCCATGAAGATACGAGCACCTTTCAAGCGACCATTGACCGACGCACGAATGTAACCTTCCTCTACGTCAATCTTCGCGCCCATTTTTTCGAGGCCCATCAAATGTAAGTTCACTGGGCGGGCGCCAATTGCGCATCCTCCAGGCAAAGACACATTGGCTCTACCATGTTTTGCTAAAAGCGGACCAAGCACCAGTATAGAAGCACGCATAGTTCTCACCAAATCATAAGAAGCGGTAACGCTATCTAATTTGCTCGCGTTTATCTCAACGGTATCGCTCGCGGTTTGATTGGTACTTGCGCCTAAATCTTTAAGCAGAAGCAAAGTCGTGTTGATGTCTCTTAACTTGGGTACGTTGGTAAATGTACAAGCTGAGTCAGCTAACAAACTGGAAATAAGCACCGGAAGTGCTGCGTTTTTCGCGCCAGAAATGACGACAGTGCCTTTTATAGGAGGGCTTTTTTTGATGACCAGTTTATCCACGTCTAACCTATTATTATTTAATGAAGAGCTTATTGATTAAGGAGCTTTTCACGCTTCCATTGCTCGCGCGAAAACGTTTTGATTGATAAAGCGTGAATAGTGCCATCTGCTATCACCTCAGACAAGGGTGAAGAGATCATTTGTTGACGTTTTACTCTCGACATTTCTTCAAATTTATCGTCTACCGCGATGATTTGAAAATGCGTACCTTCGCTTTTAACATAAACCTCATCTATGCCGGTGGCTTGTTTAATCTGCGCTATGATTTCATCGTGTGTCATTGTTGTCCTTTAAGCGGTAATTAATTTGTCTGCATTGCTTAGCTTTGCTAAATCAATGAGTTTTTGCGGAATATTGATAACAGAAACATCGGTATTTTCGCTACGCATGTCTCTGATGGCGTTCAATAACCAAGCAAGACCAGCAGTATCTGCTCTTGCAACCTTGCCCAAGTCTATTGTTGCATGTCGCGCTTTTTGCAGTTGCTGCTGAGCTTCTTTGCTTAGACTGTCCCAAAGGTTTTTTGACAGCGTCTCACGGTCTAGCTCACCTTCAATACCAAGCTTAATACCGGTGTCTTTGTTAGTAAGATTTATCCGCACTAATTGCTCGCCTGTGCATCTACGTTTTGGTTATTCAGCTTTATCGGCTGGTCAATACTGCTGCGCATTTGGGCAATCACTTCTTGGATGCCGTCTTTACGTAAAATAGACTCAAACTCGCTTTGCTTGCTTGATAATAAAGATATTCCCTCTGCTATCATGTCGTAAGCCTGCCATTCGTCGCCTTTGCGGTCTTTTCTCACTTTAAACGCGACTTTTATGTCTGGTCTTACATCATCAATAATAACTGCTCGGACGGTAACGTCACTACGATCTGAAAAATCGCGTACAGGGTCAAATTCAACGGTTTGATTATCATAATAACCCATTGCAACCGCATAACTGGTAATCAAATACTGGCGAAACACGCTAATAAATTCGAGTAAGTCTTTTTTCTCAACACCGCGCGCATACTTTCCTAGCACTTTGTATGCTGAAAAACGATAATCGATATAAGGCATGAGTTCTTCTTCCATGATGGTACGAAGTATCTCTGGGTCTTTTTGTATTTCCATTTGCTGCGCTTTCATGCGCTCAAAGGTTTTAGACGCCACCTCTTGCACCATTGCGTAAGGGTCAGTCTTATCCACCACAATCTCCGGCTCTTGAGAATAAGCCGCATTTGCAAAAGACGATAGCGCAAAAGTAAACATAAACAATCGCACTGCTTTATTCATTTTATTATACATTTTCATTTATTATTCATTCCCCTGATTGAATAAAAACTGACCAATTAAGTCTTCCAGTACAAGCGCCGATTTAGTATCGAGTATTTCTTCTCCAACCGTCAGATAAGGACAATCATCAAAGGGCGCTACTTCGCATACTTTATCGTTTTCTATCATTTCCATGTCTTCAGGAAAAATAAAGCCTGGCTGCAAACCGATAAATTGTTCTCCAAGTAAGCCAGATGTCAATATTGATAAGCTACTGGTGTCTGGAAAAGTAAGCGCATATTCTTCTGAAATTTCTAATTCGACCATCGGAATGAGATCTCGTTCATTCAAATAAATGCGAGAGACTCTGCCCACAACCACACCACCGACTTTTACCGACGAACGTGGCTTAAGACCACCAATATTATCGAATCTAGCGGTCAAGGTATAAGTTTCACCGCTCCCTGCCATTCCCTGATTAGCGACCCTTAAGGCGAGCAGCAGTGTTGCTGCAATCGCTAACGCGACAAAAAGACCTACCATTAACTCTGTACGTTTGCTGATCATTGCGCTTCCTAACTAATACCAAACATTAACGCGGTTAGAACGAAGTCTAATCCTAAAATTGACAACGACGAAAACACAACGGTTTCTGTTGTCGCTTTGCTTATACCTTCAGAAGTCGGAATACAGGAATACCCTTTATATAAAGCTATCCAAACCACGACTAAACCAAAAACTAAGCTTTTTATGATGCCGTTTACGACATCTTTGTTCCATTCTACTGTTGCTTGCATAATCGACCAGTAACTACCTGAGTCAACCCCAAGCCAGTCCACACCAACAATATGCCCGCCCAATATGCCAACGGCTGAAAAGATTATCGCGAGCATGGGCATACTGATTACCCCTGCCCAAAACCTTGGAGATATCACTCTGCGTAAGGGGTCAACCGCCATCATTTCAAGTGAGCTTAGTTGCTCAGTAGCTTTCATTAAACCTATTTCAGCGGTTAAAGCGCTCCCTGCTCGTCCTGCAAATAAAAGCGCAGTTACCACCGGCCCTAATTCTCTTAAAATAGACAAAGCAACCATGGGCCCTAAGCTGCCTTCAGCGCCGTAATTAACCAAAATGGTGTAGCCTTGCAACGCCATTACCATGCCGATAAATAAACCCGATACCACAATAATCAACAGAGACTGAACACCAACCACATACATTTGCCCAATGGTCAGGCCTACATTTTTCCATTTCGGCAGCGCAAACAATGCGCCAAACAGCATCATGCTCGAAGCACCTACTGCAATTAATTTCTCAAGGCTAGAACGGCCTAAACTTTGAATAAAATTCATTGCCCTCTCCCTAGGAAACTGGTTTCGATGTCTTGTGAAGGGAAATGGAAAGGCACGGGGCCATCTGCAGTGCCGTTTAAAAACTGCTGCACGAGCTCAGAGTCTGAATTCTTTATTTGCTGGGGACTGCCTTCACCAATTATTTTTTTATTTGCCAAAATATAAACGTAATCGGCAATACTCAAAACTTCGCTTACATCGTGCGTTACCACAACTGAGGTAAGGTTGAGGGCTTTACTCAAGGCCTTTATTAGCGACACTAACACACCCATAGAAATTGGGTCTTGGCCGGCAAAAGGTTCGTCATACATGATCAACTCAGGGTCTAGCGCTATCGCTCTAGCTAAGGCCGCACGCCTTGCCATACCTCCCGATAGTTCACTCGGTTGAAGCTCAGCAGCACCACGAAGGCCAACCGCTTCGAGCTTTAGCATGACGACGGTGCGAATAATGTCTTCATCTAATGTTGTGTGTTCGCGCAATGGGAAGGCGACATTGTCAAAAACCGACATGTTGGTAAATAAAGCGCCGCTTTGAAACAGCATGCTCATTTTACGACGCAGAGAATAAAGTTGATTGCGAGAGATTCCATGAACATTTTGCTCTTGAAAAATTACTTTGCCGCTATCGGGTTTAAGTTGACCACCGATCAGTTTCAGCAAAGTCGTTTTACCAATTCCGCTGGGGCCCATAATAGCTGTAATGCTGCCGCGTTTTACGGATAAGGAGATACCTTCATAGATAACGCGATCGCCGCGGCTGAAGTGCATATCGTCTACGGTAATAATATTGTCTGGCATCTTCTTATCTGAAATTAATTCGTTTGGCATTAAGTGTTTATTCAATGACGCTGCCTACTGACAACATTATCAATCCCTGTATTTGAATTAAAATACCCACTGGCTAGGCCAAGTGATCATTAATTTTTAGTAACTTGAAGACCTCGCTATCTTCTATTGTTACTGATTTTATAGTTCGGCTAAGAAAAGTGATATCATTTTAGCCTTTTTCAAGCTCACTTGCCGTATAAAAAGCAAATAAACATTATTTTTGTAGTTATACCTTATTTCTATCTACTTAAATGTGATTTATTGATACTAAAACGTTACAATTTGCGACAATAAACAGTCGTAATTCACTAGAAGAACTCTGTGCTAATAAATTTAATTATATTCATTGTAGGTTTAGTTGTTTTAAGCTGGGGTGCTGATCGTTTTGTATACGGTGCTTCAGCCCTCGCAAAAAATATTGGCGTGTCACCCATGATGATTGGTCTTACAATCGTTGCAATGGGTTCGTCTGCGCCGGAAATTGTAGTGTCAGCAACGGCCTCGCTAGCGGGTAATTCAGATACCGCAGTTGGTAATGCGCTTGGCTCAAATATCACCAATATCGCGCTGGTGTTAGGCATCACGGCTCTCATAAAACCCTTGCTAGTCTCGTCTATTACCCTTAAACGTGAACTACCAATCATGCTGTTAGTAACTTTGCTAGCCGTGTACTTTATTAATGATAACTTTTTGACCCTCGTGGAGGGCATTGTGTTAATCAGTCTGTTTTTATTAGTGGTTGGCGGAATGGCGGTACTGTCGTTTACCGTGGACAAAAATGACCCGCTAGTTGCTGAGACTGAAACCGAGATCCCCAGTGGCGTGTCTACTTCTTCAGCGGTATTTTGGGTGATAGTTGGTCTTATCTTGTTACCACTCAGCGCGCATTTTTTAGTAGACTCAGCCAGTGAAATTGCTCGTTATTTCGGACTTAGCGAACTGGTAATAGGCCTTACTATTATCGCCATAGGCACAAGCTTACCCGAGCTTGCTGCAAGTGTAGCTGGTGTATTGAAAGGCGAAGACGACCTAGCCTTGGGCAATATTATCGGTTCAAATATATTTAACTTACTCGCAGTATTGGCTATGCCGGGTTTAATAAACCCTGGCATTTTGGACGAAAACGCCGCAAATCGAGACGCACTGGTAATGTTGGGCTTAAGCATATTGTTGTTTGTGTTTTGCTTTAACTTGCGCGGAACAAGACGTATCAGTCGAACCGAAGGTGGCGTATTTGTCATCGCCTTTGTAGCCTATCAAGTATGGTTGTTTAGCTAATTATGACTTATCTCGAATCGGCTAGACGCACATTTTCCAACCAAATAAATGCATTGAGTGAACTTAACCAGCATTTGGACAGCAGTTTTTCAGCTTGCTGCGATACGTTAATGCAGTGCCGCGGGAAAGTCGTTGTTTCAGGCATGGGCAAATCGGGTCATATCGCGAATAAAATTGCAGCAACTTTAGCAAGCACCGGCACTCCTGCATTTTTCATGCATCCGGGTGAAGCGAACCATGGTGACTTTGGCATGTTAAGTAAAGACGATGTGCTAATCGCTATTTCAAACTCTGGTGAAACTGCTGAACTAATTGGTCTGCTGCCTGCGGTCAAACGTTTGAACATACCTATCATAGCTATCACGAATAAAGCCGATTCCAGCCTAACTAAGTTTGCAAAACAAACCCTGCTACTACATGTAAAACAAGAAGCATGCTCTTTAGGTTTAGCCCCTACTACTAGCACCACCGCTACTTTAGTTTTGGGCGACGCACTTGCCATTGCTTTATTGGAGGCGAAGGGTTTTACGGCTGAAGACTTTGCCTTTTCGCACCCAGGCGGGGCGCTTGGTAAGCGCTTACTTTTAACCGTTTCAGATATAATGGTAAGTGGCGACGATGTGCCAACTGTTGCTAGTACGGCCAGTTTAAGCCAGGCCCTTCTTGAAATGTCGTCAAAAGGTTTAGGCGTGACGGCAATTGTAGAAAAAGAAAAAATGGTTGGCATATACAGCGATGGTGATTTAAGGCGCACGTTAGACAAACAGGTTGACGTGCATACTACCCTTGTAAAAGACGTCATGACAGTGAAAGGAGTAAGCCTTAACGCAGAAGACTTAGCCATAGATGCGCTTAATTTAATGCAAGAAAAACGTATCAACGCGCTGATGGTAGTCGATGCAAAAATGCAGGTAGTAGGCGCACTTAATATGCATATGCTGCTAAGAGCGGGAGTTGTTTAGATGAGTCAAGTACAAACCCTTTACGGCGAAGTTGAACAGAGTGTTTTTAATACTTGCAAAGGCCTCAAGCTATTAGTGTTAGACGTAGACGGCGTGCTGTCGGACGGTAGTATATATCTGGGCAATGCGGGAGAGGAATTAAAGGCCTTCAACGCAAAAGATGGATATGGCGTCAAGGCAATGCAAAAATGCCAAGTAGAGGTTGCCGTAATTACCGGCAGAAGCTCTAAGATCGTAGAAAGCCGCATGACTGCTCTTAACGCAAAGTACATTATTCAAGGCGAAGAAGATAAATATACAGCCTTGTTAAATCTAATGAGCCAACATCATATACAGAGCGATCAAGTTGCCAGTATTGGCGATGATATGCCCGACCTTGGTCTGTTTAAGTTAAGCAATTTAAAGGTTGCAGTAAACGACGCCCACCCTTACGTTAAACAACAGGCAAACTTTATTACCACGCTCGGGGGTGGTAAAGGTGCAGTGAGAGAATTTTGTGATTTGGTGTTACAGGCAAAAGGTTTGCTTGATGTCAGTCATGGAGCTAGCCTTTGAATCGCATCGGCTACAGCATAGCGTTTATATTTTCAGTAGTGTTGTTGCTGTACGTGCCTATTTTATTTGAAGAAGAAGAGGCACAGTCTAATAACAACGATGACTCCCCGCTCGTGCCAAACTATCAAGCTATAAACTTAAACAGTAAACTGTACGACGAAAATGGCAGGCTGAGTCATCAAGTAGCGGCTACAAAGATGGAACACTTCGATGAGCTCGGATTCGCGGTATTCGACGACCCAATTTACACCCTTTACTTAGACAATGGAGAGCCGTGGCAAGTGACCGCGGATGAAGGCACGCTATACAGCAATAACCGAATTCAGTTAGAAAAGAATGTAAGGATCGTAAATTTAAGAACCGACGAGTATATTAAAGAGATTACCACTGAATATATTGAAATAGATTTGCAAAACAAAACGCTTTCATCGGATCAAACGGTCAATATTTTAGGCGTCGATTATCAAGTAAAAAGTATCGGGCTATTCGGCGACCTCGCGACACAACAATATGAGTTAAAAGAACATGTACAAACCCAGTTTTATCCAAAGCCTTAGTGTTGTAATTACACTTTGCCTGACAAATTCTGTAGCGGCACAACTCGAGACTGAGTCTAGCGCCGAACAAACTCCGGCTCCTGCTGTTGAGTCTACCATAAGTAACGACTTTAATTTACCCGTTACCCTAGACTCAAAGAGCCAAGCCCTAGACGGTAAAAACAAAACCTCTATCTTCACCGATAGTGTTGTTATCCGGCAGGGCAGCCTCGAGCTTTTAGCAGACAAAGTAGAGGTAAATGCAGCACAGGGGACTGGCAAAGAAATCATTATTGCGACTGGCCAGCCAGCATCATATAAACAACGAAAAGACGATGGCACCATGGTTGAGGCTAGCGCAAATGAAATCATCTATAAAGTTGAACCGCGTACTATCTCCCTAAACGGTGAGGCCCTAATCATGCAAAACGAAGTCAGGGTGACTGGAGACCTAATTGTTTTTGATATGACAAAAGAACAGATCATGGCCTCTACTAATGAGGACAGCGCTGATAGCGTAAGAACAGTAATCAGCCCTGGTGCATTTTCGAATGGCGAAGATAATCCACCTGCTAAAGAGCAAGATGAGAATCAACCGTGAGCAATAAACTTTGCGCCAAGCACTTGGCAAAATCTTATAAGTCTCGTCAAGTTGTCAGAGACGTAAGTATTGAAGTATCCACAGGGCAAATAGTAGGCTTACTTGGTCCAAATGGAGCAGGTAAAACCACTACCTTTTACATGATTGTGGGTCTCGTTCCTTTAGACAAAGGCGAGATTCATATCGATCAGTTGGATATTACTTATCAGCCAATGCATGAAAGAGCTCGACGCGGCATCGGATATTTGCCACAAGAAGCATCGATTTTTCGCAAACTTACTGTATACGAAAACCTGATTGCTATTTTGCAGACTCGAAAAGAGCTCAGTCGTGCGCAGCAAGAACAAGCAGCTGATGAGCTACTTGATGACTTTAGTATCAATCATATCCGTAATAATTTAGGTATGAGTTTATCAGGCGGTGAGAGACGCAGAGTAGAAATTGCAAGAGCTCTGGCGGCTAATCCGAAATTTATTTTACTAGATGAACCCTTCGCAGGTGTTGACCCAATTTCTGTTAATGATATAAAGAAGATCATATATCAGCTAAAAGAACGTGATATTGGCGTACTAATTACTGATCATAACGTAAAAGAAACCTTAGACGTTTGTGAGGTAGCGTATATAGTAAGTCATGGAGAACTAATTGCATCTGGCAGTGCCGATGAAATTCTCGCCAATCAAACGGTGCGCGACGTATATTTAGGTGAGCAATTTGCTCTTTAGCGCCATCATGTTCGTATAAAAAGCGTAAACCCTAACAAAGGAACTCAATGAAACCCTCGTTACAACTGAAGTTCAGTCAACAGCTAACGATGACCCCACAATTGCAACAAGCAATCAAATTGTTGCAACTGTCGACATTGGATTTACAACAAGAAATTCAAGAAGCTCTAGAGTCCAATCCACTACTAGAACTCACCGAACAAGACTATTCCGACGGCGACTCAAATGAAAAAGTCGGCGATGATAATAATATCAAAGAAGACAACACCCCCACGGCTAACAGCAAAGAACAGGATGCCGACTTAACCGGCTCCGATGGAGTTGATAGCCACGATGCACTTGAAAAAGGCGACATCCCCGATGATTTACCCCTCGATAGTTCTTGGGAAGAATACTTAGGCTCAAGCTCCGCCCCTATCAAGATGGTGGGCAGCAACCCCGATGATGATTATATTTTTCAAGGTGAGACCACCGAATCGATTCAAGACCATTTAATGTGGCAAATGGAGCTCACTCACTTTTCTGAAGTAGATAGAAGCATCGCCATTGCGATAATAGACTCGATTGATGAGTCGGGTTACCTAACGACCACAAGCGAAGACATTCTTGAGAGTCTTGATGATGAAGAGATTGAATTAGATGAAGTAGAGTGCGTATTAAAGCGCGTGCAGATGTTTGACCCTGTTGGTGCTGGCGCTCGTTCGGTGCAAGAGTGCCTTTTAATTCAATTGAAACAGTTCGACGATGCAACGCCTTGGTTAGAAGAAGCTCGCGCATTGATACAAGAACATGCGCAGCTACTTGGAAGTAAAGACTATCGCACGCTGATGCGCAAAACGAAGCTTAAAGAAGACCAACTGCGTGAGGTGATGCGTTTATTGCAAACCCTTAATCCAAGACCCGGCACCGCCATCTCTACTAGAGAAGCTGAATACGTTATTCCAGATGTGAATGTATACAAGAAAAATGGCGTATGGACAGTTGAACTCAATAACGATGCCCTGCCTGCCCTTTCGGTTAACGAAACTTATGCGAGTTTCGGAAAAACATCTAAAAACCCGAACGATTCTCAATATATAAAGTCACATCTACAAGAAGCGCGATGGTTTATCAAAAGTCTGGAAAGTCGTAACGAGACCCTTCTAAAAGTTTCTCATTGTATTGTCTCTAAACAACGTGAGTTCTTTGAAAAAGGTCCGGAGAAAATGATACCCATGGTATTGAATGACGTTGCTGAAATGGTCGACATGCACGAATCCACTATTTCTAGGGTGACTACGCAAAAGTATATGCATACCCCTCGTGGCATTTTTGAACTGAAATACTTTTTCTCAAGCCATGTTGCCACTGAGTCCGGTGAAAACTGCTCCTCCACAGCGATTCGTGCATTAATTAAAAAGTTGGTGGCTAACGAGGCAACAAGCAAACCACTGAGCGACAGCAAAATTGCGCAAGTGCTCTCCGAGCAAGGCATTCAAGTTGCCCGAAGAACAATTGCAAAATATAGGGAATCGTTAAATATTCCCCCTTCTAATCAGAGAAAAAGTCTTATTTAGACGCAACAAGAGGACCTAGCATTATGCAAATAAACCTAACCGGTCATCATGTAGACATCACCGACTCATTACGCAATTACGTTGACACTAAGTTTGAAAAGCTTGAACGCCACTTTGATCACATTAGCAACGTGCACGTTATTTTAAACGTCGAAAAACTCACGCAAAAAGCTGAAGCTACCGTTCATCTTGCTGGCGGCGAAGTCTTTGCTAATTCAGAGCATACCGACATGTATGCTGCAATCGACTCGCTCATAAATAAGCTCGACCGACAGGTTATTAAGCATAAAGAAAAACTTAAACGGCATTAATAGATACTATATTTATGATCATTTCCGACATCATTTCACTTGACCGAACGCAATGTTCGGTTGAGTGCCATAGCAAAAAACGCATTTTCGAAGTTATTAGCGAGATTGCGATTAAGCAAAACCCCCGTCTCGATCAAAATGAAGTGCTTATTAGTCTGTTGAACAGAGAAAAGATGGGAAGCACCGGCATCGGAAATGGTATTGCGATTCCTCACGGCAGGATTGAAGGGATCAATCAAATAATGGCGATAATTGTAACGAGCGACGAACCCATTGAGTTTGATGCAATAGACAATAAGCCAGTTGATATTTTCTTTGCTATTTTAGTGCCCAATGAGGAAGCTGAAACACACTTAAAAGCACTAGCTGGCATTGCCCGTAAGCTGAGTGATAAAGAGATAGTAAAAGCAATTAGAAACGCTGAAAACAAAAATGAAATAGTCGCGGCACTAGCCTAAAAACAATGTAAACAAGAGTTGGAGCAATAAGTGAAGCTGTTAATTATAAGCGGGCGTTCTGGCTCTGGAAAATCTATAGCATTACGCTCTCTCGAAGACCTCGGTTATTATTGCGTAGATAACATCCCGGTAAACTTACTCCCTACCCTGACCCACGCACTTGCCGATGAGCATGAATTAGTTGCAGTAAGTATTGACGTGAGAAACATGCCCAAAGCGGAGCAGGAAGTATCGGAGATACTAGAGTACCTGCCGGAATTTTGGGATATCACCATTATATTTTTAGACGCAAGCGACGATGTATTAATTAAGCGCTATAGCGAAACACGTCGTCTACACCCATTATTTAAACTTTCAAACTCCCTTACTGATGCAATAAACGCCGAACGAGAAATATTGGTTCCAGTAGCTGAAAAAGCCGACTTAAACATCAATACCGACCAACTATCTGTGCACGATTTAGCAGAACTTATCCGTGAGCGAGTCCTCGGTAAGAAAAGCACTGACCTTGTGATTTTATTCGAGTCCTTTGGTTTCAAATACGGCATTCCAAAAGATGCAGACTATGTCTTTGACGTACGCTTTTTGCCCAACCCTCATTGGGACCCAGACTTACGCCCGCTCACTGGTTTAGACGGCCCTGTTGAAGTGTTTTTAGCAGGTCAGCCTCTGGTCATGAAGTTTATTTGGCAAGTACAAAACTTAATTACAACTTGGTTACCCCATTTAGAAAGAAATAATCGCAGCTACGTAACTATTGCGATCGGATGCACCGGTGGACAACATCGCAGCGTATATGTTGCGCAAGCGCTCTCTGAAACATTTAAAGCCACCCACGGCGATGTGCAAGTTAAGCATCGAGAACTAAAAAAAATCAAGCAAGAAGCTGAGAAAACTAGCGCTAATGACTGAATCTCATTCAATAACTCGCATGCTAACCATCACCAATAAGCTAGGTCTGCACGCACGTGCAGCAACTAAGCTGGTGCAGCTAGCGAATCAGTTCGACGCAGATATTGAATTAACCCAGGGCGATAACAAAGCGCCAGCTAACAGCGTGCTCGCTTTAATGATGCTTGAAAGCGGCCAAGGTAGAACGGTTGAAGTAAACTGCCGCGGGAAAGATGCAGAAGCGGCGATGATGGCTATAAGCGAATTAATCGAAAATAAATTCGACGAGTCTGAATAGTTTCTATACCAACGCTGACATTTTCATCTTTCAAACAAACTTCATAAAAATCAAGTATTCATATTCCATCTTGGTGCTACAATAGATTTCATGTTCTTATTGTAAAGTTCTTTACTTAAGTGCGCACATCTCGGAGTAGACATGCCTGAAGCAGCAGAGCTAAACAACACCCAACAGAGACTTAACTCGGTTAGCCGGTCGTTAAGTGCTGGTGCGTTTGTGCGCGTGCGAAAATTGCTGCTCGATTTACCCGCAAGTGACGTAGCTTTACTGCTTGAATCTTCACCAACCAAAACCCGTGATGAACTTTGGCGTTTACTTGATGCTGATTTTCATGGTGATGTATTAGAAGAGCTGTCTGAAGACGTACGTAACGGCATTATTACTAAAATGATGCCAGCGAATGTAGTTGATGCTTTGGAGGAGATGGACACCGACGACCTCGCAGAAACCCTCAGCAGCCTGCCCGACGACGTATTACAAAGCATTCTTAAGTCAATGGATGCGCAAGACCGCTTAAGAGCGGAAAAAGCCTTATCCTACGGCGAGGAAACCGCCGGCTTTATCATGAACACCGACACTATAACACTGCGCCCCGACGTGAGTGTGGATGTGGTGCTTCGTTATTTGCGACTGCGAACTGAGTTACCTGAAAATACAGATACGCTTTATGTAGTTAACCGCAATGACATCCTCAGAGGTACGGTTTCATTAGCAACATTGCTAACTGCAAGCCCAGATATTTCAGTTGCCGAAATCATGGATGACGAACCAGTCGCCCTTACCGACGATATGCCTGACGATGAGGTTGCGAGCATGTTTGAACGCTACAACTGGCTCTCTGCGCCGGTTGTAGACAGAGACTACAAACTAGTCGGACGAATTACCATTGATGACGTCGTCGACATAATACGTGAGGATGCTGAGCACTCTATGATGAGTATGGCAGGTCTCGATGACGAAGAGGATACCTTCGCGCCAGTTGGTCAAAGTACTAAACGGCGCTCTGTATGGTTGGGCGTAAATTTAGTAACAGCCTTATTGGCTGCCGCAGTTAGCGATATGTTTGAAGCAACACTTAGTCAACTGGCGGTACTTGCTATTTTGAACACCATCGTGCCGAGTATGGGTGGGGTTGCCGGTAATCAAACCTTAACTTTAGTTATACGAGGAATGGCATTAGGTCATGTGACCGGCAGTAACTCAGTATGGCTTGTGCGCAAAGAGCTCGCTATTGGCTTTTTTAACGGCATGATATGGGCAATTCTTATTGCAGGGGTTATAGCATTATGGAAGCAAGACTATATGCTCGGTGGCGTTATTGCTTTTGCAATGATGATGAATATGCTCGCTGCTGGCCTAGCTGGTGCTACTTTGCCAATTATTATGAAAAGACTAAAAATTGACCCTGCGCTTGCCGGTAGCGTTATTCTTACCACTATCACCGACGTCGTCGGTATATTCGCATTTTTAGGGACCGCAACCCTGTTTTTACTATAATCCCTTTCTAATCGCGTGCAAGCGCCTTAATACGAACTAGTCATCTATCTCATTTTCTCTTAGCCATTGCTCTAATGCAGGTACATCTTGCTCTAAAGACATTTCTAGCTGCTCCATCCACTCATGAACGTTTTCCCACCAAGCTGGGTGATCGCCTTGCTGAATTTGATTGGCTGAAGCCTGCACCCGCGATAAACCAACCGAACCTGCGGCACCTTTAATTTTATGAGCTTGAGAACACACTTCATCTTTATCTTGTGCTGCAAGTGCGACTTTCATTTCTTCAACGTACTCTGGAATTTTTTCTTTAAAGACCGTGAGGCTGGCCTTCACCATAGAGTCTCCTATAGTCTCAACTAGCATGTTAAGCATCTCAGAATCGAGCACATTCGGCGCTTCTTTTTGAATCTTCACAACCTCTTCCTTTTCTTGGGTCAAAGTAATAGCCTGACTATCTGCGCGAGCAAAAAGCTCGTTGAATACTTGAATAACACGGCTCTTTTTAATTGGCTTGGCAATAATGTCATCCATGCCATTTTGCAAATATTCTTCGCGCTTTTTAATTACATTGGCGGTCAGCGCCACAATAGGGGTTTGCAGCACAAGGTCTTCTTCTAGCAAGGTTCTTGCTACGTCAAAACCCGTCATATCAGGTAGTTGAATATCCAAAAGAATCAAATCAAAAGACTGCGCTCTTACCATGTCGATAGCGGCTTGACCGGTCATAGCAACACTCACTTTTTGCCCTAACTTTTCAAGCAAAGCCTTAGCAACCATAACATTTAGTTCAATATCTTCTACCAGAAGAATATTAAGACCCTTAACTTGCAGCTCTTCCATAATGACCCGGGCATCCGAGACCTGAACAGGCAATGTAATCTCAAAGCATGTTCCTTTATTTATCTCGGAGTTAACTTGGATGTTTCCACCCATTTTATCCACCATTTGTTTACAAATAGCTAAGCCAATCCCAGTGCCTGTTGCGGATTGGAAGTCATCGCGCTGAACCTGATAATACATTGCGAAGATTTTATCTAGCTCTTTTTTCGGGATACCGATGCCGGTGTCTTGAATAGTAAAGTGAATTTCTGATGATGTTTCACTGATTTTTGTAGCCGACATCGTTAACGACACTGAACCTTTAAGCGTAAATTTAACCGCATTGAAGAGCATATTCCAAAGCACTTGGCGCAGCCTCGTGCCATCGGCTTCAAAGGCCGCAGGTACTGGCTCCACAATGTTATAGTTAAATTTGAGTCCTTTGTCTGCGGCGAGTAGTCGAATAATGCTCGCTATTTCATTAACAAACGCGGTAGTTGAAACGGTTTTTAGTTGGATCTCAACTTTATCTCTGTCAAGTTTATCTAAATCAATAATGTCATTGAAAATGTTACCAAGCGTAATCGCACTCGCATAGATGGTGCTTACCCACTCAAACTGCTCCGTACTGAGCTGAGTATCTCTGAGCATGCGGCTTAAACCAACAATACCATTGAGAGGTGTTCTAAGCTCATGAGAAATGGTCGCTATAAACTTAGTTTTATCTTTGCTCGCCTGTTCAATTGCTACCTGAGATTGCTTACGTTCAGTCATGTCTCGACCAAAAGCCAATAAACCCAGACGATGACCATCGTTGTCGTAAAACGGTACTTTCTGCATCTCAAAGAAGCGCTTTCGGCCGTCGGCAAACTTCAACCACAGTTCCTCAGTAATTGAAGTGTTTCGTTCCAATACCTCGTGATCTGAAGCTGCTACCTGACGAGCAAGCTCTTCATCGTATACTTCATGAGGTGTTAAGCCTAAAAGTTCATCTTCGGTCTTGCCTACTAGTTGCTCAGCTACTTTATTACAACCTGCAAACTTGCCCTCTTCATTACGGTAGTAAATTAAATCTGGGGATGCGTCGATGATTGAGCGAGTAAGCGTAGATAGCCGGCGCGCCTGTAATTCTTGTTCAGATTTCTCTTTGATTTGTCTTTCGAGCTCTGAAAACATCTTCTCGCGCTCGAGCTGCGCACTTTTTCTTTGCTCTATCTCATAATTGAGTTGGCGGATATTGTTTTGTAACTCTCGGTTAAGAATAACGTCGTGGCGACGCAAGCGCTCAAGCTGTGATACCGCTTCTTCTAAATTTATTCTAGAGTGCTCTAGTTGTTTAACAAGCTCACTGAAAAAGTAAAGCACCCATGGCGCACTGATTAAAGTGAGTACTACCGCGCTGATAAAATCATCTACTTCAATTTCACTGCCCATACCCGCACGGATGACGTAGGAACCTAAAAGCGTAAATAGCAAAGTAAAAATAACAAACAATACGCTGACTTTTAAGGTGCCAACCTTATCAACAAATTGAGCAAACTTGATGGCCCAAGATTCCGGAAGCGTCTTTAACTGCATAAGGTAATATCGAAGGTATAGATAATAGTGCTGGCATACTATCAAGATTTACCTACTCAGGGTAGTCAAGAACATTTTGATAAGCAGAAAGGCTGTGCAAACTTGCAAAACAACAAGACCTCTCACAAAGGCATCTTTACAAATAGATAATTATGCGGTGTACCCTGCATTTTATTGCGGGTGGCAGACACCATGAGATAGTTGTATTTACAACTAAAATTTACATGGCACCCGCCTTGTAATTAAACATATACAACAGCTACAACATTTTTAATGAAAAATAAATAGTATAAATTTCATGATCTTAGGTAGTATTTATTTAATGAATGTTAATATTGCTCACAGTGATAATTGATTTCTGCAAGGGAAATAGGTATTTTCTACGACCCGCTTAGTAAATTGCATAAAAATTCGATACGAATTCGTATCCACAAGACCGCAAACTAACGACATAATAAGAATAAAAATAATATAAAAAGGTCTGCGTAAGCTGACCATGAAATTACAATGTTTGCGATATAACAAACACGTGTGCGATGCACCGTTGATGCGTGAAGGAGTGTTAAATGGGTTTGTATCATGTAACCGATTCTAAAGATAACTGTGGCTTTGGCCTCATTGCACATATTAAAGGCGAACCAAGCCACAACTTAGTAAAGACCGCAATTGAAGGTCTAGACCGTATGCAGCATCGAGGTGGGGTTGCCGCTGATGGGAAAACCGGTGACGGCTGTGGTTTATTGCTTCAAAAGCCCGATTCCTTTTTCAAAAAAGTGGCAAGTGAACGCAACTGGACCCTGAATGCTAACTATGCGGTTGGCATGGTATTCCTTAGTCGCGATCCTATTAAAGCCAGTTCTGCTCGTAATTTATTAAACCAAGAACTTGAAAAAGAAATGTTATCGGTTGTTGGCTGGCGTGAAGTACCCGTCGACGAGAGCGTATTAGGTGACTTGGCTAAAACTGGCGTGCCGCAAATAGAACAAATATTTGTAAATGCACCAAGTGGATGGTCGCCACCAGATGTTGAGCGCAGGCTATACATGGCAAGACGCAGAGCGGAAAAAACACTACTTGAAGACGAAGAGTTTTACGTAGCGTGTTTGTCTGCCTTTGTAACTATTTATAAAGGCTTGGTAATGCCCAAAGATTTACCTGCCTTTTACCTTGACCTTGCAGACCCAGATTTACAAAGCTCAATTTGTGTATTTCACCAGCGTTTTTCAACCAACACCTTACCTAAGTGGCCACTTGCACAGCCCTTCAGATTTTTAGCCCACAATGGCGAAATTAATACGATAAAAGGTAACCGAGATTGGGCTATAGCGCGCACAAACAAATTTGCCACGCCACTTATTCCTGATTTACGTGATGCAGCGCCCTTTGTTAATTTAACAGGCTCTGACTCAAGCTCCCTAGACAACATGCTTGAGCTATTTTTAGCTGGTGGCATGGACTTGTTCAGAGCAATGCGCTTGCTTGTGCCGCCTGCATATCAAAACAATAAAACCATGGACCCTAATCTTCGAGCATTCTATGAGTTTAACTCTATGCACATGGAGCCATGGGATGGTCCGGCAGGTATCGTGATGACCAACGGTCGACATGTAGCGTGTAATCTAGATAGAAACGGACTGCGTCCAGCGCGCTACGTGATCACAAAGGACGAACTGATTACATTGGCTTCCGAAATCGGCATCTGGGATTATCGCCAAGAGGATGTGCTTGAAAAAGGACGTGTTGGGCCAGGTGAAATGCTTGCGGTTGACACGCATACGGGCAAAATATGGCGCTCTAACGAAATTGATGAAGATTTAAAGTCGCGCCATCCATATGCCGAGTGGATAACCTCACATATAAAACGTTTAACACCAATCGAACATGTTGATGCCTCTCAAATTGGCGTACGTGCTTATGACGATGCGCAAATGGCGGTATATCACAAACTGTTTAACTACAGTTACGAAGAAATTCAGCAAGTTGTGAAGGTCCTCGCCAAAGATGGACAAGAGGCAGTTGGCTCAATGGGTGATGATACACCTATGGCTGTTATGTCATCAAAAAATCGTACTTTATACGATTTCTTCCGACAGCAGTTTGCACAAGTTACCAATCCACCAATAGACTCTCTAAGAGAGAATCATGTGATGTCATTGGCTACTTGCATAGGGCGCGAACAAAATGTGTTTAATGAAACTAGCGGATATGCTCACCGCGTGCTTTTTGAATCACCCGTATTAACCTATACCGATTTAAAACAGCTAAGAGAATATGACTCGAAGTTTTATCATTATGAAAAAATAGACATTAACTATGAGCTATCAGAAGGCCTAGAAGCAGCCATCGTAAGGGTTTGCGATACCGTTGAAAGCGCCGTAAAAGAAAAGAACGCTGCTTTTGTCATTTTAAGTGACCGCAACATCACCAAAGACAAGCTTCCTATCCCAGCAGCAATGGCTGTAGGTGCAGTGCAGCGCAGACTAATTGAAACACAACTGCGTTGTGACGCTAACATTGTGATTGAAACCGCCTCCGCGCGCGATCCCCATCACTTTGCTGTATTGATTGGTCTGGGCGCAACTGCAGTTTATCCATTCTTAGCGTATGAAACAGTAGAACAATTGGTGCAGCAAAAAGAACTCGATATTGCTCCGCTTGATGCCATGTTGAACTACCGCAAGGGCATTAATAAAGGCCTCTACAAAATTATGTCTAAGATGGGCATAAGCACCATTGCAAGCTATCGAAGTTCTAAACTTTTTGAGGCCATTGGTATTAATGACAGCGTCACTGAGTTGTGCTTTAAGGGCATCCCGAGCAGAGTTCAAGGTGCAAGCTTTGAAGACTTTGAGCAGGATGTTGTAAATGCCGCACGCATCGCATGGTTAAAGCGCAAAACTATTTCACATGGCGGTCTACTCAAATACGTACACGATGGCGAGTATCATGCATACAATCCTGATGTAGTCAGGAGCTTGCAACAAGCGGTTGTGAGCGGTGAATACAGTGATTATCAAGTATTCTCAAACTTGGTTAATGGACGTAATCCAAGCCATTTGCGCGACTTGATGGGGCTTAAGTCAGATTTACCGCCAATTGATATCGATGACGTTGAGCCTGCAGAGAGTCTCTTTCCACGCTTTGATACCGCAGCAATGTCTATCGGCGCATTGAGCCCTGAAGCTCACGAAGCCCTTGCGATTGCAATGAATCGACTTGGGGGACAATCAAATTCAGGGGAAGGCGGAGAAGATCCTAAACGCTTTAATACTGAAAAGAACTCTAAAATCAAGCAAGTTGCCTCTGGGAGATTTGGTGTAACACCTCACTATTTGATGAATGCAAACGTCATTCAAATAAAAGTAGCGCAGGGCGCTAAGCCTGGCGAAGGTGGGCAGTTACCAGGCGATAAAGTTAATAAATATATCGCAGAGCTACGCTTTTCAGTGCCTGGTGTTACCTTAATATCACCGCCTCCTCATCACGATATATATTCAATTGAAGATTTGGCGCAACTAATTTTTGACTTAAAACAAGTTAATCCGGCGGCACTTATTTCAGTCAAACTAGTCTCTGAACCAGGGGTTGGTACAATTGCGACAGGTGTTGCTAAAGCTTATGCCGACCTCATTACAATATCGGGCTACGACGGCGGCACGGGTGCAAGCCCGCTTACATCAGTAAAGTATGCAGGTAGCCCTTTCGAACTAGGCCTAGCTGAAACCCAACAAGCATTAGTTGAAAACGGCCTTCGTCACAAAGTTAGAGTGCAAACCGACGGCGGACTTAAAACTGGCTTAGATATTGTAAAAGCAGGTATTTTAGGCGCCGAAAGTTTTGGCTTTGGCACTGGACCGATGGTTGCACTAGGCTGTAAGTACTTGCGTATTTGTCACTTAAATAACTGTGCGACAGGCGTGGCAACTCAAGATGCTAAACTGCGTGATAACTACTTTATAGGCTTGCCTGAAATGGTCATGAACTACTTTAAGTTCGTTGCCCAAGAAGTACGTGAAATCATGGCCAGCATTGGCATAGCAAACTTCCAAGATTTAGTAGGGCGCACGGAGCTACTAAGCTTGCTAGACGGACAAACCGCAAAACAAGCTAAGCTTGATCTTTCACCTTTGCTTGAAAAACCGAAGGCGGGAAACCACACCAAGCTATTTTGTTCTGAAGTAACAAACTCGCCTATCGACAAGGGCATATTAAATAAGCAAATATTGGCCGACGCTGAAAAAGCGGTACTTGGTAAACGTTCAGTTAATCTGAAATACGCTGTGCGCAATACTGACCGTTCCATTGGTGCAACGCTATCGGGATTCATTGCGAAAAACTTCGGTAATGCGGGTGTTGAGGATTCACCGATAAAAGTCAAACTTAGTGGCACCATTGGGCAAAGCTTCGGCGTATGGAATTCAGGCGGCTTGCACATGCACCTAGTGGGCGATGCAAACGACTACGTGGGTAAAGGAATGACAGGCGGGAAGCTTGTGATTAATCCACCGGCGAATGTTTCGTTTGATGCTCACAACAGCGCCATTATGGGCAATACCTGTTTGTATGGCGCAACTGGCGGTAAACTTTATGCTGCAGGTCGTGCTGGAGAGCGCTTTGCCGTTCGAAACTCCGGTGCTATCGCCGTGATTGAAGGCATTGGTGATAACGGTTGTGAGTATATGACAGGTGGTATTGTTGCTATTCTAGGCGGTGTTGGCGTTAACTTTGGTGCAGGTATGACGGGCGGCTTTGCTTATCTATACGATGAGTTTAGTGACCTTGACCAGCGCATTAATCACGAACTAGTAGACGTACAGGGCATTGAAGATAAAGTTATATTATCGGAGCACTTACGCGGACTTATCAATGAGCATTATGAGGAAACTGGCAGTGCACATTCACTTCAGTTGTTGACTGAGTTTGGCAAGGAAATAAGAAACTTCCGCTTAGTTAAACCTAAAACCAGCGATGTGAAAAACCTGTTAGGTCACATTAGCCGCTCAAGCGCTGAACTGCGCATTCAAGCACAGTAGCCTAGGGGTAGTATTAATATGGCGAAAAACGTATATCAATTTGTGGATGTTGCGCGCATCGATCCACCGAAAAAACCAATTATTATGCGCACAGAGGAATTTGGTGAGATTTATCAACCAATGACTGCTTCACAAGCCTCTGGACAAGCAGACAGATGCCTAGACTGCGGCAACCCTTACTGTGAATGGAAGTGCCCTGTGCACAATTACATTCCACAATGGTTAGATTTAGCCAACGAAGGCAAAATTATTGAAGCGGCAGAGCTGTCTCACAAAACCAACAGCCTGCCAGAGGTTTGCGGTAGAGTTTGTCCGCAAGACAGACTTTGCGAAGGGGCCTGCACGCTCAATGATGACTTTGGTGCGGTAACCATCGGTAGTATTGAAAAATACATCACCGACACCGCATTTAAGATGGGCTGGCGTCCTGATATGTCAGGTGTTGAATGGACAGATAGAAAGGTCGCCATAATTGGTGCTGGACCTGCCGGCCTTGCCTGCGCAGACATCCTCGTGCGAAATGGCGTTAAACCTGTTGTATTTGATAAGTATGAAGAAATTGGCGGGCTTCTTACCTTCGGTATACCCTCTTTTAAGCTTGAGAAAGAAGTGATTCAACTGCGTCGTCAGATTTTTGCTGACATGGGCGTGGAGTTTAAGCTCAATGTAGAAATTGGCAAAGACATTCCTTTCCAATCGCTCATGGACGAATACGATGCCGTATTTTTAGGCATGGGTACCTATACTGCCATGCAAGGTGGGTTTAGCAACGAAAAAGCCCAAGGTGTGTATGAGGCACTGCCCTTTTTAATCGCTAATACCAATCGCGTTATGGGCATTGAAAAATCCCCCGAAGATTATATCGACATGCGCAATAAACGTGTTGTGGTGCTGGGGGGCGGTGATACAACAATGGACTGCGTAAGAACATCTATACGTCAGGGCGCATCATCGGTGATTTGTGCGTACCGCCGCGATGAGCAAAGCATGCCTGGCTCGCGCAAAGAAGTTGTGAATGCAAAAGAAGAAGGCGTAGAGTTTCAGTTTAATATGCTGCCAAAAGACATTGCTGTAGACGAAAATGGACGCGCTATTGGTGTTCGCATGGTGAGAACAGAAATGGGAGCACCTGATGCAGCAGGAAGAAGAAGCCCGGTAGAGATACCTGGGTCTGCGCATATACTCGAGGCCGATGCAGTAATTATAGCCTTTGGCTTTTCACCGAGCCCTGCACCTTGGTTTGGCGAGGTCGGCATAATGTTAGATGAAAAAGGGCGGGTTCGCGCACCTGCTGCCGGTAAGTTTGCATTTCAAACTTCAAATCCAAAAATCTTCTCAGGTGGCGATATGGTGAGAGGATCAGATCTGGTAGTCACTGCAATCGACGAGGGTCGAAAAGCGGCTGAAGGGATCTTGGATTATTTGGAGGTGTAAATAAGGAAGGAATAGTTTGCAGATTAGAGCTTATTTTTTCTACAATTCAGCGAAGGCTTAGCGCAGATAAGCGCTAGGCCTTTTTTATTTACAATGAATAAAATCATTCGCAAAATTTACTCTTATGGTCATAATAATCGCCGATTCAGTGTTGCATTTAGCTATATCATTCAATACCTAACTACTTGCAATGACACCCTTTTATATCATTACCCAGTTGTCAATGAGCGCCTATCTGGTAACCTTAGCGACATAAATTAGGTTTGACCTAGCGAGTCACGAAAGTCGCAAGCACATACAAAGAGGTTATTAAATGAAATACATATCCATGCTTGTGGAAGTCACAAAACATATAGTGTTGTTACTTTTATTATTGGCCGCAAGCAAGTTGTTTGCGCAAGATACAAATCCAGAAGCTACACAAGACACTAAGCAAGTGACACTTGAAGATCCAGATACTGAAGCACTCCTTGCTGAGGCCTTATCGGCAAATAGCCTGCCACTAGCGGAGCAAAGTACAGCAGGAGCAAGTGACAGCGAAGACATACCTAGCGATAACACTGCAGCGAATGAAGCTATGGACAATGAAGCAACCGAAGGTACCGCTGCGCAAGATACTGCGATGGATACAGCCGCCGGTGAAGAGCTTATGTCTGAAAGCATGGTTGCTGAAGAAGTCGTATCTAAAGAACTTATGTCTGAAAACATCGTTACCGAAGAAGTTGTATCTGAAGAACTTGTGTCTGAAAACATGATTACCGAAGCAGTCGTATCTGAAGAGCCTATGTCTGAAAACATCGTTACCGAAGAAGTTGTATCTGAAGAACTTGTGTCTGAAATCATGGTTACTGAAGAAGTAGCACCTGAAGCGCTTTTGTCTGATGAGGCGGCTACCAGAGATTATCCGGTTGAAGACCTCGCAGTCGAACAGATGCCTGAGCAAGAAGAAATAGCTCAAG
>CAYQMI010000013.1:37182-48825 GCA_964418575.1 uncultured Glaciecola sp.
CCGGTTGAAGACCTCGCAGTCGAACAGATGCCTGAGCAAGAAGAAATAGCTCAAGAAATTAATATGAACACAGACTCTACAGATGAGATTATGGTTGACGATACCAGTGCTGAGGAGCTATCAAATGAAGACGCATCTGTTGAAGATGGTCTCGAGGAAGTTCAAGCATCAGAGGAAACCGCTGCAACAGAGGAAGTCGTTTCAATAGAAGAAGTAGTTTTAGCTGAGGAAGTCGTTGTAGCTGAGGAAGTCGTTGTAGCAGAGGAAGTCGTTGTAGCAGAGGAAGTCGCTGTAGCAGACGAAATAGTCGTAGCTGAGGAAGTCGCTGTAGTAGAGGAAGTCGCTGTAGCAGACGAAATAGTCGTAGCTGAGGAAGTCGCTCCAGAAGAAGAAATGATGCCAGTAGATGAAGTCGTTGCAGCTGAGGAATCGGTAGATGATGAGCTCGCAGCTCAAGATTCGGCAATTGAAGAGCTACATTCTGGCGCCCCCCTCGATGAAGAAACCTCAGAAGAGATTCCTGAAAATGCGATCGTAGCAGACACTACTCCAACGCCAAATAATGAATCAGGCGAATCGAGCATGACGATGGCTAGCTCAAATGCACAGCAAGAGACTGCCAAAGTAGTTGAAGACTTTGATTCTGAAACCGTCAGCAATCAGCAAACAGAGCAGGCGCCAACTCAAGCCTTTATACCGAAAGAGTACAGCCGCACACAAGACTGCCCAACTGAGTTTTATGACGTTGCTATTCCAGAAGGCGGCAAACTTTGTCAGATTTTTGCCACCGACTTGCCAGCCAGTATGGTGTTTTTTGTGCCACAAACAACGCAATCAGTCGTTGATTTTTATCAAAACGGTCCATTATTTGGAACTGCCGAAATAAGTAAAACGCGCTACCTAATGACAAGCAGCGACCGCAATATCACGCTAATTGTCTCGCCAGACGGCGAAGGTAGCCAAGTGGATGTGCTTGTAAAAAGATAGTTTCATAGAAAAGCGTCAAATAATTATGGAAGCGTAAATTTATTGGCATAGGCTTTGCTAAATTCCAATCAAACAAGCTATAGCGCCAAGTTTATTTTAAATAACATGGTTGCCTCGCATCATTTTTTGGAGTTTCAATGGAATTTGCAATTATTTTATTAGCCGTATTAATTTGTGTTTCTGTATTAGCAGTGAAACTAAATGATAGTAAGCTCGCCTTTCCTTTTGCCGTCAAAAAACAACTATTCACGGCTGCAGAGCGTCAGTTTTTGCAGCTAATAGAACAAGCTGTAGGTGATGAATTCAGAGTAATGTGCCGCGTCAAGCTAATCGATGTGCTGTCTTTGCGAAGCAACACCGATAAAAAAGTGGCTAACAGTGCCTTACTTAGAGCGGGTGGCAAACAAATCGACTTTGTTTTGTGTGACCGCAAAGATATGACCCCCATTATGGCTATCGACCTAGTATTTGGTATAGGAAAAGACGGGCATAACACTCAAAGAGACTTTTTTGTGAGCGGCGCCTTAGATACCGCATCTATTCCACACGTGCGTATCAAAGCGAAAGGCGGATATAGCGTGACGGAAATAAGAGAGTGTATAGAAGCAAAGCTTATCCCGCTTCGTCGCCGTCAAGGTAAAATACCTTTTGCCGCCGCGCCGCAAGCTCAGGCTAGCATATTATCCACGACTAAGCGCCCCACCCGGCCATTAAGCCCCAGCAGACGCGCTGCCGCTTAGATAAGTGCTTGTATTTACGAATTAGGCGTCTATCATGGCGCTCAGTTTTTTATTGAGTTTGAGCAATGACCATGAAAATAGCCATCATTGGAGCAATGGAAGAGGAAATCACCCTCTTACAAGAAAAGTTAACAAACAGCGAAACCCTAAACATATCTCACTTAGAAGTGTTCAAGGGCGAGATAAATAAACATGAAATACTGCTAGTGCAAAGTGGTATTGGTAAGGTTGCCTCGGCGCTTGCTGCGTCTATTCTCATTCATGAATTTGGTCCTGATTTAGTGATCAACACCGGCTCTGCTGGTGGTTTTGATCCACAGCTAAATATTGGAGACATCGTGATTGCAGATGCCTTAATGTATCATGATGTGGATGTTAGCCACTTCGGCTATGAAAGAGGACAAGTGCCGGCTATGCCCAAGCAATATGTTGCCGACAGCCACGCTAGTGGGATTGCGTTTGAAGCAGCACAAGATTTAGAAAATATCCAAGTAAAAACAGGCCTAATCTGCAGCGGCGACAGCTTTATTGGTAGCGATGAGGCAGCCGCAGATATTCGCGCAGCCTTTCCTGCAATGAAAGCGGTAGAAATGGAAGGCGCATCCATCGCACAAAGTTGCTACATGATGAATACCCCGTGTGTTGTTATTCGAAGCCTTTCAGATATAGCAGGCAAGACTTCAACAGTGTCATTTGAAAGCTACCTAGAAAAGGCCGCGAAACATTCTGCGCTCTTAGTACTTGGTATGTTAGACAGGCTTTAAGCATTGTTAGATTTATCTACTGGCGAATTATCGCCAGTTGTTGTCACATCAAGTTCATTGCTCGTAGCATGGTTGCTACAACGATATATTCCCCTTGCCAGCAGCATAGATCCCATTGCCGTTTTCCGTTTTATTTGCGACCGCATGGGAAACAAAGTTTTGCCCAAAGCTCAGCAAACTTCACAACATTACATATCAGGTACACTCGCCTTAGTGGTGTTAGTGTTACCGATATTAATCGTCACCTATCTCGTGGCTAGCATAGCTTCCTACCCTTTTATGTTTAACATTCTGATTCTGTATGTTTGCTTGCAATTTAGCTCACAACAAAAAGCATGTGTGAATATTTATACTGCCCTTCAAAAACAAAAACCGGAGTTAGCTAAAGCGCTTCTAACACCACATGTTTTGCGCGATACCGACACTCTCTCAGTCGTTGGCATCGCTAAGGCATCGATCGAAATGTTTATTTTAAGGATAACTTACCAGCAAGTAGTAACGATTTTTTGCTTTGTTATCTCCGGCCCGGTTGGAAGCTTGGGCTATCGACTTTGTTATGAAGCTCAGCAGAGTTGGAATAGAAAACATGAACAGTTCGATCGTTTTGGCTTTTTCGCGCATTACCTTTGCAGTTTGATACAGTTTTTGCCGGTTCGTTTGTTTACCCTGCTGTTGTTGCTTATGAGCATAAATACAAACTCAATCAAGCATTTACTTAACTTATTTAATAGGTCATTGTTATTTGGGAGCAACGGCGCATTTCTTCTCGCTACTGCCTCAAAGGTAATACATCGCAACATGAGCGGTGCGGTAAAGTACCAGCGCATTAAACGCCGTAGGCCAAAGTTTATGGGGAAAGGAGAGCCAACAGCATCAAATATCCCTGAGATGATTGGGATATCTACAGGAGCAGTGTTACTGTATATGGTATTAATATTCGCCTTTTCAAACATCATACTAATTTGAATATGAAGTTTAACAATAGTCCTTTTATATCGCTCTACCTTAGCATTTTGCTGTGTTTTTTAGCCCTTTCGAATGAGACTCAAGCAAAAGATACAGCCGGTAAGCAAAGCGAGGCTTCAACATTAAGAATTGTTGCATTGTCGCCACATTTAACAGAAATCGTCTTTGCTCTGAACTTAGGTGAATATCTTGTAGGTGTAAGTGATTTTAGCGATTACCCAGATGCAGCGAAAAGTCTACCTCGGGTGGTTAGTTATCAAGGCGCCAATATCCCCAATATTTTGCGTCTTAAACCTACGCACATTTTGGCATGGAAAGGAGGTAATAAAGATGTTGATATTGCCAAGCTTCAAAAAGCAGATATTCCCGTCTATCTATCATCTATATACGATAGCACCACCCTAGTGCGCGACATAAAAGCCATTGCTAGCTTTTTAGGACAACCAGAGCGAGGAAGTGAGTTGGTATTGGACTTGAACAAGCGCATCGGCGCACTAAAAAAGCACTATCAAGGAAAGCATCAGCGCTATTTTTATTATCTCAGCAGCCAGCCAATAATGGCTTTAGGGAATGATCCTTGGTTAAATAACTTGCTATCCCTATGTGGCTTGCAAAACGTATTTGCCGATTCACTGGCTCCCTATCCCCAACTCAGCAAAGCACAAATACTGAGAAAGTCACCTCAAATCATTATTTCCGCTGGGTCTGATAATTCATCGCAGCAAGGGCTTGAAGCGCAATGGCGGACCAATAGCCTTAACTCGCAAGTCAAATTACTTAGGGCTAACCCTGATAAACTGCATCGTTTCACTGCAAGAGCAATTGATGAACTAGAAACTATTTGTCAACGAGCTTATGCAAACCATTAACTGAGAATTACAGTATATATTTCATATTTTAGTTAAAACGTAACGAGCACATATATGTTAAATATCAAAAACGCATTTTCTACTCTATTGATTTTCTTAGCTTTATTTACCCTGAGCACGGCGACAAGCGCAAACATCATTACAGAGCTAAATCACAAAGCATTTATGGATGTTGCTGGGCAGAGTTTAGTAGTCGATGTGCGAACGCCTGAGGAGTACGCAGAGGGCCATGTTCCCGGTGCGGTCAATATACCATTGGCTACTGTAGGTGATAATTTGGCAGCCTTTGGTGCTAATGATAACTCAATTGTTGTTTACTGCCGCTCAGGCTACCGCGCAGGCAAGGCGCTAGAAGTGCTCTCAAATGCAGGGTACACCAACCTTTATCATTTAGAGGGTGATATCCAAGGTTGGAAAGAAGCAGGTCAAGAAATGGAAGTGCCTGCAGCGCCTTAAATATTTGCTCGACAATGCACTTTGAATACAAAAAAGCGGCTAAGATAAGCCGCTTTTTTATGCCATTTACACCGAGTGTTAACTACGCAAGGGTGATTTTGGCAAATTTACGCTTGCCGACTTGGTAAACAGCTTCGCCTTTCTCTTCAATAAGAAGCCTTGTGTCGGTAACTCTTTCGCCGTCTATTTTAACTGCGCCTTGCTTTATCATGCGCATCGCATCTGATGTTGAACTTACTAAATCCGCTTCCTTGAGTAAGTTACCAATAGCTATTCCGCTGGCTGGCAAGGTAATTGAAACTTCGGCCAAATCATCGGGTATCGCGTTTTTTTGAAAGCGCTGAATAAAATCTTCATGGGCGCTTTGAGCACTTGCTTGATCATGAAAACGCGCGATAAGCTCTTTTGCCAAATCAATTTTGATATCTCTGGGGTTTTTGCCCGCCTCTACTTCAGCTTTTAATTGTGCAATATCTTCAATAGGCTTGAAGCTTAATAAATCGAAATATCTCCACATTAGCTCATCAGAAATCGACATGATCTTACCGAACATCTCGTTAGGCGCATCAGTAATACCAATGTAGTTGTTCAAAGACTTTGACATCTTCTGAACCCCATCTAAACCTTCAAGTAAAGGCATCATCAAAACGGTTTGTTGCGCTTGACCTTGGCTTTTTTGTAATTCTCTTCCCATCAATAAATTAAAACGCTGATCAGTTCCGCCAAGCTCAACATCTGATTCAAGCGCTACCGAATCCCAACCTTGTACTAAGGGGTATAAAAACTCATGGATAGCAATCGGCTGACCGTTAGCGTAGCGTTTTTTGAAGTCGTCTCGCTCTAACATCCGCGCGACCGTTTGACTAGCTGCGAGTTTGATCATGCCCGCAGCGCCGAGTTTATTCATCCATTCAGAGTTAAAGCGTATCGTCGTTTTAGCTGGGTCTAGAATCTTAAACACTTGCTCTTGATAGGTTCTTGCATTTTCTAATATCTGGGCTTCGCTAAGAGGCTTGCGAGTAACGTTTTTACCGGTAGGGTCGCCAATTAAACCTGTAAAATCACCAATTAAGAAAATAACTTCATGACCGAGCTGCTGAAACGCTCTGAGTTTATTGATCAAAACAGTGTGACCTAAATGCAGGTCTGGTGCGGTTGGATCGAAGCCAGCCTTTATTTTTAGGGTTTTGCCTGTTTTTAAGCGCTCAATGAGCTCTTCTTCTATTAAAATCTCGTCTGCTCCACGCTTAATTTCAGCGAAAGCTGCTTCCCAACTTGCCATTATTGTGTCCTAGTGCTTAATTCACATGCCGTTATTTACATGTCTTAGTGATTGAGTTTACTGGCTATTTTAGTGTCTTAACGCGCAGGTTGAAGGTTCTATCAGCATAGCCGATAAAGACTTATGTAATAGAGTGAACCTTTGGACTGGAAACGAGACTAAAATCGTTATATTCTGCCAACTGATTTGCAGGTATTTTACGAGCGTATGATTCACAATACAATAAAACATCTCCCTAAACTTCACCGTATTATTTTAGCAGGTGTTTCTGCCTTTTTAGTGTTGATGGTTTTATGGCCAGGGGATGAGGTGCAAGCCTCCCGACAAGTAAACACGCTTGAACTGATTCCAGGCATGCAGTACGCACTGCCAATGCCTGCTTTTGAGTCCTCCGTAGAAAGTGAACCAACTTTTGAAGCCGAAGACTACATTACCCATAAAGTTGCTAGCGGCGATACGCTGGCTAAAATTCTCTCGAAACACAAACAATCACCACAAACCACTTACAAACTGAGTAATGCAGGCGAATACGCTAAAACATTAAGAAAAATTCGCCCCGGTGATTCTGTATATTTACAAATTGACGAAGCAGGCCAACTTGCGTCTTTAAAGTACCCTCTTACAAAAACAGAAACACTGATCATCAAGGCGATTGACAACAAGTTTGAAAGCGAAATTGAAACTAAGCAGGTAGAGACTTTACTCAACTTTGCTCAGGGCACAATTCAAAGTAGCTTCTGGAATGCCGGCATCGAAGCAGGACTCACAGACAACAAAATTATGGAGCTCGCTGGAATTTTTGGTTGGGACATCGACTTTGCCCAAGAAATACGCCCAGGCGATTCATTCAACATGGCATTTGAAGAGCTTTATGTAGACGGTGAGTTTATTGGTCATGGCGATATTGTTTCGGCAGAGTTCGTCAATCAAGGGGATGTGTTCACCGCTATTCGTTATACCGATGGAAACTACTACACTCCTGAAGGCCGAAGCATGCGCAAGAGCTTTCTCAGAGCGCCCATCAACTTCAGCCATGTGAGCTCTAACTTCAACCCTAAACGTTTTCATCCTGTACAAAAGCGCATTAAGCCGCACAGAGGCGTTGATTACGTTGCAGCAGTTGGCACTCCCGTACTCGCAGCGGGGAACGGAAAGGTTATCCGCTCGTCTTACGACAAATTTAATGGTCATCATGTATTTTTACAGCACGGTGAGCGCTATCAAACGAAATATCTGCACTTTACTCGCCGCGCAGTGAAAGTTGGACAATGGGTAAAACAAGGTGATGTTATTGGTTATCTCGGCTCAACCGGCATGGTGACTGGCGCACATTTACATTATGAATTTTTGGTAGATGGTGTGCATCGTAATCCGCGTACAGTCGAATTACCAAAAGCCGAACCTATTGATAAAAAAGAGAAAGACCAATTTTTGTTAATTGCTGATCAACAAATGTCTTTGTTGAGCAATAACAAACGCATCATGCTGGCAATGCAATCGAGTGATAGATAAATAATCTTCAGTATCTGAGCCGTCTGCTCACACAGCCGCTGAAGGTGCTTGACTTGAAAAATACTTTTCTAATTCCATTGGCATTTTTTGCTTTTGCTCTGTTGTTACCAAGGGTAGCTTTTCAAAGCATGCCAACCAGCTATACTGCTGCTGCAGCATATCTTGTTCGCGCTTAAAACCTCGCTGACTCAAACGAATTTTAGTAGTCGCGTTACCATTTTCCGAAAAATGTATTTCAACTTTGGTAATGTCGTTAGTATCTTCCCAGCGCCATGTATAGCTGAGAGTGCTATTCTTCTGAATATCTTGATAAGTGCCGACTACCGTCTGCTGAAAGCCATCAGG
Source organism: uncultured Glaciecola sp. (assembly GCA_964418575.1). Classification (GTDB taxonomy): domain Bacteria; phylum Pseudomonadota; class Gammaproteobacteria; order Enterobacterales; family Alteromonadaceae; genus Glaciecola. The sequence continues at coordinate 45,104 of CAYQMI010000013.1, forward strand.
AGACTGCAGCACCATTTGATAGTTTCCACTCGGGATAAAATGAGAGTGAAACTGTGACACCGAAAGGTTGCCTGGTGCACACCATTTTATGATCAATTCCGGTCTGGTAAACGCATCATACACTTGGGAAATATTTGCGTTTAATATGCCATTAATAGTGAAATCGAACATAAATTATGCGAACCTCATTTCTCTTTTCGATGAATAATTTATATCGGCATTCTCAATAAAATCTTCACCGATAAAATAGACTATTTAAGGGAGTAGGTGCTTGTACAAATTCGCCATCGTCAGTCGTGACCATGAAATATACAAACGCTGTTTGCAGTCTGTTTTACAGCCGCTAAACGGCGCACATTGCATTCACATCGGCTCTGAGGCTAATGCTTATGTGGAAGCTGAGGCTGATATCATTTTGAGCGAACCCGATGTGGCAAGGGCGTTTATTTCTAAGTGCAAACGCCTGAAATGGTTGCAGTCCACTTGGGCAGGCAACAATGTATTGCAACAGCATGAAAAGAAAGACTATGTGCTTACCGGCGTAAAAGGTATTTTTGCTGCGCAAATGCGAGACTATGTATTTGCCTATATTCTTTATTTCCAAAGGAACATAGCGCTTTTTAAACAATTACAAAGTGAAAAGCAATGGCAGCAACCCAAAGTTGAGCCATTGTCAAAGATGCGCTTAGGCATCATCGGAATGGGTAATATTGGTACAGAAATAGCTAAAACCGCGTTTGCATTTTCTATGAAGGTTTCGGCCGTAACGTCTCATAACAAACCATTAAAAGATGTAGAATATTTTAAACTAAATCAGCTAGCCGATTTCGCCAAACACTGCGATTACATCGTAAATTTATTGCCAGAAACCAGTGAAACAATTGGTGTATTCAACGCAAAGTTTTTTGAAGCAGTAAAAGCAACTGCAGTGTTTATTAACGCAGGGAGAGGCAGTGCTCTTGAAGATGAGCAATTTCTGATAAGCCTTTTAAAACAGGGCCGCTTACGAGGGGCTGTACTAGACGTATTTAAACAAGAGCCGCTATCACCAACTCATGGCTTTTATACGGCTCCAAACTTATTCTTAAGTAACCACACTGCGGCCATTTCCGACCCCGAGCAAGTGTTCGCTGTATTTATGCAAAATCTCGAAAACTTTGTTCAGCAAAAACCAATGCAGTTTCAACACGATTTTGATAAAGGATATTAGCCAACTTGCTTTAAATACTGCGTCATCCCCTGATTGAACAGACGCAGCCAGTTGCCGCTTAGCTGACCCTTGTAGTTTTGATTAAGCGCTATTATTGCCTCTTTTGGCGTTAAGCACTCACCATTTGCCTGAGGCATATTTGTTAGATTATCGTATCGGTCTAGTATTGCCAGTAGCTTGGCACCCGGACATATTTGGTCACCTTCAATACCGAGTGGGTAGCCGCTTCCGTCCACATTTTCGTGATGCTGCATAATGATTTTGCGCGCCTCATCCCACATATTCAGGTGCTCAATCAGGCGCGTACTTTTGTACACATGAGAGCGCAATAAGTTGGACTCTAAATTTGTCAGCTTTTCAGATTTCAACACAATATGATTAGGCATAAAAGCCATGCCAAAGTCGTGCACGTAACATGCTACCGCCAATTGATCTTCTGGCAAAGGTTCGTTGCTTAGACTGTTAATATAAAATGCTAAGATGGCTAATCTGTCACCCCTTCCCTCTTTGTAACCAGCGCGTTTTTCAATCGGCCGTATAAGTTCTCTGAAAAATAATAGGTCCACCTGTTTTTCGGGTGATAAGTCTTTAGGGATCCCCGTTTTAGCCAATTCAATTTTTGCAACGCCATGCTCAGGCATATCTTCATCTTGCTGATGCGTAAGGCAGTTTATCGCTTTTTGTAGCAACTGCTCGTGAGCACTCACATTCTCTGCATTGATTGTTTTAATAACTTCAATGGTGGCGTCGAGCGCGTCTTTATCATATTCGACCCGTCCGTCTTTTATGCAGTCAGTGACAAACTTGGTAACTCGGTCCATTAATTTTAAAACCAAATCACTGAGTACGCTGTTGTAGACTGTCTCGCCTTTGCGCAAAAGATCCAATATATCTTCTAGATACTGCAAAACTTCAATCATCGGCATAAAACCAACCAGGCCAAGATCCCCTTTAATAGTATGAACTGAGCGAAACAGAGCTCTCTGAAGTTCGTTGTCATTTGGGGTTAACTCTAACTCAATCAGGGTTTGTTCACTGCCCTCATAAAGCTCTTGAATCTCTTCGCTTAAGTCATTCAATATGTCTGACTCAAGCTCCTCTGGAATAAATATCGCCATTTAAAATCCGTGAATTGTTTAGCTTAATTGCATAAGGCAGTTATCGGCTGAACAGCAATTAACCTAAGCGATAAGTGCCATGAAGCCACATTCAAAGAATATTAAGAGATCCGCTGTGTTAGCTTGTAAAACTGCGTATAATCCCCTCATCCGGAATTGTTGGAAGCTGATGTGTTAGGCGCTTTACGAGCTATTGTTTTACTAATCTATTTTATTCTTATCAATGCATTCTTAATCATTGTCTTTATTCTCAGGCCAATGCACCGCAACAATGTTAATTTGGCGGGGAAAATATACAGCAGTATGTCTTGGATTTTGGGGGTGAAACTGGATTTTAGAGTTTCTGACAAAGTCGAAGACGGCAAATCATATATGTTTGTTGCAAACCATCAGAACACATGGGACTTAGCAACCATAAGTCATGCAGCCTTGCCTGGTGTTGTCACCATTGGCAAAAAGAGCCTAAAATGGATCCCCATATTTGGCCTAATATATTGGCTGTCGGGCAATATCATGATTGATCGCAAAGACTCAGGTAAAGCCCGAAACACCCTCGCATTGGCAGGAAGAAGGGCGCGCAAGCGTGGGCTTTCTATATGGATGTTCCCGGAGGGCACACGCAGCCGCGGTAAAGGAATACTCCCCTTTAAAACCGGTGCATTTAGATTAGCCTTAGATACGCAGTTAGATGTAGTGCCGGTATGTTGTAGCGATAATCATCATTCTATAAAGTTTAATAGATGGAATAATGGTACGGTGATCATAGAGGTGATGGACCCGGTTCATATCAGTGCTGAAGATCACCCGAAACAGCTTGCAAATCAGGTAGAAGAAATGATCAAAGCAAAATTTGATGAACTCAATGAAGAAGCCGCCCAAATGACAAACAAGCGGAAGGAAGCAAAATGAACAACGAAGAATTACAAGCTTGGTACGAATTTAACGAAGAAACGATACAAGCATTAAAAGACGACGGCAGCGACGTCAGCCAAGCACACATTATAGAGCATCATTTCGCCAGTAAAGATTTTGATGTACTCGAGAAGGCTGCGGTAGATGTATTCAAAGCTGGATTTGAAGTCACAGATGCGGAAGAGCTTATGTTAGACGATGGCGGCACGGTGTTTTGCTTCGACGCCGTTGTTGAAAAGAAACTCGATTTAACCGCTTTTAATAAAGATACGCAAACCTTGCTTACTCTCGCTGAAAAGCATCAAGTGCATTACGATGGCTGGGGCACATATTATGTGGGTGACGATGCGATTGAATATGAAGATGAGCAAGATGACTATATTGATGATGATGACTGACATGCACTTAGTCATGACGGCTTAATACATGTTCATTCCAGTTAAAATCATCGTCATTCCCGTGAAAAACATCGTCATTCCCGC
>CAYQMI010000014.1:0-4368 GCA_964418575.1 uncultured Glaciecola sp.
TCGGTATAAAATTTTAATGATGCTTCAACGTCACCCGTGTAGAGGTCTGCCCATACTAACTTACCGTGTTGATGTGCTACTGTTTCTGTTTCTGAGTTTTTGCTCTGTGCCGCTAATGTGGCTTTGCTACTTAACGAACATGCTAAGAGGATTAGCACTAAAAATTGACTAAATTTCATCTAAAAAGTCCTTATTATTTGCACAATAAATTAGCATACTTACTTATTAATAACAGCAATAAACTCATGTTAAATCAATACAAATTAGCTTCTTTTTCGGGCGAAGGGGAAGGGGGAAGCTTAATTCGGTCATTAAAAAGAATGCTCAATATTCCCCGGTTTAACGCTTAGTGGTGTGACTAAAAAGTTGTATGTTGATTAAACAAAGGTGGGAATAGAGCAATAGCGTAGACGCAGGCGAAAGTTTAACCATTTAAGTGAAAAGTATTAATGAACAATTGAGTGACCATCTGTGCGCAATAGTTCGTCTTCGACTTCAAAGGTTGCGCTAAACTCTCCTGCTAACAGTTCACGACCGCGGCCAAGAGGAAGTCGATATAGTTGCGCTCGTTTTGAGCTAAATGTGGCTTTGCTTACCTCTCGACCATTAGGGGCATATACTCGCACTGTCACTTGCGTTGTAGGTGCTTTGCTGAACATAGGCCGAAGCAATATTTCTTGCAAGCAGACTAGCTCGTCGAAGGCGGGTTTGGCACATTTTCTGCCCGATATATACACGCTTTGCAGGTAGATAGGGTTTTCGATGTCCGCTTTTAGCTGCTTATTTTCTTGCTCTAAATCCTCAATTCTTTTTAGCAGGTCAGGTGCAGCTTCATTCTTTGACATGGCTTCAAGTGCGTTTTCTAAATCGCTTACCATTGCTTTTTGTTTGTCTAAAAGCACTTGCGTGGCGGCAAGCTCTTGTCTTGCTAACTTGAGCTTAGCTGACTGTAAATCGCAATTCGCGCTACTTGTGAGATCCCCGACTACCTCGAGTTCTGCACGTTGTTCCTTAACGATAGATTGAGATAATACAAAGTTTTCTTCGCATTTCAAAAGTGCCTGATTCAAGCTTGTTCGCTCGCTTGTCAGATTAGCGATATCGGCTTGTAACACTTTACGCTCTTTTTCTAGTTCGACGAGCTGCATTTGTTCGTCGATGAGGGATGACTGCAATTTATCGCGTTCTTCAAGCAAAGAAATAACAAACTGCGTGTCAAAGACACCCGCTTCGTCAGTTGATTGATTTAAATACAAAACAAGCAAGATGATGATGTTGAGTATCAGCAAAATAATGTATTTGATACTTCTTTCAAACAAGCGGAAATCCTTTTCATGATGACAATGGTTGTTTCGAATCAGAATGCGATGAACTTAATCGTTTAATAAATCATCATTTGTGAAATCTTTCAACTCAATTTTAATTCGAAAGGAGAGCATATTATTGAAATGAATAGCTTGAATAAACTTTAGTATTAAAAAGGGCGAACTTCCAAAGAGAGTTTATCGGCGCTTGCTAACAAAATAGAACCTTGATCATACCAATCACCTAAAACAATCCTTTGCCTAGGAGTTCCATCGACCTCAAAATCATGAATGTCAGGTCGGTGAGTATGGCCATGTATAAAGTATCTTACATCGAATTCGCGCATTACGCGGTCAACCTCAGAAGGAGTCACGTCCATAATTTCAGCGCTGAGCTGTTTATGATTTTTTTGACTGGTTTTTCGACCGTCCTCGGCTATTTTTCTGCGTAGCCATAAAGGCAATGAAAGCATCAGCTTAGGCCACCACCAGCCTCGCGCTTTTTTCCTAAACTTCATATATTCCAAGTCACGAGTGCACAGTTCGTCACCATGACTTATCAGTGTCTTTCGTCCGTAGAGGTCAATGACGGCTTGCTCTGGCAGCAGTTGCATACCGCTTTGTTTGGCAAAGGCATTGCCAATTGCAAAGTCGCGGTTGCCATGAATAAAATATACCGGCATTTGCAAGGAAACCTGTTTAATAGCGTCTGCTATTTTATCGCTAAACGGCGTCTTGTCGTCATCGCCAATCCATACTTCAAAAAGATCCCCTAGGATATAAAGTGCCTCTGCTTGGGGAGCTTCATCTTGCATAAAATGCAAAAAGCACGCAGTGATGTCGTCTCGCTGCGCGCTTAAATGCAAATCTGATATGAAATAGGTGATCGGCATAGTGCTATATGGCCCGATTAAACTTAGTCTTCTATGCGCGCGTTGTTAATCACAATATCTTCGACTGGCACATCTTGATGATAACCTGAGTTTCCGGTTTCAACCGTTCTCATTTTTTCGACTACGTTCATTCCTTCAACCACTTCACCAAATACGCAGTAGCCATAGCCTTGTGAATTTGCTGCGCTAAAATCTAGGAAGTTATTATCTTTTACATTAATAAAAAATTGCGCGGTAGCAGAGTGTGGGTCGTTTGTGCGCGCCATCGCTAAAGTGCCCACTTTATTGCTAAGGCCATTATCAGCTTCATTTTCAATAGGAGCGCGTGTGGTTTTTTCCTGCATACCGGGCTCCATACCGCCGCCTTGAACCATAAAGTTGCTAATTACGCGGTGAAAGATAGTGTTGCTGTAAAAACCTTCTTCTACGTACTGTTTAAAGTTAGCCGCAGTCTTTGGCGCTTTATCTTCAAAAAGATTGATTTTTATGTCGCCGAAATTTGTTTCTAAAATAACCATGATAGTCTCGCATTTTGTTTGTGAATAATGAATTGAAGGCTTTGAAAAATTTTGTACTTAATTATCAGGCGCTAATGGTAGCCTAAAAGCCCTAGCAGATGCTAGAATTCGCCTAATTTTTATGACTAAGAGAACTGAAATTCAGCATGACTGATTTGCGCATATACAATACCTTGACGAGAAAAAAGGAAAGTTTTGTCCCCTTACATCCTAACAAAGTAGGCATGTACGTTTGCGGTATTACGGTTTATGACTTATGCCATATGGGCCATGCTCGAACCTACTTAAGTTTTGATACGATTGTGCGCTACTTACGCCACTTAGGTTACGAAGTGACCTACGTGCGCAACATTACTGATGTTGACGATAAAATCATTCAGCGTGCGGTGCAAAATAAGGAAACGCCGAGCGAACTTACTGAACGCACGATTGCAATGATGCATGAAGATTTTGCGGCACTGAACCTGCTTGAGCCCGATATTGAGCCCAAAGTAACCGAACATATGCCTGAAATAATTGATGTTATTCAGCGTTTGGTTGATAAAAAGTACGCTTACGTTTCAGATTCGGGAGACGTGCTGTTTGATGTAAGTGCGTTTGAGCAATACGGCAAATTATCTAAGCAGGACTTATCTCAGCTTGAATCAGGCATTAGAGTGCAAACTACCTCTGATAAACAAGACCCTCTTGATTTTGTGCTGTGGAAGTCTGCCAAGCCGGGTGAACCTAGCTGGTCATCTGTGTGGGGAGAGGGGCGTCCTGGTTGGCATATTGAATGTTCAGCGATGAACCACAAGCATTTGGGTGCGCATTTTGATATTCATGGCGGTGGCTCAGATTTAATCTTCCCGCACCATGAGAATGAAGTCGCGCAATCATGCTGCGCCTTTGACACGCCATATGTAAATACTTGGATGCATGCGGGTATGGTGCAAGTCGACAATGAAAAAATGTCGAAGTCTTTAGGTAACTTTTTTACCTTGCGTGATGTGTTGGCGAAGCACGACCCTGAAACGCTACGCTTCTTTTTAATGTCGGCGCACTATCGCAGTCAGCTAAGTTATTCGCAAGACAATATTAGTCAAGCGAGAGCCGGTTTGGAGCGTTTATACACCGCGTTACGTGATGTTCAAGTTGATGAGTCGGTAGACTTGTCGCACGGTGGCTACCTTGCTAGGTTTGAAGAGGCCATGAACGACGACTTCAATATGCCTATCGCGTTTTCGGTATTGTTCGATATCGCAAAAGAACTGAATAAGCTAGACGCAAGCAGCGAAGAGGCACAAAAGCTGGCAGGTGTGCTCAAAGGTTTAGGCAAGGTACTGGGGATTTTGCAAAGCGAACCGAATGCTTATCTGCAAGGCGATGCTGAGCAAGATGAGGGCTTTGCTCAACAAGTAGAGGCACTCATTGAAAAACGCAATCAAGCACGCCGAGACAAAGACTGGGGCAGCGCCGACGCCGCCCGCGACGAGCTAAGTGCATTGGGTGTTGTGCTTGAAGATGGCGCACAGGGGACTTCTTGGCGTAAAGTGTAGATCTTATTGAACCTAAATGGCGCCATAACCCGCGCCACTGCCGCCACAACTCGCGGTCACTGCCGCCCCAATCCCTGTCATTCCTGCGAAGGCAGGAATCTCCCAAAACAACAAC
>CAYQMI010000014.1:4468-34251 GCA_964418575.1 uncultured Glaciecola sp.
GTCATTCCTGCGAAGGCAGGAATCTCCCAAAACAACAACCGATGTTTTTGCTTATTTGAACATTTGCGGTAGCGTTGGGAGGTTCCCACTTTCGTGGGAACGACAGGTTATATTTAGTGGCAATAACGGGTTGTATGAAGCGAATTGTCGGGTGTATTTCACGTTAGTAGCGGTGGCCCTAAAACAATCAACTCTTCGTAATATCCACCTTGAGTTTCAAACTCTGCCCCGGTTGCAAATACTTGTTTTTGCTTAAACCATTCCAGCGCACAATGTCGTTCACTTTTACCTTAAATTTACTGGCAATCAGTGATAATGAGTCGCCGCGCCTGACCTTATAAGAAAGTGAGCGGGTATTGTTACTTTGCTCTTCTTCAGAAAACATGACTAAACGTTTACCTAGTTTGAGCGGGTCGTTGCGCGACATTCTGTTCCATCGGCTTAACTGACTCACGCTTACATCATAGGCACGCGCCAAGTCCCACAGGGTGTCACCTGATTTCACAGTATGATAAATCTTTATTTTATTGTCGTTGTTGCGGTTCGGATGATAGCTATCTTGCGCCGCTGTGAGTGCGTATGCATTTAGTTCGGTCAAAGCAACAGGCACTAATAAATCGTCACCAGCATAAATTGTATTGCCCTTGATATTATTAATGCGCTTAATCACATCAATATTAGTGTTGTATTGCTGGGCAATTAGGCCAATGCTTTCGCCTCGTTTAACTTTATGGCGCTCCCAGTTTAAACGTGATTCTTCTGGGGTTTCGTTTAAGGCAATAGTAAACGTTTCCACTTTATCCATCGGTAAAACTAAAAGGTGCGGACCGTCGGGTGCAGTTGCCCATTTGTTAAAGCCAGGGTTAAGTGCCTGCAGCTCAGCAAGGCTGAGGCCTGCCATTTTTGCTGCCATGGCTAGGTCGATTTGCGAGCCAACATCTACCACTTCAATCACAGGGGCATTGTCAATTTGAGGCCAGCTGAAGTTGTAACGCTCTGCATTTTTAAGGATGTCGGCAAGGGCAAGAAGTTTAGGCACGTATGCGCGGGTCTCGCGCGGGAGATCTAAAGACCAAAAGTCAGTATTTTTGCCAAGGCGTTTGTTTTTGCGAATAGCGCGCATCACTCGGCCTTCACCGCTATTGTAAGCAGCAAGCGCATGCATCCAGTTGCCATCGAACATATTGTTTAAATATTTCAGATAGTCAATTGCGCCTTGAGTTGAAGCCACTACGTCTCGGCGTCCGTCGTACCACCAGTTTTGAGGCATGCCAAAACGTTTCCCGCTGCTCGGTATGAACTGCCACATGCCGGCCGCTCGCCCTGAGGAGTAGGCAAAGGGGTCAAAGGCACTTTCTACAATGGGCAATAAAGCGATGTCTAGAGGAATATCGTTTTCTTCCAATTGCTCAACAATGTAGTACAAAAATGGGCGGGCACGTTTGGCCACGCGAGCCATATAGTCAGGGTGTTTCAAGTACCACTTTTTTTGTGCATCGAGGCGAGCTTGTTTTTCAGGGATGGTAAATTCAAGCTGATTGGCGATTCTCACCCAAACATCATCTGGCTCAGAGGGCAGTAGAGGCTTTGTTTCTGGTAAAGGAACATCCACTAATTCCTCTGGATGCACTAAATCAGCAACGCCTTCTTGACGATTTTCACATAGCTGAGCGTCATGTTCTGTAGGATTGCTTTTGTCACTAAACTCACAGACCTCAAGCAACAGCGGCTTCTGTGTATTAGCGTTATTGCTTACGTCATTCTCAGTCGAGGTAAGAGCGCAGCCGCTGAGAATAACCGGCAGGCAAAACAAATATAAATACTTCATAGGAACCTAATTATTATTATTCGCGGCCGATTGTACGTGAACTGAGCAAGATTTAAAAATTATCCTTGGCTGTTCTCACCGCTGCGAATGTATCGACAGCATTAATTAAGTTTTGATGCAATTTATTTGCCATATCAGTTTGAAAGCCCTCATCGTGACACTGCAAAAAAGGATTAATTGAGCGCTGCTCTGCAATGCTAGAAGGTAAGGTAATTTGGTCATTGGCCCTTTGTTTCTCTGCCCATTGTTCATATTCAAAAAGCGCTTTGTGTTCAGGTAAAAGTGAACGCGCAAACTTTAAATTGGCCAAGGTATACTCATGGGTGCAGTACACTTTAGTGTCGGCGTTTAGCATCATGAGTTTGTCCAGCGAGGCTAAGAATACTTCGGGGGTGCCTTCAAACATTCGGCCGCAACCCGCTGAAAACAGGGTATCGCCACAAAATAGCCACTGTGGATTATAAAATACAATATGGTCCATAGTATGCCCGGGGGTCTCGAGGACTTCAAAGCTAATTAAATCACCGAGAACAGACACTAAGTCACCTTCGCACACCTGCTTAGTTAGGCCCTTAATTTTATCATTCATAGGACCAATTACAGGGATGTTTGGATACTGCTCGCGAAGTTGTAAAATGCCGCCGGTATGATCAAAGTGGTGGTGCGTGACCAAAATTTCTTTAAGCTCAAGACCTTGCTCTTGCAAAAAGGCTTCTACTGGCGCCGCATCACCTGGGTCGACCACTACGGCATGCTCATGGGTATGCATGCACCAAATATAATTGTCCTCAAAGGCTTTAATAGCCGTAATAGTAATGTCGTTTTGCATAATATGTACGTCTCGAAATTGATTGACCTTTATGTATATTACGATAACTTTAAGAACATTAAAGTTCACTTGCAAGTTAGGAGAGGGCAATGTTGATGCGCGAAGCGCGAATAAGTAAGCGTCCTAGTTATCCTGAGCACTGGCAAGACTTGAGTCAGGGCGACAATGTTTGCGAAGAATTAGAGCTTGCACTAGCGCCTATCATGGAACGCATTTTTGGATATTATTTGGTTAAGCTTGGCAATTTAAGCAGTGAGTTGGCGCTTAAATCATGTCCTATTAAGCAAAAATTCAATTTGTCGCAAACCCTTATCGACAGCGCGCACATTAAGTCAAAATCGAGTCAACTACCGTTACAGAACAACAGTGTAGATGCATTCATGCTGGCTGGCGAGCTGGATTTTGCTCAAGACCCCCATCAGATTATCAGAGAAATTGACCGCGCTATTACCTCTAATGGGCATGTGGTTATTGCGGGCTTTAATCCCTTTAGTCTTGCTGGCGTCATGAAGTATTTACCCATCAATCGAAACAACATTTTGCATGAGGGGCGCTTTTTTACCGCGGCTCGAATAAAAGACTGGTTACAACTGCTGGATTTTGAAATTATTCAGCAAGAGCAGGTGGTGTATTCTGGTTTGTTTTTACGCAAGCGCTTGAATCAAGCAAGCAGGGTACAGAAATGGTGCAAACGCTATTTACCCTGGTTTTCGTCGATGTACGTGATTGTTGCAAGAAAGCGGGAGGTGCCTTTATCGCCAATCAAACCACGCTGGAAACTGCAGCCTAAGTTTGGTTCGAGTGCAGCCGGGGCGAGTATTCGTACTACAGCTCATTCAGAGCAAAGTAAGGTGTTGGAGTAGTATATACGCGCTACTCCAACGATTGCTCTAATCAGCTGCTTACTTCACTCTCATGCCAGCTTGAGCGCCCTCATCAGGCTGCAGAATAAAGATATCTTCTCCGCCCGGGCCAGCAGCAAGTACCATTCCCTCAGATACACCAAAACGCATTTTACGAGGTGCTAAGTTAGCCACCATTACCGTTTTTTTGCCAATTAAGTGTTTTGCGTCATACGCTGATTTGATACCGGCAAACACCTGACGTTTCTCACCGCCTAAATCCAACTCTAAGCGCAGTAGCTTATCAGCCTTTTCTACCGCTTCTGCATGCACAATAGTGACCACGCGCAAATCAACTTTAGCAAAATCTTCAAAGTTAATAGTGTCGCTAATAGGCTCAACTTCAGCTTTAGCTTGCTCTGTTTGTGATTTTGCAGGCGCTTGAGTTGCTTTAGATTCTTTCAAATTTTCTTTACTCGCTTCTACCATCGCTTCAATGTTTGCTATATCCACGCGCTGCATCATTGCTTTGAACTTATTAATCGCATGGCCAGTTTTGACTTCTAGTGCGCTTTCCCAAGTAAACTCGTCGTTTAAAAAGGCTTGAGCTTGCTCGCCAAGTTTAGGTAGCACGGGCGTTAAATACACCATCAATACTCTAAACATATGAATACCCATCGAACAAACATCGTGGGTGAATGCTTGTTTGCTCTCATCTTTAATGCTGACCCAGGGTGCATGGGTGTCGATGTATTGATTGGCTTTGTCAGCTAGGGCCATAATGTCGCGAATGGCTTTGTTGTATTGGCGCGATTCAAAAGCCTCAGCAATGCCGTTTTGTGCATCTTGAAATTGTTTCAGTAACTCTGGGTTTTCAATGTTTTCAGAGAGCTTGCCGTCAAAGCGTTTGCTAATAAAACTCGCGCAGCGAGAGGCTATATTTACCACTTTACCGACTAAATCGGCATTCACTTTTTGTGCTAAGTCACTCAGGTTAAGGTCAATGTCGGCAACGCTGTCGTTTAACTTGCTGGCGTAGTAATAACGCAAATATTCTGGGTTTAAGTGCTCTAAATAGGTTCTGCCCTTTATAAATGTGCCTTTAGATTTAGACATTTTTGCGCCATTCACGGTCACAAAACCGTGAATGTTAACGCCGGTAGGTTTTCTAAAACCTGCACCCTCTAGCATGGCTGGCCAGAATAAGCAGTGGAAGTAGCTGATGTCTTTACCAATAAAGTGATAAAGCTCAGTGTCGTTTCCAGTTTCCCAATATGGCGTGTCGTCAATGCCCTGAGCGTTGCAGTAGTTTTTAAAGCTGGCCATATAGCCAACTGGGGCGTCTACCCATACATAAAAGAACTTATTAGGTGCGCCTGGAATTTCAAAGCCAAAGTATGGCGCGTCGCGGCTAATGTCCCACTGCTGCAGGCCTTGCTCAAACCACTCGTTAAACTTATTCGCCATTTCTTTTTGTATGGCGCCGTCGTTTATCCATGTTTTAAGCATGTCCTCAAACTGAGGCAAGTCAAAAAAGTAGTGCTCCGACTCTTTCATAACAGGCTCAGCACCAGATACCACAGAACGCGGGTTTTTCAGTTCAGTCGGTGAGTAAGTGGCACCACACGCATCGCAGTTATCGCCGTTTTGGTCTTCGCTGCCGCAATTAGGGCAGGTGCCTTTCACAAAGCGATCGGGTAAGAACATTTCTTTTTCGGGGTCAAACAGCTGGTTTATCGCGCGTTTAGAAATATAACCGGCTTCGTCTAAACGTTTGTAAATGAGTTCACAAAATGCCTTGTTTTCTGGCGAATGAGTCACATAATAATTGTTGTAATCAACATGAAAGTCGAGCAAATCCTGATGATGCTCTTCACGCGTTTGCGCAACCATTTCTTCTGGTGTAATACCTAGCTCTTGTGCTTTTAACATCACCGGCGTACCGTGAGCGTCGTCGGCACATACGCTGTAGCACGTATGGCCTCGTAGGCGCTGAAAACGCACCCAAATATCGGTTTGAATGTGTTCAAGCAAATGCCCTAAGTGAATGGAGCCATTAGCGTAGGGTAGTGCACTGGTAACCAAAATTCGGCGCGGAGCTTGTTGCATGTAAGGTGTAACCTTTGGTTGTTTGAATACAAATACAGGGCGCGGATTTTAGCCCAAAGCGTGCTTTTTTGCACCCGCAAATGCATGCTTATCACCAATATTTTGGTCAATTTAAAAGAATTTAGGAGTCCTATGTTTTTTCGCAGCAAAAAAAACAGCACCCAATCACCGCTTTGCGACGAAATAAAAGCCCGTTGCGTTAGCTTTTTTGGTCCCGTAAATGAGAATTATGTGAGTGTTAGTGAAGAAAAGTCAGGACATTACCTTATTAAATTAGGCTTTGTTTCCAACGCACTTGTTGATGAGCTTCTCGAAGACTTAACTAAACATTTTGACGCTCTCAGTCCAGAAAACATCAGTGTTGAATTCAATATCCCAATTTTTGAATCCAAAAAAGCGCCTGTTACCAATGTTAAAAATATTATTGCAGTATCATCTGGGAAAGGCGGTGTGGGCAAGTCGGCTACCGCTGTTAATCTGGCGCTTGCTTTGAAGGCGCAGGGCGCTCGCGTTGGTATTTTAGACGCAGATATTTACGGACCAAGTGTGCCGCTAATGCTTGGCACGGTGAATGCTTCCCCAGAGAGTCCTGACAACAAACATATGATCCCCATTAGTGCCCATGGGCTGGTATCAAATTCGATTGGTTACTTGGTGAAAAATGAGCATGCTTCTATTTGGCGCGGGCCAATGGCGAGCAAAGCATTAACCCAGCTCACCATGGAAACAAAGTGGCCTTTATTAGATTATTTGATCGTAGATATGCCGCCAGGTACCGGTGATATTCAATTAACAATGTGCCAGCAGTTGCCCTTAACTGCTGCGGTGGTGGTAACTACGCCACAAGATATTGCATTATCTGATGCCGAAAAGGGCATTGCGATGTTTAACAAATTAGAAGTACCGGTGCTTGGTTTAGTTGAGAATATGAGCTACTTTGAATGCCCCGCGTGCCATCATCAGAGCAATATCTTTGCAAGTCACGGTGCGCATCGTCTATCCGAAAAATATGGCATGCCAATGCTGGCTGAAGTTCCTTTAGACCCATGCATTCGCGAATATGCAGACAGTGGCTTATCTATCTTTGAAGAAGCACCTGAACATAATGTTAGTAATATTTACCTAAGAGCTGCGCATTTAATGTCAAAGCAAATGACCGAGCAGCTAAAGGTATCGCCGCTAGCAAGTGCTTCAAATATAGAAGTTACACAGCTTAATTAGAGTATGATAGCGCTTGCTAAAGCGCTATAGAGTGCGCATAATTCGCGCAGGATTTTGAGAATAAAAAAGCTAAAAAATAAAGGGTTTGTATGCGCTTATGTGATAAAGATATCGTGCAGTATATCAACGACGGCAGGATCAAAATTGATCCGTCTCCAGAGCACGAGCAAATCAGCGGCGTGACGGTTGACGTAAGATTAGGCAATAAATTTAGAGTATTTCAAGAACACGGCGCGCCCTATATCGATTTAAGCGGACCAAAGGCAGAAGTTCAAGCAGCGCTCGATAGAGTAATGAGTGATGAGATTGAGATTGCTGATGATGAATCATTCTTTTTGCACCCCGGTGAACTAGCTATTGCTGTAACACACGAATCGGTTAGCCTTCCTGCTGATATTGTTGGCTGGCTGGACGGTAGGTCGTCTTTGGCTCGTTTGGGTCTAATGGTTCATGTAACTGCGCATCGCATCGACCCGGGGTGGTCGGGCAACATAGTGCTTGAGTTCTATAACTCAGGTAAACTGCCTTTAGCCTTGAAGCCTGGAATGAAGATAGGCGCCATTAGCTTTGAGATGCTAAGCGGTCACGCAGAGCGTCCTTATAATTCACGGGTAGACGCTAAATACCGTAATCAAGATGGTGCCATCGCAAGCCGCATCAGCGGGGATGACCTTAGCAGCGCCGATTAGCAATAATCGGGTTGCTCCACATTGCGCTAATTAATCAAGCCCCTTGTGTGCAGGTATGCTCAGGTTACGCGTTATCGCCAAAGCCCTCACAAAAAACGCGATACCACCTCCGAGCATTAATGCCACGCCTTCGCTAATAGGTGTATAGCTGTGCATAACACAATAAGCACTAGCGCCCAGCAAAGAAGCCGTAATATAGATTTCTCGCTGAAATACCACCGGCACATCATTCACAATAACATCCCGTATTATTCCACCTAAACATGCGCTAAATACTCCCATAATAGTAGCAACAGGAATATTCATGCCTAGCGCAATCGCCTTTTGCGCACCTAAAACAGAAAAGAGCGCCATCCCTAAAGCGTCGGCCCACAAAAGTGCTTTTGAGCGACGAGTAATGTGCTGGGCTGCAAAGTAGGTGAGAATAGCGGCAGCGCTACACACAATAATAGTGTGATAGTCGTCTAGCCAAAAAACAGGAACATCTAAAATGGTGTCACGAAGGGTTCCGCCACCGATACCTGTTATGCAGGCCATAAACACAAAACCGACCCAATCGAGTCGATGCCGAGCGGCTACCAATGCGCCTGAAATAGCAAAAGCGATAGTGGCTGCGATGTTAGTAATTAATAATAGTGTGAGCAAATTGCCATCTTTTTCGGTGTTAAGCCTGTTTAAGCGCTTGTAAATTGTTTGATGGCTCAAGTATGCGGCAATGCAATTAAAAACCCAAGTTTGTTTATCTTGGTGGGTCTACTTTATCCGCTGTGCTGGCGTTTAATCTAAACCAACCCGCAATGGAGTAGCGGTCTTTTTTAGCGGCCTTTACTTCGTGCTCAAACTCTTCACTCAAAAATACCGAGATAGTGCCAAATTCAGGCGCAACTGACAAACCACGTGCGTCATCTTTATCTCGATATATTACAAGCTCACCGCCATCTTCTTGCGACCATTCAGGGTTTAAGTATATGACTACTGACAGCACACGATTTGCCTCGCCTTTGAAGGCGTCAACATGACGCTTATAGAAATGCCCTGGTGCGTAGTGCGCAAAATGGCTTTCAAAAGAGAATAAGCCTAAGAATAAACGGCGATTTAAGTAGCTTTGCAGTGCTTGCGTCCACGTTAACCACTTCAATCCGGCAGGACTGTCGCCATTGATCCAGCAAATTTCGTCGTTGCGAACGGTTTCGTTTAGCTGCTGATCTGTGTTTCGCCCAATGCTGGCTTCTGAAAATTTGTATTCAGGCATATTGGTCAAATGGTAATGTAAAAGTTTACAAAGCTCATTCGGTAGGGCTTTAGACTTGATGCTATAACCAGTCTCAATTAAGTCTTTGGCGATCGCCTCAAATAGCGGATGCTCGCAATCGTCATTGTGACTAAAGTCAGAAAATCCAGATAGTGAAGAATTAGGTAGTTTAGACACAGGGTGTTAGTCAAAAATTTTTCTGTCTTTTACGCTAGTTATGCCCACCGCGCAATCTTTTTTGCAGCAAATAAGCCTGATTGATTATTATATTTAATGATGCTTTTATAATCAGCTTGCGCTTGCTAGGTGAGCAATGGCTAAATTTTGTTGGTAAAACAGTAGATATTTTTAGCTAAATCAATATAATGCCCATCCTTAGTCGGTGTGTGGCGCAGCTTGGTAGCGCACTTCGCTGGGGGTGAAGGGGTCGTAGGTTCGAATCCTATCACACCGACCATTTTAATCTTTGCCTTCCTAATATCATTTTCAGTCTTGTAGCATTTTATTCTTGCGCTCTTTCAATATCTTCAAAATTTCTATCAAATATTAAAATCGGCTGTTCATAAACTTCCCGACTGCACAGAATTTTTTGTTCTTTCTCTACATAACAGTGCCTATATACTGTCTCTTGAGAGGGTAAAAATGCGTCCTCTACGCTGCTAAAAGAGCCGTCCTCCCACTTAATAGTGGTGTAACATTTGTTATCGTAACAAATACGTTCTGTGGTGAGTTGACCTTGTTGCGTGAAGGTATTATTCGCACAAGAAAACAACAAACAGCTTAAGCAACACACTGTAAAGCAAGCATTGACAGTATTCATGACTATTGAACCTACCCTTTTTATTGTTCTCTGTTAGTATACGTGTTGTTATATGAATTTGGTGTTAAACCTTAGGTTTTTGAACTGTGTTCGGGAGATAAGAATGAATAAAAAATATGCCATCTTGGCCATTGTAGCAACGTTTTTACTTGCGGCTTGTGCCTCGCAGCCAAAAGTATTTACTGACTTTGATCCTGAACAGGATTTTTCTGAATACAAATACTTCACTTGGGTATCAGCTAAACCAATGATGGTGCAGAGTGAATACGTTATTAGCCCATTGGTTGAGCAACGCATCATGGGTGCGATCATTTCAACAATGGAAACAAAAGGCTATATTTTCACCGAAGATAAAGAGCGTGCTGATATGGCTATTTCGTTCACCATAGGTGCTCGCGATAAAATTAGAACCTATCAAGAGCCGATCATGTTCACGGGTACGAATTGGCGCTGGGGTGGACAATATTGGGGGATGACAGGTCCAGCTTATACTCAAACGACCAGAGTATACTCTCAGGGAACACTAGCAATAGACGTAATGGACATAGAGCGTAAAGCCCCTGTATGGCATGGCGTGTCGTCTAAAACGCTTTCCGAAGCAGACAAGGCAGCGTCTATTGAGTTTGTAAATGCGGCTGTTGACGTAACATTAGAAAGTTTTCCATTGCCAAATTAAAAGACGGTTGAGCAGATTACTGCTGGGTAAACGATAGTCTCTCTCTAAACCTAATGAGTAAAACCTTTGAATGAAACGACGCTAATGAGCGTCGTTTTTTTATGCCTGATTGTTGATGTAGGCCAAATAAGTTATTCCAATAAGTTAAGCCAAATAAAACTAAATTTCCGACTGCGCTAGCCGATAACAGTCTAATGATCTTCCGTTAGTCAAAGGAGTTAAGTACTAGCATGGCGCACAAAACGACAAAACTAGGTTTTTTCCTGAGTCTATTAGTATTAAGTAACATAGCCACAGGTGCGGATTGGCCCTCTTTACAGGGCTTAGAAAATAGCACAGAAGAGAGTGGTATGAGGTTTTGGGGTTTTGTACAGGCTGAATATGCACATACTGATGGTTCTGAGATATTAGCGGGAGGATGGGCTGGACAGTTGCCGTCGTTCAATCGTATCGCTCCAAGTGAAAGCACCAGCACATTTAATATAAAACGAGCCAGAATTGGTTTGCGAGGCCATCTTGATAACAACAATATCAATTACTTTTTTCTCACAGAGTTTGGCAATAATGGCGTGACTAATATTGATGGTCCGCAATTAACCGATGCTAGTGTTACGCTCAATTACATCGATGGTGCTCATATTCGCATTGGGCAATTCAAAATAGCGCAAAGTAGCGAAGCACAACAAGCCGCGCACACAGTGAACTGGATAAATTTTACCAACGTCACAAATCAGCTTTTATTAGAGCGTTTTACCGATGAAGACGGTAGTCGTCCTAATTTTAAAAATGGATTGAACGGTCCGGTCAGTGCATTTAGAGACCTAGGCGTGCAGGTGTTTGATACCTTTAAACGAGATGATCGAGAGTTTACCTATGCGGTAATGGTCGGTAATGGAAATGGTATATCTCGACAAGACAACGATAGCAATAAAGATCTACATTTGTATCTTGCAACAGAAAAAGTCTATGCCGGCAAAGGACCTAAACGAGAAGGCTTTAGAGCTTATGCTTGGTATCACAAAGGGGTAAGAACGCTTGACTATGCTAACGGCATTGAGCAAGAGCAAGAGTTTGACAGGATTCGCTATGGGGTAGGGGTAACCTATCGTAAAAACAAGATTCGAGCTGAGGCTGAATATGTCAAGGCCGATGGCATGATATTCAATGGTACCGACGGTGGAGCGCTGCCCGGTGCACAAAACAATGCCATGAATGAAATCGCTTCTTTTAACTACTTGACCGATAATCAAGCCGATGGCTGGTATGTTGACGCGGGTTACAAAGTTCTACCAAAATTAGAGTTGAGTGTTCGATATGATGAGTTAAACCGAGCGACCGACAATAGCTCCCCTAATTTAGAACGCCAATTTAAAACGCTGGCCTTCAGTGCCCAATATCAGTTTGTTAAATGGTCCCGAGCAACTTTCAACTACGAATTTCGAGACGCCAGTGCCCCAAATCAAGCTAGCTCCGCCGGCGCAAATCAGAATCTAGGGCAAATAGATGATCGTTTGTCGATGCAGATATTAGTGATATTCTAAGTATGAGATTCGCGGTACGGTAAGCCCCTGACGACAAGCTCTGTCATTTAACACTTCATCGTTCAGTAAATGTAGTAATAAATAGCAAAGAAATGACAAGCAGCGCCTGCTACTACGCATAAATGCCAGAGTGCATGCGAGTAGTGCCGGCTTTTGAGCAAATAAAGCGGTATGCCGGCGCTGTAGCATAATCCCCCCGCAACTAGCAGAATAAAGCCTTGAATATCTAGCGACTGATAAATTGGGTAAATTAAAAACAGGGCTAGCCAGCCCATAACCGCATAAGTAGTGATGCTGATGCGTGGATACTTATGGCCAAGAAATAACTTAAAGAAAATACCGGCTATGCCAATAGCCCACACGACAATAAGAGCAACTATTCCTAGCGTGCCGCCAACGCCTATTGCCATGAAAGGTGTGTAAGACCCTGCAATTAATAAATAAATAGCGATATGGTCGATTTTTCTCAGCCAATTCCTTTTTTGTGGATCTTTGCTCGCATGATAAATAGATGAAGAAACAAACATCGCAATAAGGCTTAAGCCATAAACCCATGCAGCAATCATTGTGGCTGTTGAGTTTGCAGCCATTACAAGAACCGTCAAACCAATAATTGCAAGCAGCGCACCAACGGCATGAGTCATCGAATTGAGTTTTTCCTCAATAATTGAATAACTACCGTGATCCATTGTGTCGTGTTTGAGAGGTAACATGTCACTACCTATTTGCTATAAAGGTCTAATTTACGATTTCAGCGTACACATGTACACCGAAATCTCAATTATTCATGAAAAATTCATCGTGCGCTGCGACATTTGTATGTGTGCAACTATAGCAATAGCAGCGTTCCTAAACCTAAAAACGCAACAAAACCAACAATGTCAGTCACCGTGGTTAATATGACTGAGCCAGCTAAAGCAGGATCTATTTTTAGTTTGTTAAGTAATATAGGTAAGCTTACGCCAGCTATGGCTGCGGCGATAATATTGAGCAATATCGACAGCGCAATGACTATGCCGAGCATGGGGTTTGCAAACCAAAAATACGCAACAATACCAATGACTAAAGCCCAAACTGCGCCGTTCAGGCCACCTACACGCAGCTCTTTTTCAAGCAGCGCTCTGCGGTTTGCGCCAGTCACTTGACCAAGGGCTAAACCCCTGACAATTAGCGTAAGCGTCTGGCTTCCAGCAATACCGCCCATGCTGGCGACTACTGGCATAAGCACTGCTAGTGCAACCACTTGTTGTAGAGTCGCTTCAAATAAACCAATAAACCAAGAAGCTAAAAACGCGGTGACCAAGTTTATCCCTAACCAAACCGCGCGATTTTTTGCACTTTTACGTACAGGTGAAAATAAATCTTCTTCTTCATCCATACCTGCGCTTGCCATTACTTGTCGCTCGTAAAACTCGTTCACCAACTCATTAGCAATTAGCATGTCGACACGGCCTAAAAACTGATTGTTATCGTCAATAACTGGCAGAGAAGCAAAACCTGAGCGTTGAACGACTCTTGCTGCTTGAGTGCAATCATCGTCTGCTTTGATGATATCGATTTCGTCTTCACTTAAATCCACCAAAGGCAGGTGCTCAGGCGCCCCAAATACTTTAGTTAATTTGACCGCTTCAGAAAATTGACCGGCGCGGTTCAGCAAAAAAATACAGTCGGTATAATCAGGCACTTCTCGGCGAATAAGCCTCAATGCATCTCTGACTTTCGCATTCAAAGGTAGCACGAGTACATCGTGACTGAGCCAGTGGCCTATTTGTGCATCAGAATATTGGCTAGCGTCTTTAAAATACTGGCGCTGTTGCTTATCCATCGCGGCATAGGCGCGATCGACAAGTTTATTGGGAAGCGTATCAGACAGTTCTAGTAATTGCTCAGCGTCTACATCGGCAAATAGCGCTTCCCATTCAATTGAGTCAATTTCGTCAATTAAGGGTTCACGCGCGTCGCCGCGCATTTCAACGAGTACATCAAGTTTTTTATGGCGCGGAATATCTCGCCATACACTAACGCGTTGCTCGTAGGGGATAGATTCAAGTAACAGTGCAATATCGTCTTCGTCTTGGCTGGCGATAATGGTGCTTATGCTGTCACTTCGTTGCTGGTCAGGCCCAGAAACAATTTCATCAATCAAGTCAGGTAATTGCTCAGACATTTTTATTCCTAGTTAATGAGAACAGCGGTTAATCACAAAGTTTGTAAAACAGCTTATACAGGTAATATATTCTCCAGAGTCTTTGGTCGCTGGCGGCGCGCAAGCATCAATAAGCAATTTACTTATTTATCGGCGGATAGTTCATTTAGGCCACTGGCATTGTTTTCAGATTTAATGTTTTGTAACTCACCGCTAGCGTTTTGAATGGTAATCGAACCATCTAAATGGACATCTCTTTGCGGGAAGGATATGACTATGTCATTTTGCTCGAACAATTCGTCTATTTTAAATCGCACATTGCTGCGAATGACGCGCAGGTCTTTCTCGACGGTTGCGTTAACCCAAAAATACACTTCAAACATCAGAGCACTGTCGCCAAAGTCATCAAAAATGACTAAAGGAGCAGGGTCAGTGGTAACGTCGGGTTGTTCTTTAGCCGCTTGCTCTATTAATTGAGCAACTTTTTTAGCCGGGGAACCATAAGCTACACCCACCCTAACAGAGGTGCGTATCATGTTGTCAATCAATGTCCAGTTCACCACTGTGTTCTCCAACAATTTACTGTTGGGGATCAGCATATGTACCCCGTCTATTCGGCGAATACGAGTAGAGCGGGTGTTGATAGCTTCAACTTTGCCTCGCGAAACATTGTCAATTTCCAAAAAATCATTAATTCGGATAGGGCGCTCCCACATCAAAATCCAGCCGCTAATAAAGTTGTTAATGATGTTTTGTGCACCAAAACCAACACCTATCGCGATAGCGCCTGATACAAAAGCAAAGGCGGTGAGGGGCACATTAATAAGGTCGAGGGTAGTAATAAATAAAACAATTAAAGCGATTATGTTATAGATACGTTTGAACAAATGAGCAACATCGGGCTCTACGTGTTTCGCTTTTAGGCGATTAAATATGAAACGTCCCAGCCATGTAATTAGGAAAATACCAACAATCAGGTAGGTTGGAACAATTAATATTTCGCCAATCGTGACTTCAATTTCACCATAGGTAAACAGCACTAAATTAAGAATAGAGTAGAGTTCTTCAAATAAGGTATTGAGTTGCTCTTTCATAAAATGCTGCTTCTCCTAGTGTTTAAAAGTAGACCGTGTATGACTGCTTTTTTATTAAAACATCTTAAAATAAACATAATAGCTGAAATTATTTTCAATTCGAATGAAAGAATTTGTTTATCTATCTTGAAAAATGAAGTAAAAAGCAGCGAATTATCTCTACTCGGTAAATTATAGTCCGATGCTTTTCTTATTTTTAATGGCTGTTGCGTATTCGCTTATCAACCTTAGCTTTGTTAAGGTTATTTTTCTAGCCGTGAATTCACTCTCAAGTAATTCATCAAAATTACAGCTAACTAAGGTGTAAATCTATGAAAATAGCTATTTTATCTCGCAACAAAAATTTGTACTCGACCCGACGTCTAAAAGAGGCTGGAGAACAGCGTGGTCACGAAGTTGACATCATAGATACTCTCCATTGTTATATGGATATTACCAGTTCTAAGCCTGTAGTGCGATTTAAGGGACACTCTTTACCTAAGTACGACGCGGTAATTCCGCGAATTGGTGCTTCAGTTACCTTCTATGGCACGGCAGTTGTGCGTCAGTTCGAGATGATGGGCTCTTTTAGTGTGAATGAGTCAGTTGCCATTTCTCGTTCTCGCGATAAATTACGCTCTATGCAATTGTTATCGAGAAAAGGCATTGGATTGCCTCGTACTGGTTTTGCACATAGCCCTGACAATATCAAAGATCTGATCAAGAACGTAGGCGGTGCACCGTTAGTTATTAAGCTACTTGAGGGAACACAAGGGGTAGGTGTGGTGCTTGCTGAGACCTCAAAAGCGGCTGAAAGTGTTATTGAAGCCTTTATGGGGATTAACACTAACATCTTGGTTCAAGAGTTTATTAAAGAAGCGGGCGGTGCTGACATTCGTTGCTTGGTAGTTGGTGGCAAAGTGGTTGCTGCAATGAAGCGTCAGGGGCAAGAAGGCGAGTTTCGTTCGAACTTGCACCGTGGTGGTTCGGCGCAAGTGTGCAAAATTTCAGCGGCAGAGCGCGCAACGGCTGTGGCTGCTGCAAAAGCCATGGGCTTGAATGTATGTGGAGTAGATTTGTTACGTTCAAATAGAGGTCCGGTGGTAATGGAAGTCAACTCATCGCCCGGGTTAGAGGGCATTGAAAATGCGACAGGCAAAGATGTCGCGGGCATAATTTTTGAGTTTATTGAGAGCAACAAACGCTCTAACAATACCCGCACCAAAGGAACAGGTTAAGTCCATGAGCAGCAGTACTAAAAACCTTCTGAGTATTGGTGACACCGTAATTAAGCCCGGGGAACGGGTGAAACTGAAGCTGCCAATGGCGAACTTGTATACCGACACTGAAGTTTCCATACCAGTGGAAGTAATACGGGCTAAGAAAGCAGGTCCTACGGTATTTATTAGTGCCGCTATTCATGGTGATGAGCTAAACGGTATCGAGATTATTCGTAGGCTGATGACCATGAAGTCTTTGCGTTTGGTCAGCGGTACTCTTATCGCAGTGCCCATCGTAAATGTGTATGGCATGCTCAATCAGTCGCGCTACATGCCTGATAGAAGAGATCTCAATCGTTGCTTTCCTGGCTCACCTAAAGGTTCTTTGGCAGGACGCGTCGCTCATCTGTTTTTGCAAGAAATTGTGAGTAAATGTGATTATGGTATCGACTTACACACTGGTGCAATACACCGTAGTAACTACCCGCAAATACGCGCGAATTTAAAAGACGAAGAAACAGAAAGTATGGCTCGCGTATTTGGTGTGCCGGTGCTGCTTAACTCAAGCTTGCGAGATGGCTCACTACGAGAAGCAGCCTCAGAGCATGGCGTTAAAGTATTATTATACGAAGCGGGGCAAGCTTTACGTTTTGACGAACTGTCAATTCGTGCTGGTTTAAAGGGTGTTCTTAACGTGTT
The DNA here is from genome assembly GCA_964418575.1 of uncultured Glaciecola sp. Taxonomy (GTDB): domain Bacteria; phylum Pseudomonadota; class Gammaproteobacteria; order Enterobacterales; family Alteromonadaceae; genus Glaciecola. Next base: position 21,414 of record CAYQMI010000014.1, read on the forward strand.
GGGTCACTTAGGTGTGGTGCGCAAGCGTCGCTCAAAATCTGTCGCAGTTGACCCATTCATTGCAAATAATTCTGCTTGGATAAGAGCAAGTTCCTCGGGCACAGTGAGAGACATTAAACGCCTAGGGGATTATGTACAAACCGGTGAAGTTTTAGCCGAAATATGCAGTCCGCTAGGGTCGTTTGTAGAGAAACTCAAAGCACCCAAATCGGGCGTTATCATTGGTAAGCAAAACATTCCTCTGGTACAAGAAGGAGACGCTATGTTTCACATCGCAAACTTCGAAGAACATGATGAAGTAACAGGCAATATTGAGCAACTGCAGGAGAATTTAGTTCCTGACTCAGAACAAATGGAGACATTGCATCAATGACATCAGCAAAGGATACAAATCGCACCTTGGTAGGCGTTGTAGAGAGTATTGACTTGCCATCAGTGGGGCTAGCGAGCATTAATACCCGCATCGATACGGGCGCGCAAACATCTGCTTTGCATGTTGACCACATTGTTGTGCATAAAGAAGAAAAGCGTGTGAGCTTTGAATTTCATCCAGACTTTCATGACATAGACAAAACCATTCGATGTAATGCCCCTATTCACGACAGGCGCTGGATAAAGTCGTCTAACGGAGAACGTGAGCGGCGCTATGTGATAAAAACTCAGGCGCTTATGGGCGATATATCATGGGATATAGAGCTAACCTTAACAGACCGTTCGTCTATGACGCATTTAATGCTGTTAGGAAGAGAGGCGCTAAGCGGAATGTTTATTGTTGACCCTGGCGCTGATTATTTAGCTTCTTCTAAATAAGTTATGTAAGCTTATTACTTAACACAAACAAAAAAGGCATCTATTTGATGCCTTTTTTTACTGTTTATACATTGACTACTTTACTTCTTCGCCTAGCGCTTGCTTGTCGGCATGATAACTTGAACGAACCATAGGACCGCATGCTGCGTGGGTAAAGCCAATCTCTTTGGCGTAATCACCTAATGCATCAAACTCTGCAGGCGGTACGTAACGCTTCACTGGGAAATGGTGTCTGCTTGGCTGCAGATATTGCCCCAAGGTAAGCATATTCACGTTATGAGCACGTAAATCGTCAAGCACGGTTTGCATTTCTTCGTTGGTCTCACCCATTCCCATCATCAAACCTGACTTGGTAGGAACTTCAGGGTGCTGTTCTTTGAACTTACGAAGTAGCTCCAAAGACCATTTGTAGTTGGCGCCAGGTCTACACTCTCTGTACAAGCGTGGGATGGTTTCGAGGTTGTGATTAAAAACATCAGGAACGCCGTTCTTCAAGATTTCTAGTGCTCTGTCCATACGACCACGAAAATCCGGTACAAGTACTTCAATGGTGGTGTTAGGGCTATGCTCGCGTATGGCATTTATGCAGTCCACAAAGTGCTGCGCTCCGCCATCGCGCAAATCATCACGGTCTACCGATGTGATAACCACATAGCTTAAGCCCATTTCTGCAATAGTTTTCGCTAGTTTTTCAGGCTCTTCTGCGCTGGGGGGAAGCGGCTTGCCGTGAGCTACATCACAAAAGGGGCAGCGTCTGGTGCAAATGTCGCCCAGTATCATGAAGGTCGCAGTGCCCTTATTAAAACATTCTGCTAGGTTAGGGCAACTTGCTTCTTCGCAAACTGAATGCAGTTTATTTTTACGAAGCGTGCTTTTGATATGCTCAATGCGGTCTGTCGTTCGAGGAAGTTTGATTTTTATCCACGAAGGCTTGCGAAGCATCTCTTCCTTTTCGGTAGGGACAATCGTGATAGGGATATGTTTTACTTTATCCTCATCTCTTAATTTAACGCCAGCTTGTGTACGTGAGTTACTCATTAAAACCTTCTATAAAAACGAATTGTTTGATGTTTAAAGCTTTGCAAAAGTGCTTTACCACTAAATCTTCTGCCTCTTGCATTGATTTAGGGCCCGATATTTTGGTGCAATCTATCATTTCAAGGCCAGCATAGCCACAGGGGTTAATACGATTAAACGGACTTAAGTCCATATCTACATTAAACGCCAAGCCATGAAACGAGGCTCCTTTACGAATCCGCAAGCCAACGGAGCATATTTTTTTCTCATCAACATATACGCCCGGCGCATCTTTTTTCGCATAAGCCTCAGTGCCGTGCTCTTTTAAGCCCTCAACGATACAGTTTTCTAGCGCAGAAACCAAATCTCTCACGCCCCATTTTGCGCGTCGAATGTCTAGTAAGATGTACATCATCAACTGACCCGGACCGTGATAGGTAACTTGCCCACCGCGGTCAACTTCTACCACCGGAATATCGTCGGGGTTAAGCAGATGTTCAGCTTTTCCGGCTTGCCCCTGCGTGAAAACAGGCGCATGCTCGGTTAACCATATTTCGTCGGCAGTGCTTGCATCGCGAGTGTCGGTAAAGGCTTGCATTCTATGGAAAATAGGCAGGTACTCTTGCTTCCCAAGCCTTCGTATTATGGTAGCTTGCGGCACACTCACAGCACTTGTGCTTGTTTGTTGTTGAAGTAGGGCCGCCGATTCACTCATACTCAATTACAGCACTACTTTCACAATATCAATCTTGGCAAGTTCAGTGTAAATCGTTTCCATATGCTCTTTACTAGTAACAACTACACTCACCGATACGGCATGATAAGTGCCTTTACTGCTTGGTTTAACGCTAGGCGCATAATCCCCAGGTGCATGTATTTGTAGGCATTCCACAACTTTTTCAGGCAAACTTGGACTGGCTATGCCCATGACTTTAAAAGTCTGGCTGCATGGAAAGTCTAAAAGCTCGTCAAAACGTGTTTCCATTATTCGTCAAACCCTAATTTGATGCTTACCCAGTCCATCGCGCGGTCAAAAATACCGCCTTCTTGCACTTCTTCTAAAGTGACCAATGGATAGGTGGCGACGGTTTCATCTTCTAACATTAAGCTCAATGTGCCCACTTCTCTGCCTTTAGTAATCGGTGCTTCTAATTTTTCTGACAATTCAAAGTGCGCTTTAAGCTGCGCGGCTTGACCGCGAGGAATGGTTATGGGGGTGTCTACATTAATTCCAAGCTCTACGGTGTCTTTGTCACCCATAAAAATACGATGTGCCACAAAGCTTTGGCCTGCTTTATATGGCGTCACAGACTCAAAGAATCTAAAACCGTAGCGCAATAGCTTTTTGTTTTCAGCTTTTCGTGCGCGCTCGCTGTCGGTGCCCATAACAACTGAAATTAAACGCATGTCGTCTTGAGTTGCAGAAGTAATTAGGCTGTAGCCTGAATCTGAAGTATGACCTGTTTTAATGCCGTCTACATTTAAGCTTTTGTCCCACAATAGGCTATTGCGGTTAAATTGTTTAATGCCGTTATAGGTAAACTCGCGTTGGCTGTAATAGGCATATACTTCAGGCAGTTCCTCAATTAATGCTTTTGATAAAAGCGCCATATCGCGAGGAGAAGTATAGTGATCTGCGTCATGCAGGCCGTGGCTGTTTACAAAATTAGTGTTTGTCATACCAAGGCTTTGAGCATGAGCATTCATCATGCTAGCGAATGCAGATTCTGAACCCGCAACGTGTTCAGCAATGGCAACACATGCGTCGTTGCCCGACTGCACCATAATGCCTTGTAATAATTCATCTACACTTACTTTAGTGCCAACTTCAATAAACATTTTAGATGAGTCTGGGAAGTTTTTTGCCCATGCGTTTTCTGAAATCGTGACCTCATCGGTCATTTTGATATTGCCTGCTTTAAGCTCTTTACCCACAACATAAACCGTCATGATTTTGGTTAAGCTGGCCGGTGCTAGGCGTTGGTCTATGTTTTTTTCAGCAATGATATGGCCAGTATGATGGTCCATCAGTAAAAAACCGCCAGCCGCCACAGTAGGAACGGGGGGAATGACCACAGCTGCGTTCGCAAAGCTGAAGATCAGGAAGGTACAAATCAGGGTAAATAAGCGCATGGTTATAAGGCTACCTTTTAAGTCGTCTTTTTATTATCAATTAGGGCATCAATTTAATCTTGGAATTTTACCGTATTGCTCTTCAATACAACAGGGTTTTACGGACTTTATCCAGATTTAGGCTTAACGAGGATTAAATTCAACTTGGAAGGCATTTTCGAATCCAATCTTCTGTAAAGATAGGATAAGTTTTTTCGCGCTTTGTTCATTTTCTATTGGTCCTAAATGCAAACGATAGACGTTATCGAGCTTAGGGATATTGTTTGGTACCTGCAAAAGATTAGATAAGCCGCTGGCTAAATCCTGCACTTTGTTGCCATCAGAGCTTGCAGTTACCTGCACAAATAACAGAGGGTCTTCCAATGATTCTTCAGTAAGCTGCGGCGCTTGATCAATTGTTTCCCTAATTTGTGAGGTGCTGCTGTTGTTTATCATTGCGCCATCGGCCACAGAGCTTGTTAATATCCGCGGGGCGGGCGCGGTGCTGACTGTCGTGCTTGCCAAAAGAGTTTCACTTTGCGTGTTGTTGCCAATTGTTACGATACCGTCTTTAGTTACGTGGACAATCTCTACTTTGACGCGCGTAACCCCTTTGCTATGAAAGTCTAGCTTTTTAGCCGCGCCATACGATAAATCTAAAATTCTGTCATCGTGAAAAGGCCCACGGTCATTTACTCTTACTGTTGTTGATTTGTTATTTTCTAAGTTGGTAACGCGTAAAAACGAGGGTAAGGGCAGGGTTTTGTGAGCTGCGGTGAGCGCAAACATATCAAAGGTTTCACCATTTGCAGTGGTGTGGCCGTGAAATTTTTGACCGTACCAAGAGGCATATCCCTCTTCCTCATACCCTTTACCGCTTTGTAAAGGAGTGTAGTAACCGCCGAGAACGGTGTAAGGTCTGCTGGTCCATACATTATAAGGTTCATAGGTGGGGGTTGGCTCTACAAAACTAAGCTCGCCATATTCAAATTGTGGTGCAGAGTCTTGCTTTTGTGAGTAACGCCCGCTTGGCGCGGTTGAGCAAGCTTGAATAAGCAGGAGGCTTAAAGCAATCAAACACAGTCGTGAATATGAGGCCAACATCATGGCAAGGTATACCCTTCAATAAAGTTTGTTATTAAGTGATGCTTACAACAGATACCCAGCATTGGGAGAGCATTTCTTTTTGTGTACTTATAATGCCAAAAATAGTCTTATCGTGACAACAATCTTTTTTGTGTGCTAATCGACATTAATATGCCAAAGCCCGCAAGCAGGGTAACCATAGATGTGCCACCATAGCTAATTAATGGCAGGGGCACGCCAACCACCGGCAGCAAACCCGATACCATGCCCATATTTACAAATACATATACAAAAAAGGTGAGGGTGATGCTGCCAGCTAAAAGTTTACTAAATGCGTCTTGTGCACGGTTGGCAATATATAATCCACGCAAAATGATGCATAAATACATCACTAATAAACCAATTACGCCAAGCAGGCCAAACTCTTCACTGTAAACGGCAAAAATAAAGTCAGTGTGTCTTTCTGGTAAAAATTCTAGTTGAGATTGCGTGCCTTGCAGCCACCCTTTACCCTCAATACCACCAGAACCAATCGCAATCTTTGACTGAATAATGTGATAACCAGAGCCCAAGGGGTCACTTTCTGGATTAATAAAAGTAATCACTCGTTGCTTTTGATAGTCAGCCATCAAGAAAAACCACATGATTGGTGCAAATGCGCCACCGAGTGCAGCAATATAGGTAATCAGCTTCCACGACATACCAGCAAGAAAAAGCACAAATATGCCTGAACTTGCGATTAATAAAGACGTGCCTAAATCGGGTTGTTTAGCAATTAAAATGGTAGGAATAAACACTAAAATAAAGCCGATGAAAATATCACGGTGCCGAGGCGGTAAGCCTTTGCGGCTAATGTACCAAGCTACCATTAGCGGTACCGCAAGTTTTAAAATTTCAGACGGCTGAAAGCGAATAAAACCAAAGTCTAGCCAGCGCTGTGCACCTTTGCCCATATCGCCAAACAATAGTACTGCTACCAGCATGAGCACACCAACAGCATAGAAGTAAATTGAAACACGCTGATAGAGCATGATTGGCACCTGTGCAAGCGCCAACATCACCGTAATTGCCAAGCCAAGGCGCACTAACTGGCGGCTCACTAAATCCCAATCTTGACCACCTGAAGAATAAATAGTGAGTAGCCCAACCATCATTAGAGAAAGTAAGGAGAAGAGCAAAAAGCCATCGATGTGAATTTTTTCAAGCAAGGAGCGGCGAGCAGGTGTAAAGGCTTTGCTCATTGCAGCGCTTCCTGCTCTGGTGATTGAGTCTTCGCTATTTGACCTGTTTTGGCACTTTCAAAATAATAATCCATCACATTACGAGCAACAGGTGCCGCATTTGCACCGCCGCCGCCGGCATTTTCAATGGCAACAGCGATACTAATTTGAGGATTGTCGTAAGGCGCAAAGCCTATAAATACCGCGTTATTTCGCAGTTCTTCAGATACTTCATCAACCTCATACTCTTCGTCTTGAGCAACCGTAAATAGCTGCGCAGTACCTGTTTTACCGGCGGCAATGTAATCGGTTTTTGCAAATGCAGTACGGGCGGTGCCATCTGGGCGGTTAGCTGTTCCGTAGAGAGCATCAAGAATCACAAACCAGTTAGTCTCATCAACCACAGGAATAGGTGCCTTCATTTCAATGGGAAGAGGCACAACCTCGCCTTCAACCATGTAGCCTTGCATTAATCGAGGAACATGGCGCTCGCCGCGGTTTACCAAAAAGCTGAGTGATTGCGCAAGCTGTAAGGGGGTGGCGCTCCAATAGCCTTGGCCGATTCCAACAGAAATTGTATCACCAAGGTACCATGGTTCATTAAATCGAGCGCGCTTCCAGCCTCTGGAGGGCAATATAGCGCTGGATTCCTCAAATAAGTCAATACCAGTAAATTCACCAAAACCAAACTGCGCCATGTAGTCATGAATACGGTCAATACCCAATTTATTTGCCAAATCGTAGTAGAAGGTATTGCAGGAGACTTCTAATGATCTCGTCACGTCAACGTCACCATGCCCCCATTTTTTCCAGTCGCGCCAAACATGAGAAACATTGCGCAAGCGAAAGGTACCGGTGTCTTTAATTGTGGTTTCTGGTGTGATTGTTTTGTCTTCAAGGCCGGCCAAGGCTAAAAATGGTTTAACGGTAGATGCCGGCGGATAACGTCCTTGGGTTGCTCTATTTAGAAGCGGGCTATGCTTAGAGTTCAGTAGCTCAGAGTAATCTTTTTGACTGATGCCGTGAACAAATAAATTTGGGTCGTAGCTCGGGCTACTGTAAAGCGCGAGCACTCCTCCATCGCGAGTATCGGTGATGACTACCGAGCCACGTCTGCCGGCCAGTTCGCTTTGCGCCTTTTTTTGCAGTTCAATATCGATGTTTAAGGCAATATCTCTGCCGGGTATAGGCGGTTGAAAGTCAAGTACTCTGATGATCCTGCCTTGGTTGTTTACTTCAACCTGCTGATAACCAACGGAGCCATGGAGTATTTTTTCATGGTACTTTTCAACGCCTTGTTTACCAATGTCATGAGTCGCAGCGTAGTTTGCCGCTTCGCCGTTTGCCTCAAGCTTGCTGAGGTCTCGTTTGTTTATGCGGGCAACATAGCCAAGCATGTGAGTGAGGGTATCTTTAAACGGGTAGTATCTAGAAAGCCTGGCTTCAATGCTAACACCAGGGAAGCGATGCTGATTAGCTGCAAATATTGCAACATCTTCTTGGCTTAATTGATTACGCAGTGCCACGGGTTTAAATCTGCGCTGGCGCTTTCTTTCTTTTTCAAAGTCTTCTATTTCATCATCAGTCAGACCCATCAAATTACTGATTTCACCCAAGGTCTGCTCTAAATTATCAACTTCCTCCGGCACTATTTCCAAGCTAAAAACAGGCTTGTTTTCGGCTAAAATCACGCCGTTTCTGTCGTAAATTAAGCCTCGGTTTGGCGCAATAGGTAGGACTTTTATGCGGTTGCCGTTGGAGCGAGTCTGATAGTCTTCAAACTGATTGACTTGAAGGTGATATAAATTAACGATGATTAAGCTTAGAAATATAACAACAAACAGCATCGACACGAAGGTACGGCGGGCAAAGAGATTTGCTTCAGCCGAATGGTCGCGAATAGTCTGTCGTTTCTTCACTTTACTACTCTCTGTGATAGGGATGGTTTTGCGTTACTGACCACCCTCTGTACAAGGCTTCAGCAACAATCACTCTGACCATAGGATGAGGAAGTGTCAATCGCGATAAAGACCACTTTTGTTCAGCGGCGGCTTTACATTCCGGCGACAAACCCTCTGGTCCACCAATCAATAAACTGACATCGCGCCCGTCCATTTTCCATTTCTCAATTTCCTGCGCAAGGTCTTCAGTCGCCCAAGAGCGTCCAGTTACTTCCAGTGCAATTATTCGGTTGCCTTTTGGAATGCTTTGCAAGCATTTCTGGCCTTCTTCGAATATTACTTTCTCGATATTGCTGGTTTTAACGCGTTTACCCGGGGATATTTCGGTAAAACTGACTTTAAAATCGGCAGGAAAGCGCTTGATATATTCGTTCACGCCTTCGACTACCCATTTGGGCATTTTGTTCCCGACAGCAACTATCTGAATATGCATACTAAACTGTAGCTTATTGCCAGAGTTTTTCTAATTGAAAGAAGTCTCTGGTTTCGTCTTGCATAACATGAGCAACAACATCGCCTAAATCAACCAATACCCATTCGCCCACGTCTTTGCCTTCAACGCTAAGGGGAGGGTGGCCTGCGCTTTTGGTTTCTTTAATAAGGTTATCGGCAATGGAAGAAACATGGCGTTTTGAATTGCCAGAGCAAATAACTAAGGTGTCGGTTACGGTGCCTTTTTCAGACACATCTATCACCACAACGTCGCGGGCTTTCATGTCTTCTACTTTATCTATAACAAATTGTGTAAACGTATTTTCTTTCAATCTTTTACCTTTATTTTGTGTAAATGTTATTGGCCTGAATGTAGTCAAACACCTCAGGCGATACATAGTCTTTAATAGATTCGCCTTTAAGCAAAGCATCACGAATCATGGTAGACGAAATATTTAGTTTTTCGTTCATGAAAAACAACAGTTCGCCTTGTTTTGATGCACGTAGTATACCGTTTATGTCGATATTTTGCGCTTTTTGTATGGATTGATTCAACAAATATGCGGTATTTGGCAATAAATTCAGCAACTCGGATGATAAACCCTCAACCTCATGAGTGATTAAACGGCTTTTTTCCTGTTTGGCTAAATATTTAGTGCATATCTGCTGGTCGTGCGTATCGTTGTATTCAGGGCGCATCATCACAATTACGTGGCACTGCGTGAATATCTCTTGCGGTTTAAACCAAGTGTGCAAATAAAGAAAAGTATCGATGCCCATCACAAAGCAGATGGCCGAGTGAGGCGACTGTTCTTGCAAGCGTGCTAATGTTTTTGCTGTGTAACTTGGCCCATCATGAAAAATCTCAATATCATTGACCTGCAGGCGCTCATCTTGTTGGGCGAGCAACTGGGTCATCTTTAAGCGATGCTGCGAATTTGTAGAAGCCGTTTTATGAACGGGAATATGACTTGGTATGAGATCGCATTGCTCTACATCAAGGGCGTCGAGTAGCGTAAGAAGTGGTATTAAGTGGCCATGATGAGGCGGGTCAAAAGTGCCGCCAAATACCGTTTTTAACTTGTAATTTATAGGGCTAATTACTGTGTTCATTAGTAATCAAAGCGTGTCACGCGCTTAAAGAAAAGTGTTCTAGTGGCGAGGGTAAAAACAGCAAAGATAAATGGCTGAGCATGACATAGGGTTTTTGCACAGTCTCAGACTTTAACAGCGCGTCTGCCTGCTGAAGATGCTGTATAAGCACGCTGATATGACCTGCACTTAAACGCATAAGTGCTGAGTTGTATAAGCTTTGTTTGTTTTGCCAAATACGCATTTTGGTATAGGGAATGTTTTCACCTCGCTGGCGAAAACTAAAGCATTGCTCAATTAACTGCGCCTCTTTTATTAGGGCCCACAAAATAATATTTGGCTCTAAGCCTTCACTTTCTAAGCGGTAAAGGATTTTAATGGCGCGCTGCATATTGCCGGCTAGTACTTCGTCGGTGAATTGAAACACCGTAAAGCGCGATTGGTCAACCGTGGCCTTAGCAACTTGTTCTGCGTCGATTGTTTGTGATTCGCCAAATAAAAGGGCAATCTTTTCGAGCTCTTGATTTGCTGAGAGTAAGTTACCCTCATTTAAATCAGAAATCGTGTTGATGGCGTCCATCGTCAAGCCTAATTTGAGCTCTTGTGCCTTATGTTTAATCCATTGAGTAAGCTGCGAACCCTGCAGTTCGTAGCAGTGACAAAACCATGCATGCGCTAGCACTTGCTTAAACCACTTGGCGTTTTGCACATCTTTACCAATTTTCGGTCCTTGAATCAGTAGTAAGGTATCGGCGCTGATGGTCGCAGCGATATCGCTTAGCACGGCACCGCCTTGTGTTCCCGGTTTTCCAGTAGGCAAGGTTAATTCAATGTATTGCTTGTCTGAAAATAGCGACATTGCCTGAGTGGCGTCGACTAATTGATGCCACGAAAAATCGCTATCGGCGGTAAGTGTTTGTCTTTCTTCAAAGCCCTGAGATTTGGCCTTTTGTCGCAAGGCATCAATGATTTCTTGTTTTTGCTGAGGTTCGTCACCAAACAACAAAACAATGGGCGGCAAAGGGTGTTTAGAGAGGTGACTGACAAATTGATTTGGCTTAATTTGCATTAACTGCCGCCTACCTTTTGCGGGGGCTGCGATACGGCAAAAGAATATTGGCTTGAGAGTAAACGAATGATGCGATCAGCTGTTTCGTTGCGCATTTCGGTCATCACTAATTCTAGCTCTCGGGCTTTTGCCAATATCTGACGAGGGTCGTCTTGGTATTCTCTCGAGACCGACATCGTATTGTTGATGGGCTCTGCATTCGGAAAAATTACTTGGTAGTCTACCGAGTATATCAATTCGTATTCAGCCACTTGGCCGCTTGAAAACACAGACAGTAAACGACGCTCTAGGTTTTCAGGCTGAAGATTAATTAACACGGTTTCACTTGCTTCAAGCTCCTCCACCTCTTCTGCATCGGCCTTAACACTCTTTAGCTGGTATACAGGTAAGCGTCGGTCTAGCGCCCGAGTTAAGGGGCTGTATTGCAAGGTGGTATTAATTACTACTGTGTTTAGTTCAGTTGGAAGGGCTTGTGAACCCCTCAAACTGAAACCGCAGCCGGCAATTAACATCACTATTACAGCAAAGACGATTGTTTTAACTGGCTGCATGATTGTTTCAGTGACTGCTGCCTTATTCAAATTTGCTTCCTCAATTTAATTCGCAACGATATTTACCAAACGTCCAGGCACAACTATCACTTTACGTAAAGTTTTGCCGTCGGTAAAACTTTTTACGTTTTCATGTGCGAGTGCCTCGGCCTCAAGGGATGCCTTGTCGATATCTGCTGGAACATTTAATTTCGCGCGTAATTTTCCATTCACTTGCACAATGATCAGCATTTCATCTTGCACTAACGCCGATTTATCCACTTGAGGCCAAGCAGCCGTTTGCAGAGCATCTGTATTGCCTAGTAAGGACCATAATGCTTCACAAATGTGCGGCGTAAATGGATTGAGCATTTTAATTAATGCGAGCACACCTTCGTTAACAATAGCGACATCTTGCGCGTCGCTAACGGAGTACTTTTGCAAAGCATTAAGCAGCTCCATCATTTTAGCTACCGCAGTATTAAAGGTTTGGCGGCGCTCAACATCATCAGTAATAGACTCTATTTTGCTGTGTATTTCAGTGCGTAGCGCTTTCTGCTCTTTTGTCAGTTTATCTAGGTCAAGCGGACTAACAGCATCTTGTAAGTGCGCTTCACTGAACTCACTGACTAAACGCCATAATCTGCGTAAAAAGCGGTTTGCGCCTTCTACACCAGATTCAATCCACTCCAAGTCTTGCTCTGGTGGCGCAGCAAACATGGTATAAAGTCTGATGGTATCAGCGCCGTAAATATCAATCACTTTTTGCGGGTCGATACCGTTGTTTTTCGACTTCGACATTTTGATCATGCCTGCGTATTCTACAGACACGCCACTATCGCGCACTTTACCACCTATGATGCGACCTTTATCGTCGCGCTCAATATCGATGGTGTCGGGTGCATGCCATACTTCTTTGCCATTTTCCGCTTTTGAATAAAAGGCATTAGCGAGCACCATCCCTTGACATAACAAGCGATTAAAAGGCTCATCTGAGGATACCAAGCCTTCATCGCGCAGAAGCTTATGGAAAAAGCGCGCGTAAAGTAGATGCAGGATAGCGTGCTCAATACCACCAATATATTGGTCTACCGGAAGCCAGTAATTTGCCTCTTTAGGCGACAACATCGCGTCATTTGGTGCAGATGCATAACGCGCGTAATACCAAGACGACTCCATAAAGGTATCGAAGGTATCGGTTTCACGGACCATAGGCACGCCATTATGCTGGGTTTTTGCCCATTCAGGGTCGGCTTTTATTGGAGATGTAACGCCATCCATGACCACGTCAGTGGGCAAGCGAACCGGCAAATCTTGTTCTGCAACGGCAAATGAATTGCCTTGTTCGTCATTCACAATTGGAATGGGTGCACCCCAATAGCGCTGACGAGACACACCCCAGTCGCGCAAGCGATAGTTAACGGTTTTCTTGCCTTTATTCATTGAGGCGAGTTTATCGGCGATGGCATCAAAGCCTGCTTCAAATGACAAACCGCTGTATTCGCCGGA
>CAYQMI010000014.1:34351-48087 GCA_964418575.1 uncultured Glaciecola sp.
TCAAGCCAGTGTCGATACCTAATTTTTCCATGGTAGCGAGTTCAGCTTCTGCAGTTTTGGTGTTTTTGCATTTTTCGATAAATTGCGCGATTTCAGAGTTGTTCTCGCCAGCCGCCAGTGCGATAGGGTGCTGAGCTGCAATCGCTAAATATGTCGCGCCATACAAAGTATCGGGGCGCGTGGTGTAGACTTCAATATCAGAGAAACCTGCACTTTGTACCGGTAAGTCAAAGCTTATTTCAACGCCTTCTGAGCGTCCTATCCAGTTACGCTGAGCCGTTTTTACTTGAGCAGGCCAATCGGGTAGTTTGTCTAAGTCGGCTAATAGCTGGTCGGCATAATCGGTGATTTTGATAAACCATTGCGGTATTTCTTTTTGTTCTACTAGCGCGCCAGAGCGCCAGCCGCGGCCGTCGATGACTTGTTCGTTTGCCAATACAGTTTGATCTACCGGATCCCAGTTTACCGTTGCATGTTTTTTGTAAACTAAGCCCTTTTCGAATAAACGAGTAAAAAACCACTGTTCCCAGCGATAATATTCAGGGTCGCATGTGGTAACTTCACGTCGCCAGTCGTAGCCAAAGCCTAAGGCATTGAGTTGACCTTTCATGTAATCAATATTTTGTAAGGTCCATTTTGCTGGTGCGGTTTTATTTTCAATGGCCGCGTTCTCAGCGGGTAAGCCAAAAGCGTCCCAACCAATGGGTTGCAAAACGTTTTTGCCCTGCATGCGCTGAAAACGGCTTACTACATCACCAATAGTGTAATTTCTTACATGTCCCATATGTAAACGTCCACTTGGGTAAGGGAACATCGACATGCAGTAGTATTTTTCTTGGCTATCATCTTGATTAGCTTCAAATACTTTTGTCTCTAACCAATGTTGTTGGGCTTTCTCTTCAATGGCTTTGGGGTCGTATTGATGTGCGTTTGCCGCATTTTCGTCGTAACTAGACATCTATTTTGCGATTCTCATTTTTCGGATAACATTAGCCCTATAGAATACCTTGGCTGGCCCTCATACCACAAGCTTTTATAGGCAGGAAAAGCCTGTAAATGTAAATTTTTACACGCTAATAAGGCCGAATAAGATATAGTAGACAATACGCGCTGGCCATCTGTGAAATACGCATGATTGGTCTTAAAACAACAACATTTACAAAAGCGAATATATGACACTAAAAGACGTTGCCAAAAGCACACGCCTCGCACACCATCAGCTTGCTGCTAAAGTATCTCTAACTGACCTTCCATCAGGCTCTGCGTCTGAGCTTACTAGTTCTGATTTATTAATTGGTCAGGAGCGGGCCAAGCGCGCATTTGAGTTTGGTTTAGGTGTGAATTCCCCAGGTTACAACATGTACGTAATGGGCGAGCAAGCTACTGGTCGCTACACATTAATAAAGGAATATATTCAAAACCATCAGCCATCTGTTAATGAACTTTATGACTGGTTGTATTTAAATAATTTAGAAAATGAACGTGAACCCAAAGTACTTCGCATGCCGGCAGGCGAGAGCGTCGAATTTGTGCGCGATATCGAGACCTTCATTGACGAAGTACTTGCTACATTTCCTGCATCATATGAAAACCCAGGTTACCAACGAAGAAAGGCTGCTATTACTCGTCATTTCGAACAAAAATATGATAAAGCGATTGATGAAGTTGAGAGCCTGGCTTTTCAAAAGGGCATTGCCTTAGTTGAAGAAGGCAATAACGTGAGCTTTGCGCCTATCGTAGAAGGCCAGCCTGTTAGTGATGCTGACTTTTCGTCTCAGTCTGAACAAACCAGAGAACATTATTATCAGCTTATTGACGAGCTCGAAGTCACCTTGACCGAAGCCTTGTTGGAGTTGCCAGGTTGGCAGCGCGAAGCGGCAGAACAGCAAAAAGCCTTAAAGCGTGAGTTAGCAGAGCAGGGCATTCGTCCTCTGATTAAAAATTTAGAACAAAAACACAGCGCTAACATTCCCATTCTCAAGTATTTAAAGCAACTTAAATCGCACATTGTTGAAACGGTAATTGAAACCCTGTCGAATGAGCATAAAGACGACAAACAAGATGAGTTTGACCGCCGCGACATGTTGGTTGAGATTTACTTGCCAAATACTTTGGTACGCAACAAGCAGGGCGTTAAAGCTCCTTTAGTGTATGAGGCAAATCCAAGCTATCAAAATTTATTTGGAAAAATCGAATACACCAGTGTGCAGGGCTCGGTTTATACCAACTACAGAATGATTACCGCTGGTGCACTGCATCGTGCAAACGGTGGCTATTTGGTCCTCGATGCCGACAAACTGTTGTCGCAAGCTCACGTATGGGAAGCGCTTAAATTAGCACTTAAGTTTGGTCGTATTAAACTAGAGTTGCCCCAGCAAGAAGTTGGCATGGTCAACTCTATTACGCAAACCCCTGAACCCATCCCTTTAGCTTGTAAGCTTATCCTGTTGGGTTCGCGAGATTTATATTACACCCTTGTAGACTACGATCATGAATTTCCGGAATTGTTCAGGGTACTGGTCGATTTTGAGAATGAAATTGATTTGAACCCTCATAATTTGCAGCATTTTCTCGCACGCATCACTAAAGAGGTGCATTCACTTGGCTTGTCTTCTATCGACATAAAAGCATCAGAGAAACTGGTCCAGCACAGCCTTCGAATTTCTGAGCACCAAACCAAACTCAGTGCACGATTTGCAGATATTTTAGAGCTATTGCACGAAGCTAAATATTTTTGTGACATCGCTGGGCGCAGCGACATCTTGATAGAGGATATCAACGCCGCGCTAAGTGCAAAAAAAATGCGTACAGGCAGAGTTGCTGACAACTTTTTACAAGACATTCAAGAAGGGCATGTACTGATTACTACCACTGGCGATGCAGTAGGCACGTTGAATGGTTTAACGGTATTGGAGGTAGGAGACATAGCTTTTGGTACACCTGCTCGAGTAACGGCAACCGTTTATGCAGGTAGCAGCGGGGTAGTCGATATTGAACGTGAGGTTGAACTTGGCCAATCAATACACTCTAAGGGTGTACTGTTATTAACGGGTTATTTGGGCAATAAATACGCTCAGGCCTTTCCTTTGACCTTATCGGCCAACATTGCCTTGGAGCAATCATACGGCTACATCGATGGTGACAGTGCTTCTTTGGGAGAGCTGCTTGCGCTTATCTCAGCTCTTACCGACATCCCCTTAAAACAAAGCATTGCTATTACCGGTTCTATCAATCAGCTTGGAGAAGTGCAGGCGGTCGGAGGAATTAACGAAAAAATAGAAGGCTACTTTGAGCTTTGCAAAAACCGAGGGCTAACTGGCGAGCAGGGCGTTATTATTCCGTATTCAAACCGCGTGAATTTGATGCTGAGTGACGAAGTCATAAAAGCGGTAGAAGAAAAACGTTTCCATATTTATACCGTCGACAATGTAGATCAAGCCATTACCATCATGACCGGAAAAGTCGCAGGTGTGTTAAATAGCCGAGGGCGCTTCCCGAAACATGCTGTGCACGAGAGAGCGGTTAATCGTTTGTTTTCTATATATGCAACGGTAAATGGAGGTCATGACGATTAGCAAACTTAGCTAATCGTCAAAATGATAAGCTTATTTTGGAGGCATTCTCAGGCCGCCATCTAAGCGGATTGTTTCAGCGTTTAAATATTTGTTTTCAAACATGTGCAGAACCAGTTTGGCAAATTCTTCCGGCAAGCCTAAACGTTTGGGAAATTGCACGTTTGCCGATAGTGCGTCTTGGACTTTTTCTGGCATAGCTAGCAGCATTGGCGTGCCCATTACGCCAGGTGCAATGGTGTTTACTCGGATACCCAGGGGTCCTAAATCTCTTGCCATTGGCAAACAAAGTCCAACGATGCCGCCTTTACTTGCGGCATAAGCGCTTTGTCCAATCTGCCCTTCGTAAGCGGCTACCGAAGCTGTATTGACAATAAGTCCACGTTCGCCGTTTTGCGCTTCATTTTTAGCAAAATGCGAGGCAGCTACTCTTGCTACATTGAAGGTTCCAATTAAATTTATATTTATCACCTTGGCAAAATCATCCAAAGGCATCGGATTAGATTCTCTATCCAGGGTGCGCTTTGCAGGTGCTACGCCTGCGCAGTTTACACAAAGGCGAATGTTATCAAGCTGATCAAATACTTTACCGAGGGTGTCGTTCACCGCAGCTTCATTTGTTACGTCAATGCGATAAAAGCTACAGTGCTGTGCACCAAACTCTTCAATGCGTGCCTGACCTGCGTCTTCGTTGATATCGAGCATGGCAACATGCCAACCCGATTCAATAAGCAGTTTACTGGTAGCATATCCAAGTCCTGAACAGCCGCCCGTAACAATGGCAGTATATGCTGGCATATTGTCTTCCTTAGATTTAGCGGCGAGGTAGCGTTATCTTTGATTCTTCGCTAGGCCTATAAATTACAAGCACATGTCCAATTGTTTGGACTTTATGTGACTGAGTTTCTCCAACAATGGCATCCATAATTAAGGCCTTTTCTTCTCTATCGTCGGATGGAACCTTTACCTTAATCAGCTCGTGGTGCGCTAAAGCATTTTCAATTTCTGCAATAACGCCTTCTGTTAAACCGTTCCCACCAAGCTGCACCACCGGCTTCAATGGATGGGCTAAACCTTTTAAGTATTGCTTTTGTTTTGTAGTTAAATTCATGTACCTGACTAATATAAAGTGAATAAATGAGACTAATTTACTTTTATCTATAAACAAGTCTTGAATTTCTGCATTCTACCTTCACTTATACACCATTGCGACCGTTGCCAGCGTATTATTCATAAAAACCGTCAATTTTCCGTTTAGTAGTAGCGTTTTGATGTGCTGGAGCGAAATTTTTACAGTCAATATTACATCGTATCTAGATATTGGTCTGGATAATGACCAAATTAGAAGGGAACGACGTAACTAGAATGAAGTCGTAAGATATACAAAGTACATAACGCGCCACATTGGCACTGCGTGTGCTTAATTTAGACTAAGAAATTAAACGAATTGAACATATAAGCAATTTACAATTTAATTGCTGCTGATGCGACTTTGGTTGGTGGCGAAAGCACAGAATATATAGTAATCTCTGGGGCAGGTGGCATAGGCCGTAAGCCTTCACCCAAATTTAAATTAAGCTTATTGATTAGAGGTAAGTAGCGTTGAGCGACATGGCAAAAAATCTCATCTTGTGGTTATTCATAGCGGTCGTGCTAATGATGGTTTTCAAGAATTTTTCTGGACAAGAAACCGTTAGGGCACAGACTGACTACAGCACGTTCATAAGCGAAGTGCAGCGAGGGGACATCCGCGAGGTCACAATAAATCAGAACGAAATAAAAGGTTTAAGACGCAACGGCGAACCTTTTGTTACGTATATTCCTTATCGTGATGACCAATTAATGTCAGACCTTGTTAAATATGATGTCAAAGCCTTTGGTCAGGCTCCAGAGCAGACTAACTGGCTAGCACAAATATTTATTTCGTGGTTCCCGATGCTATTGCTCATTGGTGTGTGGATTTTCTTCATGCGTCAGATGCAAGGCGGTGGTGGCCGTGGGGCAATGTCGTTTGGCAAGAGTAAGGCTAAGTTGCTCAACGAAGAGCAAATCAAAACTACTTTCGCAGACGTTGCTGGTTGCGACGAGGCAAAAGAAGATGTTACTGAGTTAGTGGATTTCTTGCGCGACCCAACAAAATTCCAAAAGCTTGGCGGTAAAATTCCGAAAGGTATTTTGATGGTAGGCCCTCCAGGAACGGGTAAAACTTTGCTTGCAAAAGCGATTGCAGGCGAGGCAAAAGTGCCGTTTTTTGCAATATCCGGATCTGATTTTGTGGAAATGTTCGTGGGTGTTGGTGCTTCACGAGTACGCGACATGTTTGAACAAGCAAAGAAATCTTCTCCTTGCATCATCTTTATTGATGAGATTGATGCAGTAGGTCGTCAGCGTGGCGCAGGTCTTGGTGGTGGTCACGACGAACGTGAACAAACGCTTAATCAAATGCTCGTTGAAATGGACGGATTTGAAGGGCATGAAGGTATTATCGTTATTGCGGCGACTAACCGTCCTGACGTATTAGACCCTGCATTATTGCGACCTGGCCGCTTTGACCGTCAGGTCGTTGTAGGCCTGCCTGATATTCGAGGCCGTGAGCAAATATTAAAAGTACATATGCGGAAAGTGCCACTGGGCGATGACGTTGAAGCGTCGGTAATCGCTCGTGGTACACCTGGATTCTCTGGTGCTGATTTGGCAAACCTTGTGAATGAAGCTGCGTTGTTCGCTGCACGAACAAACCGCCGAGTTGTATCGATGGAAGAGTTCGACAAAGCCAAAGACAAAATCATGATGGGCGCAGAGCGTAAATCGATGGTAATGACTGAAGAAGAAAAGACCATGACTGCTTATCACGAAGCGGGTCACGCTATTGTTGGTCGCTTGGTGCCTGAACACGATCCAGTCTACAAAGTGTCTATTATACCTCGAGGCCGTGCACTTGGTGTGACTATGTACTTGCCTGAGCAAGACCGCGTGAGTTACAACAAGCGTCACTTAGAAAGTATGATATCTAGCCTTTATGGTGGTCGTATCGCCGAAGAGATTATCTACGGTGAAGAAATGGTAACCACGGGCGCATCAAATGACATTGAAAGAGCAACGGATATCGCGAAGAAGATGGTAACCCAATGGGGCTTATCGTCTAAGCTTGGTGCACAGCTTTTTGCTGAAGAAGAAGGTCAAGTGTTCTTAGGGCGTTCGGTAAGTAAGTCGTCAAGTATGTCTGATGAAACCGCTCGTACAATTGACGCCGAAATCAAGCTCTTGATAGATAGAAATTACAAACGTGCCGAAACAATGTTGCGCGAGAATCTAGATATTTTGCACGCGATGAAAGACGCATTAATGAAATACGAAACTATTGATGCACGACAAATCGATGATTTAATGGCTCGCAGAGAAGTACGTCAGCCAGCAGATTGGGATAAAGATAACCGTTCTGATTCTGCCCCTCCATCTGGCGGTGAAAAGCTTGATGTAGGTCGTCAAGACGAGCCCAAAGCAGATGGCGAGGGCGAAACTAACCCGTCAAGCTAAGCTAATTTTTTAGCAGAATTAAACACCGGCCTAGCGCCGGTGTTTTTGTTTATTCAGCTATAACTAAGCTCACATCTAAAGTTTAGATCTGCAAGCCTTCAAGGCAGAAGATAAATCATATTCCTTAACTTTTTTTTGATATCAATCTGTCCACTCTTATAGCAATTGCGGTATGATATTGCGCTTGCATGCTCGTGAGGTTTTTCACAGATGATGATGTTTAAAAACAAAAAAGTCGTTTTCAATATGCCTAAAGTTATGGGCATATTGAATGTTACACCCGATTCATTCTCTGATGGCGGACAATACAATACATTAGATGCTGCGTTAAAAAGAGCAGACGAGATGGTTCAACAAGGTGCTACTTTTATTGACATTGGTGGTGAGTCTACTCGACCCGGTGCGACGCCCGTTTCTTTAGCACAAGAATTAGACCGAGTCATACCCGCCATAGAAGCGATAAGCAAAGCCTTTGATATTGTTGTGTCAGTAGATACAAGCAAGGCTGAAGTGATGAGTGAGGCCGTGGAGCATGGCGCTAGCCTAATAAATGATGTACGTGCGCTCAGAGAGCCCGGTTCCTTAGAGGTCGCGGCAAAACTTGCGCAGCAGCATAATGTGCCAACTTGCATTATGCATATGCAAGGCACACCTGAAACCATGCAAAATGCACCACACTATGAATCGGTAATAGAAGAAGTAAATGCGTTTTTTAGGCAGCAAATTAAGCGTCTTACCGATGCGGGATTTGAGTACAATCAAATTATGCTTGACCCAGGCTTTGGGTTTGGCAAAACCCTTGAGCATAACTACGAGATGCTGAAAGATTTCACGCAATTTACGCAATTTGACCTACCGGTGTTAGCCGGTATGTCGAGAAAATCAATGATTACTAAATTATTAGATGTTGAACCTCAGCAAAGTTTGACAGGCAGCATTAGCGTTAACACCATAGCGGCGATGGCGGGTGCAAGTGTATTGCGAGTTCACGATGTAAAAGAAGCCATGGACGTGGCAACGATAGTCGAAAAATTAAACCAATTATAAAAAAGGAAGGCGCATGTCAAAAAGGCAATATTTTGGTACCGATGGCATTCGAGGCAGAGTCGGCGAGAGCGTGATTAATCCCGAGTTTGTGATCAAATTAGGTTGGGCGGCAGGAAAAGTATTAGCCGGAACCGGCACCAATAAAGTATTGATCGGTAAAGACACTCGCATAAGCGGATACATGCTCGAATCAGCACTGGAAGCAGGTTTATCAGCTGCGGGAATCAACATTGGTTTATTAGGGCCAATGCCAACACCAGCGATAGCTTACCTTACCAAGACCTTTCGCTCTGAAGCTGGAATTGTTATCAGTGCTTCACACAATCCTTATTACGATAATGGCATTAAGTTCTTTTCGTCTCTTGGGCAAAAACTTGACGACGACATCGAACTGGCAATTGAGCAACAGATGCAACAAACAATGACCTGCGTAGACAGCAATAAGCTTGGTAAAGCGACTCGCATAAACGACGCCGCTGGCCGCTACATTGAGTATTGCAAAGGTACTTTCCCCTCTGATTTATCATTAAAAGGCTTAAAGGTTGTAGTGGATTGTGCCCACGGCGCTACCTATCATATTGCGCCAAATGTACTTTCTGAGCTTGGTGCTCAAGTAATAGAAATAGGCACAGATCCAGATGGCCTAAATATCAATCATCAAGTCGGTGCAACTTCTTTACGTGCAACGGTTGAAGCAGTTAAAGAGCATGGCGCAGACTTCGGTTTTGCCTTAGACGGTGATGGCGATCGCATCATGATGGTAGATGAGAAGGGCAAAGTAATAGATGGCGATCAAATTATTTTTATTATTGCAAGAGACGCGCTAAAGGCTGGAAACCTGAAGGGCGGTGTTGTAGGCACCAAAATGTCTAACTTAGGCATGGAGTTAGCACTCGAACAATTAGGCGTGGGATTTGAGCGCGCCGACGTAGGAGATCGCTACGTGTTAGAGTTGTTAAACAAAAGAGGTTGGTGTATTGGTGGTGAAAATTCTGGTCATGTACTTAATTTACAATATGCGTCCACAGGAGACGGCATAGTAGCCGGCCTACAGGTAATTGCGGCAATGTTACGCGCGAATATGACCTTAAGTGAAATATCATCTGGCTTTACAAAGTTTCCGCAGAAACTCGTAAATGTTAAATACGTAGATAACGGAGAAAATCCTCTAGATAGTCAAGCCGTTCAAAAAGTAGCAAAAGCCGCTGAAGCGGATATGGGTTCTACAGGTCGGGTATTGCTTAGAAAAAGCGGTACGGAACCGCTCATTAGGGTCATGGTTGAGGCACGCGATAGCGAGGTTTCCGACAAATGGGCGAATTTAATTGCCGAAGAGGTTAAAGCGCATACAGCTAAGTAAATCTAGGTAAAATTATTCGCATTAGCCGCTTGTATATTTGGCTATGGTTAGTTAATATCAGCGCCGCTTTGAGTACCGCGGCACCAAAGGAGTTTTTGAATGAGCATAAAACGTAGAAAAATGGTTGCTGGCAATTGGAAAATGAATGGCAATCTAGCGTTAATAGATGAGTTCAAACATAGTCTGAAGGTACCGGTAGCGGCAGACGTAGTGATTTGTCCGCCGTCCACTTACTTGCCTCTTGTAAAAGGAGCGCATTTTAGAGTGGGTGCACAGAATATAAGTGAGCATGAAAAAGGCGCTCACACAGGTGACATCTCTGCAGATATGCTAAACGATATCGGTATTGAATATGTCATTCTTGGCCATTCTGAAAGACGCCAAGACCACAATGAAAGTAACGATTTAGTAGCTCAAAAGGTGCTTGTGGCATTGAATAAAGGCCTCACGCCCATACTATGTATTGGCGAGCCACTAGATGTTCGCGAAGCAGGTGAAGTATTTCAATTTGTGCAAAAGCAAATTGATGCAGTTGTAGATTTATGTGGCACGGCATTTTTCAATAAAGCCGTTGTTGCTTACGAGCCTATTTGGGCTATTGGCACAGGGAAAACAGCCTCCCCTGAGCAGGCGCAGGAAGTACATGCGTTTATTCGTGCACATTTAGCACAAATGAACGATAGCGCGCAAAGTATGCAAATATTGTATGGCGGTAGCGTAAACGCTAAAAATGCTGCCGAATTATTTGCTCAGCCGGATATAGACGGTGGTCTAATCGGCGGTGCAAGTTTGAAAGTTGACGATTTTAATGTAATTTGCCAAGCGGCAAGTTAAAAAGGGAAAGACGATGTTATATGAAGTGTTGTTGGTATCATACCTAGTGGTGGCGCTACTGTTGATTGGCTTTGTGCTTATTCAACAAGGTAAAGGCGCGGACATGGGAGCATCGTTTGGTGCAGGTGGTTCTAATACTGTTTTTGGTTCGAGTGGCTCTGGTAACTTTATGACCCGAACCACCGCAATATTAGCAACTTTGTTCTTCTTCATTTCTTTGGTTATAGGTAGCATTTCTGCCAACAAAGAAGAGAAAGTAGATAGCTTTCAAAATATCGATGTTCCAGTTGAGGAAGTGACTCCATTTATTCAACAGGCTCCTGAGTCAGACCTTCCGGGCACTGCAGTTGAGCCAATTGAAACTGAAGAACAGCCAAAAGAAGCGTCAGATATCCCTAACTAAGTGTTGGTGATAATAAGTTATGCGGAAGTGGTGGAATTGGTAGACACGCCATCTTGAGGGGGTGGTGAGCTATGCTCGTGCGGGTTCAAGTCCCGCTTTCCGCACCAAATAAAAAACGAAGCAATAAGCTTCGTTTTTTTATGTCTGAAATTCAGTTGAGTATTGCCCTTTATCAGGTTCTGCTTGTCACACTAGAACCTAATCTGTGACCCCTGTGGCGCTTCAGGTGACGTTCTATTGCTCTTTTCGAGCGCATAACTGCTTGCGTAAAGCCTGCATCAAGGTCTGTGGCTGTGTCTTCAACCACGATTTGGTGCCCAGCTTGCAGGGTTATCTTGATGGTGCAGGCCACAGGTGGTTTATCGTTTTTCTGGGAGTTTTGGCTTAAGTAAATGTCGAAGTCCGAAATGAGTCCGGCGAAGCGCGACAGATCCAAGCCGATTCGGGTATCAATCATATTGCGTGCTTGATCGCTCAAGGAAATATCGTTTAATTCAAGATTATAATGCATGCGCTCATCGAATTTGCTTTCTTAGTTGTTCAACACTATCAATTAAAAGTGAACGATTAAATTCGATTATATGTATAAGACTTAGTCGGAAAAACTGAGTCATGAGTGTGGCAAGGATTGTTTACTTTTGGCTCGACAAACAGCGCTTATAACAATAATAGCCTGAATACATATACACAACTGGAGCGTTAAGCGGACCTTTATGGCAGAAAATTTGAATTACAAGCACCTCCATTATTTTTGGGTGGTTGCCACCGAGGGCAGCATTGCAAGAGCTGCGGATAAACTGTTTATTACGCCTCAGACCATCAGCGGTCAATTAAGTATGTTAGAAGAGCGCATTGGACAACCTCTATTTGACCGTGTAGGACGAAGATTGCGCCTCACAGAAACGGGCCGCTTGGTCCTTCGCTACGCTGACGATATTTTTGAACTTGGTAAAGAGCTAACCGATGTTTTGCGAGGAGCGCCACTTGTAGGCACTTCAGAATTTATTGTGAGTGCAGCAAGTGCGCTCCCAAAAACAATTGTTTATAAGATTTTAGAACCTGCCTTGAACCTGTCTCAAGAAGTTAGCTTGATGTGTAGGGAAGGGCCTGTCGAAACAATTCTTGGTGAGTTAGCTGTGCACGAGGTAGATATGGTGTTAACTGATACACCCTTATCAAGTGCTTTTAGCATAAAGGCTTATAATCATTATTTAGGGCAGTCAGACTTGACCTTTTTTGCTGCGCCAGAACTGGCTAAACAATTAAAAGGGCCATTTCCAGGCTGCTTGAACGAAGCGCCTGTGTTATTGCCTACTAAACAAAACGCCATTCGACAGCTCTTCGATAAGTGGTGTCATGACGCCAATATCTATCCAATTATCAGAGGGCAGTACGACGACAGCGCCCTGATGAAATCTTTTGGTAAAGCTGGCTTTGGTATTTTCTTTATGCCCAGCATTATTGAGCAAGAAGTTCAGGAAATTTTTGGCCTCACTATTATTGGTCGATTGTCGGATATTAAACAAAAGTTTTACGCGATATCGGCAGAGCGAAAAGTCACCCATCCTGCGGTTGCAGCGGTTTGTAGCACCGCGCGGGACATTATTTTTAAATAGTTACAGCGAACTATCTATCGCAAAAAAGTCGTTACCACACAGCCGGGGTAACGACTCCCTCTCTGAAGTTCATACGTCAAAACGCCATCTTTTCGCCCACTAAAGTTTGTTTTTAGCCCTTTGTTTTGCATTATCATGGTATTAGCTTTCACTTCCCGCTATACTGTGCGCGCGATAAAAAGCATAAAAAACATAGATTAAATAAAGGATAGAGTGTGACTCCTATTACAAAAACTTTCCAGTATGGTCAACATACTGTCACCTTAGAAACAGGTGTAATCGCCAGACAAGCTACAGCAGCTGTTATGGCAAGCATGGACGATACTTCGGTACTCGTCTCCGTTGTGGGTAAAAAAGAAGCGGCTGCAGAGCAAAGTTTCTTCCCACTTACAGTAAATTATCAAGAGAAGACTTACGCAGCTGGTAAAATCCCAGGTGGATTTTTCAAGCGTGAAGGTCGTCCTTCTGAAAACGAAACACTTACCGCACGATTGATTGACCGTCCAATTCGTCCATTATTCCCAGACGGATTTAAAAACGAAGT
Organism: uncultured Glaciecola sp.; assembly: GCA_964418575.1. Classification (GTDB taxonomy): domain Bacteria; phylum Pseudomonadota; class Gammaproteobacteria; order Enterobacterales; family Alteromonadaceae; genus Glaciecola. The sequence continues at coordinate 47,265 of CAYQMI010000014.1, forward strand.
GCAAATCATCATCACCGTGGTATCTGCTAACCCAGAAATCCCTACTGATATTATTTCATTGATTGGTACCTCAGCCGCATTAGCAATTTCAGGTATGCCGTTTAACGGTCCTGTAGGCGCGGCTCGCGTTGGTTACATCAACAATGAGTATGTGCTAAATACGCGTGCGTCTGAAGCTGAACAAAGTCAACTAGACTTAGTAGTTGCAGGCACAGAAAGCGCAGTACTAATGGTAGAATCTGAAGCTGACATCTTATCTGAAGATGTGATGTTAGGCGCTGTAATGTATGGTCATGAGCAATCTCAAACCGTAATTAACGCCATTAAAGAATTCGCTTCTGACGTAAACACTCCTTCATGGGAATGGACTGCACCAGAAGAAAACACTGAGCTTAAAGAGAAAGTAAAAGCCGCTGCTTTTGATGCAATGGTTGATGCTTATCAGATTTCTGACAAGTTAGAGCGTAAAGACGCTGTAAATGCAGTAACAGAAAAAACGATTGCTGACTTGCTAGCTGCTGATGAGACGCTTGACCCGAAAGAACTTAGTGGTTTTTGTCATGACCTAGAAAGTGAAGCAGTTCGTTCACGCATTTTAGCGGGCGAAAAGCGTATTGATGGTCGTGACCCACAAACTATTCGTGCACTAGATGTAGCCACTGGTTTATTGCCAAGAACTCACGGTTCTGCTTTGTTTACCCGTGGTGAAACACAAGCGATTGTTGTTGCTACGCTTGGAACAGAACGTGATGCACAGATGATTGACGAGCTAAGCGGTCGTCAAGACTCTCGCTTTATGCTGCATTACAACTTCCCTCCATAC
>CAYQMI010000015.1:0-18139 GCA_964418575.1 uncultured Glaciecola sp.
GTGGAGGTTTGCGAATAGGAAGTTTTACGCGCAATTGAGGTTAAAAGCGGCGTGGATAAGGCGTGGATAAGCGGAGCGTCGTTTTTTCAATTGAGAAACAGCATTATACCTTCTTTGGAGTATGCTATTTCTGCAGAAACTCAAACATTAAACTTCTACAAATAATGCTTCTAATTCAGCTTTTACTTCATCATTGATAGGGGCGGAGCGCTGTGTTTTGTAGTCAAAATGGACCATGGTGGTGGTGCCTTTTGCTTTGAGCGTGTCGTCTTGCCAAAGCTCTTGATACACCACAAATGAGCTGGTGCCGATGCGAGAGACGCCGGTTTTTACTGTTACTTCAGAGCCTAAATAAATCTGCTGTAAAAAATCGACCTTGTAGTTAGCCAGTATTAATGGCCAATTGTCTAAATCTAATTCTGGCGTAAATAGTTTAAAAATAGAAAAGCGCGCTGCCTCAAACCATCCGACTAAAACAGTATTACTCACATGTTTAAGAGCGTCGGTTTCGTAAAACCTAACGGGGAAGGTATCGGTGAGCATGCGCTTTTCCATTTACGTATTCCTATTTATTTTTTTGAATTGGCTTTTGATTCTGTTATCGCTGGCAACATAGGCGCCAAAAAATGACCGGTATGAGAGGCATCATTTTGCGCAATGTCTTCAGGTGTCCCTTCAGCGATAATCATGCCGCCGCCAGAGCCGCCTTCAGGGCCTAAATCTACCACCCAATCGGCTGTTTTGACCACATCGAGATTATGCTCAATAACTACTACCGTGTTGCCGTGGTCTCTTAAGCGATGCAATACTGCAAGTAGCTGTTTGATGTCCGCAAAATGTAGCCCCGTGGTGGGTTCATCAAGAATATAAAGAGTTTGACCGGTATCGCGCTTAGATAGCTCTTTTGCCAGTTTAACGCGCTGAGCCTCACCACCTGAAAGTGTGGTGGCAGACTGCCCTAAGCGAATGTATGACAAACCCACATCCATTAGTGTTTTTAACTTGCGCTCGATGGCAGGAATTTTGTCGAAGAACGCATGTGCTTCTTCAACTGTCATGTCCAGCACTTCGTGGATGTTTTTATTTTTGAAACGAATCTCAAGGGTTTCGCGGTTATAGCGTTTGCTGCCGCATACATCGCAAGGCACGTATACGTCGGGTAAAAAATGCATTTCTACTTTTATCAGTCCGTCGCCCTGGCAGGCTTCACAGCGTCCGCCCTTCACGTTAAAGCTAAAGCGTCCGGGCTTGTAGCCGCGTGAACGTGCTTCTTGGGTGCCTGAAAATATTTCGCGAATAGGGGTAAAGATTCCTGCATAAGTGGCTGGGTTAGAGCGCGGTGTGCGGCCAATTGGGCTTTGGTCTATGTCTACCACTTTATCGAGGTGCTCTAAGCCCGTGCAGCTTTTGTGTGGAGCCGGTTCATTCACCGTCGCTCTATTTAACTCGCGCTGCGCGATGCGATAAAAGGTGTCGTTAATCAAGGTAGATTTACCAGAGCCAGATACGCCGGTTATACAGGTCATGAGGCCGGTAGGTATGGCTAAATCAACCTCTCTTAAATTGTTACCAGTGGCGCCGGTAAGTCTAATCCAGTTTTTGTCTTTTGTTGGCGTGCGCACTGTAGGCACTTCAATACGTTCTGTGCCAGCTAAATATCTGCCGGTAAGAGAAGCTTCGCAATTTTTGATGTCGTCTAATGAGCCTTGAGCAATGATTTCTCCGCCATGTACGCCAGCACCTGGGCCAATATCAATAATATAGTCAGCCTCGCGTATGGCATCTTCATCGTGCTCTACCACAATCACGGTGTTGCCTAAATCGCGCAAATGGCGCAGGGTATTAAGTAAGCGTTCATTGTCGCGCTGGTGCAGACCAATACTGGGTTCGTCGAGCACATACATTACACCAACTAAGCCAGCACCAATTTGACTGGCGAGGCGAATACGCTGAGCTTCACCACCTGATAGAGTATCGGCGCTTCGTTCCATTGAAAGATAATTTAGGCCTACGTTAACCAAAAACTGCAGTCTGTCTTTAATCTCTTTGAGGATTTTGTCGGCAATTTTGCCTTTCTGCCCGCTTAAATCTAGCTTATTAAAAAAGCTAAGAGCATCGGCAATGGAGCGTTCGGTAATGCTAGGTAAGTTAGTGCCTTCAATAAACACATTACGCGCTTCTAGGCGAAGGCGAGTACCCGAACAAGCACTGCAGTGCTGATGCGACATGTATTTGCCAAGCTCTTCGCGTACGGTGTTTGATTCAGTTTCACGATAGCGACGCTCCATGTTGGGAATAATTCCCTCAAACGGATGCTTACGCTCCATTACATCGCCGCGCTCGTTGATGTATTTAAACTTAATCGACTCACCCTTTGAGCCATTTAAAACAATGTCTTTGGCTTTGTCATCAAGTGCTTCAAAGGGCTGTTTTAAATCAAAACCAAAGTGCTCAGCAACCGACATTAGCATTTGAAAGTAGTAGTAGCTGCGCTTATCCCAGCCTCTTATAGCCCCGCCGGTTAAGCTTAACTCTGCGTTGCTGACCACCCGATGTGGGTCAAAAAACTGCCTTGTGCCTAAACCGTCGCAGGTTTGGCAAGCGCCAGCAGGGTTGTTGAATGAAAATATACGAGGCTCTAATTCAGAGATGCTATAGCCACAATGCGGGCAGGCAAAGTTGGCTGAAAAAATAACTTCTTCTTTATCAGGCTCATCCATATAAGCAATTTTGGCATTGCCCGAGGATAAGTTAAGCGCCGTTTCAAAAGATTCAGCCAACCTTAGTTGTAAATCGCCGCGCACTTTAAAGCGGTCTACCACCACTTCTATTGTGTGTTTTTTGCGTAAATCAAGCTCGGGTGGATCTGATAAATCACACACTTCACCGTCTATTCTGGCGCGAATAAAACCTTGAGCGGCTAAGCCTTCAAGTGTTTTTACATGCTCGCCTTTGCGCTCTTGAACTACCGGCGCAAGCAGCATCAACTTTGTGCCTTCGGGCATCTCAAGTACTTTATCTACCATCTGGCTGATAGTTTGTGCATCAAGTGCAACGTCGTGATCTGGGCACTTGGGTGTGCCAACGCGGGCAAACAGTAATCTTAAATAGTCATATATTTCAGTGATCGTACCCACGGTTGAGCGGGGGTTGTGCGAAGTGGATTTTTGCTCAATAGAAATCGCGGGTGAGAGCCCTTCAATGTGGTCAACATCGGGCTTTTCCATCATGGATAGAAACTGGCGAGCGTAAGCCGATAAACTCTCAACATAACGACGTTGACCCTCAGCATACAAAGTATCAAAGGCAAGTGAGGACTTACCTGAGCCAGATAGCCCAGTTATCACCACTAGCTTGTCGCGAGGTAAATCTACGTTGATGTTTTTAAGATTGTGCGTGCGCGCACCACGAACTTCTATTTTATCCATAGGACCTTATGTTTTATCACTTGTAGCGAGCCTCTTACTCAGGCTTATCTACGGTGTTTTATAAGTTTAAGAAAACGATATTTGTTAGTCGGAAATATCAAGCGCGGTATTATGCCACGATTTGTATAGAAATGATGCATTAGTTACGCAATAAGGCCTATGTAGATCATCATCATTTGTTACATGCCTTGTTTAAAGTTTTTAGTCAGAGACTACTCAAATGAGGGTAAAACAAGTACACTGCGCTACCACAAATTAATGCAAAAACTCAGGTGTAATGTCGCAACAATCCCTTAGTAAAAATGAGCTCAGAGCCGCTGCCAGTTTAGCCTCTGTGTACGTGCTACGTATGCTGGGCTTGTTTATGGTGATACCGGTTATTGCCGTTGCCGCACTTAGCTTTGATGACTACTCGCCCTTGCTGGTGGGCTTGGCAGTTGGTGGCTATGGTCTCACTCAGGCATGTTTACAAATTCCCTTTGGCATAGCTTCTGACCGCTGGGGCCGAAAGCCGGTTATTTATTTGGGCTTGAGTATGTTTTGTATCGGCAGCTTAATTGCGGGCTTTGCCGATTCGATGCTGATGCTCACTGTTGGCCGCATTTTACAAGGTGCAGGCGCAATAGCCGGCGCGGTGATGGCGCTCGCGAGTGATGTCACCAGAGAATCTCAGCGCACTAAAGTTATGGCCATTATTGGTGTTTCGATTGGGTTTTCATTCTACATTGCGCTGCTCCTTGGTCCGATTCTAGCGGCTAGCATTGGCTTGCAGGGTATATTTTTGCTTACTGCGGCCTTATGCATAGCCTGCTTCCCCATTGTAAAATGGGGTGTAAATACACGTGATGCGATGCACACGCCATCAGGCGATGCGCTACCGCAAGTGCATCAGTTAAAAGGCCTGTTTGTGCACCAGGCGCTCTGGAAATTAAATATTTCGGTGCTGCTGGTGCATTTGTTGATCACCTGCTTTTTTGTTCAGGTACCTATCTTTTTAATTAACATCGATATGCCTTTAGGCGAGCACTACAAGGTATATTCCATTGTGTTGTTGCTATCGGTATTGGTGTTAATCGCGCTGATGCAAGTATCTAAAAAACTGCCGGTGGCCAACACCTTTCGCTTGGCGCTTTTACTCATGGCCGGTGGCTTTTTCTTATTAATTACACAAACGCCGTCTTACATTGTGATTTGTGTGGCTGGTATATTGTTTTTTGGTGGCTTTAATTTCATGGAAGCTAAAATGCCGGCGATGGTGTCGTCGACCGCGCCTGCTGGGCAAAAAGGCAGCGCGATGGGCATTTATGCAAGCCATCAGTTTTTTGGCGCCTTTTTAGGCGGCGTGATTTCAGGCCTTATGAACAGTTACTTTGAGGTACAAACCAGCTTTATTATATGCCTGATATTAATATTTATCTGTAGCTTAATAACCCGAGGTTTGGCTAGCACCGAACGGGTAAAACGCGTTACACTTAGTTTCAGTAGAGAAGGTTACAACAGTGAACCAAAAACTAGTCATCAAAACGAGCGAGAAACAGATGCGAGCAGCAGCGCATCTTCACAAGCAAACTTATCGGCAGTGCAGGTAACTGAAATAATGCATAAATTACAGTTATTGGCGGGCGTAAAAGACGTTACCGCAGATCCCCACGAAAAAGTGTTTTACTTAAAAGTGGATGCAAAGCAGTTTAGTTTGGCTCAGGCGCAAGCGCTGCTGACCTCAACATAAAAGAAAAGGAAGAGTAATGGCCACCAGAGGTGTAAACAAAGTTATTTTAGTGGGCAACTTAGGAAACGATCCTGAGGTGCGCTACATGCCAAACGGCAACGCAGTTGCTAACTTAAGCTTAGCCACAAGCGAGAGTTGGAAAGACCAGCAAGGTCAGCAACAAGAAAAAACCGAGTGGCACCGCATTACCATGTACCGCAAATTAGCTGAAATTGCCGGTCAGTATTTGAAAAAAGGTTCGCAAATTTACATCGAAGGTAAATTGCAAACCCGCAAATGGCAAGACCAGCAAGGTAACGATAAGTACACTACCGAAGTGATTGCCGACCAGCTACAAATGCTAGGCGGGAGAAATGAAGGCGGTCAAGGCGGCGGTAACAATTACCAGCGTCCGCAAAACGATAATATGAATCAAGAATACCAACAGATGCCACGCAACAACAGCGGGCAGGGTAACCAAGGCGGCCAAGCGCCCCAAGGCAGACCAAACCAGCAACAGCCTCAAAAAACGCCACCTAAAATGGATGAGCCGAATTTTGATTTTGATGATGATATTCCGTTCTGAGGAATACATAAATAAAAATTGTAGATTAAAATTATTAAGGGCTTGTTTTTACAAGCCCTTTTTTGTTTGATGGGGCAGTTCGTTTTTACCTATCTTATTTTGGTCAAGTGATTCAATCACTTGCTGCTCGTGCTCGCTAAAAGGCGCTAAATAATTTTCTCGATTTAAGTTGATCTTCGCTTTATTAGCCGGTTCAAAACGAGTGTTGATGCGCTCTATTTGTGTAAAAAAATCAGCTACGCTTATGCCATCGTAAGTAAAAACGTTTACTTGATTGGGTAGGGTGAGGATATTTGGGTCGAGGTCAGCGATACGATCGGCATGTTTAAATAGCGCTTGGCTTTTTATAAAGTCGGCATCAACACTTCTGAGCACTGCGGCTTCGGTAATGGCGCGAGTTCGTTTATTTCCGTGTAAGGTTTGCCATGTCATACCGCACACCGATAGTCGAATTTCACTTGTTTGTTCGGCAACCACCTTTTGCCTGAATGCGGGGCTATTGCCCACTTTTATTTGCTTTAGTAATTCTTTTACCATTTCAAGCGTCAGCCGCTCATAGCTTACTAAGCCAACTTCACTCTCAAAACTGAGTTTTAAGGTATCGAGCAAAAAATACAGCTCACCGGTATCTTCCCACAGACTACTGTAATGGCTTTCTTCGTATGCTTTTGCCAGCGTTTTCGATGTATCGCGCTGGGATTGAGACTGAGGTAAAAACAATCGTTGAAAAAGCGTCTTCATGCAGGTTCACATTTATATTGATTCAGGCTGTTATATTATCAAGCAAAATACAAAGAACAGCATTATGCGCTAAATTACATTGATAGCGACTGTAAGGCGACGGCAACGCTCAAAATCTTTTTTGGGCCTCGCACATGTTGCCATAGTCGCCAGCGGCATAAGTACAAGTGGCTTGAACAATACTGGAAAGTCATCATGGCGCTAACGACGAGGGTTCAAAGGACAAATTTAGTCTACTTGAGCATGGCTTATTCTTTTTTAGAAGTCTTAAACGCTATGTGTAAAATAGAGTATCGGCTCTACCATTAGAGGGCTCGCGCGAAATAAATCTGTACTTTAATAGACAGCGCTCAAATAGCGACTATGCTTAAATTACAAATATAAAAGGAAACATAAATGAAAAAGCATATTTACTCCACACTTACAGCGGTCGTTTTGAGCATTAGCTTTATGAGTGTCGCATCGGCAGACGAGCATGAAGTTCATGAAAATCATGCTCACGTCCATGCACTTAACTGCGGTCATGCGGCTGAATATCATATCGACCATCTTGACTATGACCACGATGGCCACGACCACCACGCGCATGCTGGCAAAGCCCATGAAGAAGATAATAAACTGCATGAAGGTCACGATCACAACCATGGTTTAAGCTGCGGCCATGAATCTCGTGTAACAAGCGGTATTGTGGAATACAAGCATGATGCTCACTGGCATCACCAGCACGGCTCTCATATCCATGAAGGTCACTCTAAAGTTTAGCTTTACAAGATAAATTAGACACAGTTAAAAGCCGCGTCCTTTATTGGAGCACGCGGCTTTTTACTATTAATGCCTAAGAGTTACTTAATTCACTTGTCTCTAAGGTCTTTAATTTCCTGCTCAATAATATCGCTTCTTTCGTGCAAAGGGCGCAGTTGCTCATGATACTCAATATGATCATGCTCATTGTCTATTTTTGCAATTTTACCATCTTCACATTTAAAGCCTTCAACTGAAACAGAATCGCAATTTGGTGGGTTATAATCTTGCTCTGTGAGTTCTGTTTTATTTACGCAGGCGCTCAGTAGCAATATTACGCTTACCACTGCGAGGGTTCTTTGCCTTTGTAGGCTCGCTATACGTGTTCGTTTACATGCCATTGTCAAAGCTCTCCTGAGTGCGCGTATTTGGCTAAGTACTATGATAGACCTTATGCAAAAGCTTATCTATCTATTCATTCATGAGTTATTTGTGACTCGCCAGCACTTTAGCCACAAACTCCCCGATGTGCTTTGGCTCTAACCAGCGCGTGACTATTACCAAGTCTTTTTTTCTGTCCACAACAACAAAGTTTCCACCAAAGCCCGCAGCATAAAATATATGGCCCTCTTCAACCTGTTCCCACTTACGAGGTCCTTGATTGAGCCACCACATATAGCCATAGCTTGCATTCGGCTCAGAGGGAGTTAAGGCTTTGTCGAGCCATTCTTTTGAGAGTATGCGTTGGTCTTTCCACATACCTTCGTTTAATACCAGCAAACCAAAACGAGCTTGGTCTAGGCTAGATATAAATATACCGCCGCCAGAATGTCCGCCACCGGTAACCGACTTCATCTTCATACCGTCTATGGTTACCCATGCGTCTTCATAGCCAAACCAACGCCATGTGCTTGAGGCACCAATGGGGTCCATAAGATGTTCTTTTAACACTACTGGTAGGGGTTTTCTCCAAACTTGTAAGAGTGAATAGGCAAGTACATTTACCCTAACATCGTTGTATTCCATGACGGTGCCAGGCGTATTTAACTCACGATACTTCCAATCGTCAATATCGCCTTCAGCCGGCGGTCGGTCTGCCCAATCTTTTATACCAAAAAGCTCGCCCGACCAATCAGAGGATTGGTTGAGCAAAGAGTGCCAATCTACTTGTGAGTTATGCTCACCTAAAAAAGTGTTGTCCCACACATATTGACTGACTTTATCATCCACACTTTTAATGAGTCCTTTGTCGACAGCCAGCCCGGCAACGGTCGACAAATAGCTTTTGGTAACAGAAAACGTCATATCAACGCGCTCTACATCACCCCACTGTGCAGCAATGTAACCATTTTTCAATATCAAACCCGCAGGGCCGCCGCGTTTTTTTGTTGGGCCAAGAATTTCATGGAAGGGCTCTTTTGCAAATCCTTCTAAAATGGCGATACGAAGGTCTTTTGAACCGCTGTATTCATTGTCTTTTGCAAATTCAATTGCTTGGTTGAGTTTACCTTCATCAAAATCGAGGGCCCCAGCAGATTTTTGTTCCCACTCCCCCCTTGCTGGGAAGTATGGCTCTTGAGAAAAACTGTTGCTGCTGACTATTGCGAGTAAGCAAGCGCTTAAAATGGAAATTGATTTAGATGAAAAAGCCATGTTGCTGTCCTTCAGTATTCTGACGCATCGAAAATAGGCAGAGTAATTTAAAGCTTGTGACAATAGGCCGCCAAATTGAGAGCCTGATAATAAAGCCAGAGTGTGAACTTACGACAAACGCAAAAAAAAGGCCAGTCAAAGACTAGCCAAGGGTTCTTGCTTATTGGGCAGCGCCAAATTCGTCTGCCTCAGGCACAGCAACTAAACGGCCTGTTTTACAGTCATAAATGTAGCCGTAAATAGGAATATAATTAGGCACCATTGGGTTGTTTCTGATGCGCTCAACGTCTTCAACAACGGCTTTTGCGTTGTCTTTAAATGTTAGCCAATTGATATATTTCCCGGCTGTTGTACCTTGAGAGTTACCGCTATCTTTCCAGCCGTTTTCGTCTACGCTTGCGGTATCGAGGCTAGATTCCAATAAATCGCCCATGATGTCGGAATTAAAAAGCTCCATTCCGCAGTCGGTATGATGAATCACAAACCACTCGTTTGTGCCTAAGAGCTTATGAGAGATAACCAAAGAACGAATAGCATCATCGCTAGCGCGCCCGCCCGCATTGCGTATAACGTGCGCATCACCCTCTGCAAGGCCCGCATATTTAGCTGGGTCTAAGCGAGCATCCATACAAGTGAGAATGGCAAACCCACGCGCTGGTGGTAAAGCTAAATCAGCTTTGCTTCCAAAACTTTCTGCGTATTTTTCATTTGACGATAGTACTTCTTGTTTTATTTGACTCATGTTTTGCCTCTAAAGCTGAATGTTAATGTTGCGAGATGGTTGCGCACTGACTCTTATTTACTGATATCAAAAGAGTAAGATCAAATAACTCTTCTGCTCAAGCCCTCAAGCAACCCGCCGATAATCTTAATGACAAGTAAATTTAGATTTTTATGTTTGGCGTTTTTTTTGCATAAAAGCACTTTTAAAACACCTAAACACTAAACATTGACGCTTTATTGGCGTGAGCCCTGATCCTCTCACTAGTCAATAATAGCTTACAAAGACTGAGAACTATGCGCATTAGTTGGAAACAGTATTTAAAACAGAAATTTAGGAAGCCTTCAGACTACTATTCCGTTGGCATTGCTTTTACCGCAGAGCAGGTCTTGTTGTGCGCGCTAAAAAAAGGTGATGCAGGGCTTGAGTGGGTATTAGATGCTAGTTTTACCCACCAGAGCTGGGCTGAAGGCCTTGCTGACTATGTAAAAGCACACAAGCTGCAGGGCACTCCTTGCTACTTTACCCTTACTTCCCATTGGTACAAAGTTCACCAAATCGACAAGCCAGATGTGGCTGAAACTGAAATGTTGGCGGCTTTGAAGTGGCCACTGCAAGAGGCTATTGGTAGCAATACTGATGTGGTTTATGACTACGCCGATATGCCCGTGCAAATTTCGGGTCAAAATAAAGTCATGGTGGTGGCAATTTCTCGTAAAGAAGTCGAAAAGCTGACGCGTACAATATTTGACGCAGATTTATGCCTAGAGAGTATCACCGTCGAAGAATTGGCAACTATAGAACTTATGCAAGATTCGCAGGATGCCAGCATAACGCTTGTGCAAGAGCATGGCGAAGACGTGGTGCTCAACATTGTCAAAAACAAGCAGCTCTATTTTAGTCGTCGCTTAAAAGGTTTCGAAAATATCGGTAGTTTCACCGAAGCCGAACTTGATATGGGGATCATCGATTCTCTCGCGGTTCAAATTCAGCGTTCCATGGACTTTTTCGAGAGCCAACTTCGCCAAGCACCGGTGAAAAAGATAGTGGTTAAGTTAGACACACCGCACATGGCCTACATATGCAACATGATTGCTGAATCGATGGGCATTCCATGCGACCTCATGCAGCCAGACTTAGCTTGCACCAAGCAACTGAATTTCAAAATGGCTAGTTTCAGCTGTTTAGGTGCGGCATTCACTAGAGTCTCGGACACTGAGAAGGCGAGCGAGGCTAGCAATGAAGAATAAAATAGACTTTTACCATCAAGAGTTCAGGCCGGTATTCAGTTGGGTAACGGGCAATCATTTGTTCCTGCTAACTGGACTTTGCATTCTTTTTAGCGCATCTATTTACGGCGGTTTGTATGCCTGGTACAGCGATGCCGAGACGGCTGTCAAATCTATTGTTCAGAGCGTTAAGCAAGAGCAGCAAAACATTGATGAGTTTACCTCAGCCCTGCAGACACGCGAGAATAATCCAGTGTTAGGCGCGCGTCTTCGTCAATTGCAAAACCAAATTGCTTCTCAAGAAAGCCTATTATTGAAAGTTAAAGACATGGATGAAATGCGCGATAGCTCCTTTGCTGAGCTTTTTGATGCATTATCTAGCGCAGACTCTGACCATGTATGGCTAACATCATTTACGGTAAATGAAGCTGACTTAGTCATCAGCGGGACTATTGCCAAACCTTCGGCATTAACCGTGTGGATAAATGATCTTAGCAGCACTCAGTTTTTTAAAGGCCAAGAGTTTGACGACGCTTTACTTATTCGAGAAGACGGCGAGTTGAGTTTTCACTTAACCAGTACCGAAAAACCCAAAGATGTATTGCTGGCAAAGGAAGACAAGCGTCAAACCAATACTGAGTCTGGAGGTAGTGATGCCAGCAACTAAGGCCGCAGCTCAAAGTTCAGTATTTAAGCTTTTATCTGACAAATTTGAAGCATTGGGAGAGCGTGAAAAACGCCTTATCTTTTTTGCAATACCCGGACTTGTGTTGTTTGTTGCTACTTTGTTGGTGTTAGAGCCAATGTATAAACAAATAAAGAACGCGCATGCCAGAGCTATTACACAACAATCGCAACTCGATACACTTAAGCAAACCAGCGATGAGTTAATGAGCGAGGTTTTGCGCGACCCTGATGCTGCGGTAAAAATGCAAATTGATGCACTACAAAAGCAGCTTTCACAAATCCAGGCTTCTTTTGATTCTGAGCTTGTCCATTTAGTTCCACCAAAAGCCATGCCGATTTTGTTAGAGCAGCTGTTTGAACGTGCCGACGGACTTCATTTAATAAAGATGGAGTCTATCGCGCCAAGCCCTGTGTTTACCGAAGAGCAAGGCAATACCCCAGTGCAGCTATACCGACAAGGTATTCGCATTACTTTTCAAGGCGATTATTTTGCGACCCGCGATTTCTTTGCGGATGCCGAAACCTTGAAATGGCAACTCTATTGGAAATTTTTAAATTATGACGTGCACTCTCACCCGCTGGCAACGACTCAGCTCGAAGTGTTCACCTTAAGTACGAGCGAGGCATTCATCGGTGTTAACTAGATTATTAATTATATGTGCTGTGCTCAGCATGCAGTCACTTACAGTGGCTAAAGCGCAAACTAAAGCTAAAGACCCAACGCGTCCACCTAGCGTGATTGCTCAACAGCTTAGTCCTTTAAAAGCGCTAGACACGCCTTTTAATTTGAGCGCAATTTTTACCCGCAACGAACAGCGTTACGCAGTGGTAAACGGTGAGGTTCTCAAAAAAGGCGATGAAATAATGGGTATGAAAGTGGCAGACATTGACGCCTTCGCAGTGACTTTAAGCGACTCACGTAAAAATGACGACGACATTATATTGCAGGTGCAAAACAACGCAGGTATGAATAAGCAGGTGGTAAAATGAACAAACGAAATCTTCACCATGCAATTAGCGCAGTACTATGCAGCTCCATTTTATTGGGGTGTGCCGGTAAGCAACAAAGCCATGTCGAACAGCATTTAGCAAATGAACTTGCATTCGCTGAGTCGACTCAGCAGAGCAAGCTTGAATCTACTGAGCTAAGTACTTTGCCCGAGTCGGTGTCGCAGACTTTAATGAATCCATTGCAGAGCAATGCTGGAACCACATTAATCGTTGAAGAAAAATACGACATCAACGCGAGAGGCGTGGACGCAGCGAGCTTTTTTGCAGGATTGGTCAAAGATACGCCATATTCGGTCGCCATTCATCCGCAAATCAGCGGAAATATTTCCTTAGATTTGAAGCAGGTCACGCTCGACAGTATTTTTGCCCTTGTCTCAGATTTATACGGATATCATATTGAAAAAAACGGTACGGTATATCGCGTTATGCCAAACGGTATGCGCACAGAAACCTTTGCTGTTAACTACCTCATGATGCAGCGCGATGGCAATACTCAGGTGAGTATTATATCTGGTGGGGTGTCGCAGGGCGGTGGTAATAATCAGCAAAACGGCGGCCTCAATCAGCAGCAAAATAATTTTAGTAGCAACAGTTCAAACAATGGCAATGGCGGCAATGGATTTGGCAATTCAAGCAACGGCACTAGCATCAACACGCGCAGCGAAACCAATTTCTGGGAAGCCTTAGAAGAGGGTTTGTTAGGTATGCTGGGTGGCTCTGGCGCAGAAGGTCGCAACGTTATGATCTCGCCTCAAGCCGGGTTGGTAAGCGTGCGGGCTTATCCTGACGAGCTAAAAGTTATCCGTTCATTCTTGTCGCAAACCGAAGAAAGCCTCAATCGCCAAGTGGTAATAGAAGCGAGAATTTTAGAAGTAGAACTCTCAGATGATTATCAGCAGGGCATCAACTGGTCACAAATTGTGGCAAATGTGGGCAGTACAGATATCACCTTTTCAAATACAGCCGCATCCTTAGGCAATTCTATTAGCGCCGCGATTGGCGGGGTGACCAGTCTCTCATTTTTAAATGAGGACTTTACGGGTGTTGTCGATCTTTTATCTACTCAAGGTAATGTGCAGGTTTTATCAAGCCCGCGCGTAACCGCAATTAATAATCAAAAAGCGGTAATCAAAGTGGGAGACGATGAATACTTTGTTACCGATATTTCGAGCCAAAATACAATCACCGCTGCCGCAACCTCGGTGGTGCCCGATATTGAATTAACTCCGTTTTTCTCTGGTATTGCTTTAGACGTAATGCCACAAATTGATAAAAACGGCACGATTTTATTGCACATTCATCCATCCGTAATTGAAACTGAAGAGCAAACCAAGGTTGTGACCTTAAACGAAGAGGAAATCATCCTTCCTCTTGCACAAAGCACAATTAGAGAGTCCGATACGATAGTGCGCGCTCACTCCGGTGAGGTTGTGGTGATTGGTGGTTTAATGCAAACCATTAGAAGCGAGATTGAAAGCAAAACGCCACTGCTAGGTGACATTCCTGGCCTAGGCAATTTGTTTAAAAACAAGCGCGAACGTGAAGTGAAAAAAGAACTGATTATTTTGCTGAAACCTACCGTGGTGGAAAAAAACACGTGGAAAGAGCAGATAGAGCAGAGCAGATCAACCATGGCTGATTGGTTATACGTGGAGTAGTGCAATGTATCTATATCACTTTGGTATTCGAGAGCTGCCTTTTACTCTAACGCCTAACACGCAATACTTTTTTGGATTGCCCAGTCATAAAGAAGCCATTGAAGTTTTAAGAACGGCGTTGAAGTCGGGCGAAGGTTTTATAAAGGTGACCGGGGAGGTAGGCACTGGCAAAACCTTAATCTGCCGCAAGTTACTCAATGAACTCGACCCTAGCTTTGTGAGTGCATATATTCCAAACCCCTATTTATCGCCCAGCGAGCTGCGCAAAGCGGTGGCCTCTGAGCTGAATGTGGAATTGAGCGAGGGTGGCGACCAGCAGGAGTTTTCACAGCGCATTCAAAAACGTTTGATTGAAATCCGCAAAAGCAATCGTTGTGCAGTGTTAATAATTGATGAAGCGCAAGCATTACCTGATGAAAGCATAGAAGCACTGCGCCTGATGACCAACCTAGAAACCGAGTCACAAAAGTTGATGCAGGTGGTTTTGTTTGGTCAGCCTGAATTAAATGAAAAAATTGGGCAGGCAAAGCTAAGGCAACTGCGTCAGCGCATTACCTTTTCGTATAACTTGCAGCAAATGGATACCGATCAGATTGAGCAATATGTGCGTCATCGCATGCGGGTGGCGGGGCATAGCACAGGTGAGGTATTTGAAGAAGGCGTATTTAGAGCCCTTAAAATTGCCAGTCGAGGTACGCCTAGAGTGGTGAATATACTTTGCCATAAAGCCCTTATGCTGGCCTTTGGTGAAGGTACAAACAGAGTCACCGAAAAACACATACAGTTTGCAGCAAAAGACACCGAAGCTGCTTTTGCTATACCAAAATCACGTTGGTTGTCGTGGCTAATACCGGCAAGTGCTGCGGTTATGATTGCCTTTGCTTTTTTTCAAATGACTAGCTCAAGCGGTTCTACAGATTCACTTTTGAGTGGAGTAGACATGCACTCTATTAAGGAGTCAAGTAAATGAGTGTAGTCAATAAAATGCTGCAAGATTTAGAGAGTCGGAAAAAACAAAGCGCTGTAAGTGCCGACTATGTTCCGAAAGCCAAAGCAAAGCCTAAGCCTTTGAAGCCCATTCTATTCGGCATGGGGGCAATTGTCCTGTTGGTATCAGCCCAACAAATGTGGAGCAATCAAAATCAGGTAGGTGAACCGCAAGAAATGCGTTCTACCCAAGCATCTGAATCTGTGCCTTTATTAAATGACAGCGGCTTAGAAAGCGATTTCATGCAAGCAGAACTTGCTCCTCATACTGAAGCCGAACACGCAAGTGTAAATATTGCATTAGCCCAATCCACAGCTTTGGATACGGCGGGAAGTGACGACAATGCAGATACAACTAAAAAAATAAAACAAGCAAAGCCACTAGCGGCTGAATCTGCAGAAGTAAGAGATGAAGTTCAAAGCACTATATTAAGTTCCCATGACACAAGTGCGCCAGCGCTAGCAGTGATAGAACAAGATGATCCTAGCGAGGTGGCTCAGTTTAGCGTAGCGCCAAGTAACGGTGCTAAGGCGGGTATCTCTTTACTCAGAGAGCAAGCTCGTTTAGCGCTTGATGAAAACAACATTGCCGGCGCAATCAACGCTCTTGAAGTTTTGATTGAACAATATCCGGAAGATTTACGAGCACGTAAACAGCTAGCCTCTATATTGTTTTCGCACAACCGTGTTGAACAAGCCCAGCGTGTATTAAACGAAGGCCTGGCGATAAATCCAGCTGACAACGCTTTGCGCATTATGCTCGCTCGCGTGGCATTTAAAATAGGGGATTATCAAGAAGCGCATAAAGCATTATCTGAGCACCCGTATCCAGAGCTTGCCGACATTGAGCTACTGAGTTTTAGAGCGGCGCTAGCGGAAAGGCTAAGCCAGTACTTAGACGCAAATCACGACTATAAACTATTGGTCGCGCGTGAGCCGCAAAATGCAAAATGGTGGCTGGGCTTAGGCGTGAGTCAAGATAAACTGAAGCGACCTGAGCAGGCCATTGCGTCATACCAGCAAGCGAAGGGCTTAAAGCAATTACCGAGTCAAGTTGATGAGTTTGTTGAGCAGCGTATCGCTGTGCTAGAGAGGCAAAGCTAATGGTAGGGCAAGTTAAGGTTCGTTTAGGTGACTTACTCGTTCAAAATGGGTTAATCGACGATAAACAACTGCAAAGTGCACTGAGTGAACAGCGTCAAAGTGGACGAAAGCTTGGTGCCACGCTCATTGCTATGGGCTTGGTGACAGAAGAACAACTTTTACAATTATTGTCTAAGCATTTAAACGTGCCAGCTATCGACATTAACGATTACCGCGTGAATCAAAATGCGGTACGTTTGTTGCCCGAAATTCAAGCGCGTCGCTATCGCGCAATCGTGATAGACGATACAGGCGAACGCTTGCTCGTGGCAATGACTGACCCAGGTGACATTAATGCGGTGGATGAGCTCACTGCAAAGCTTCCAAAACCAATTGATGTTGCCGTAGTCAGTGAAACACAGCTCTTTGCTGCTTATGAAAGTTTTTATCGTAAAACCGAAGAAATTGCATCGTTCGCCACCGAGTTAGCCGATGAATACGAAGACGACATCGAGTTCCAACTCGGCGGCAGGGTTGACGATGAACAAGACAACTTGGTGGCTAAATTACTGCAGTCTATTTTTGAAGATGCGGTTATGGCTAAGGCCTCAGATATTCATATCGAACCCGGGGACAATCAACTGCGAATAAGGCAGCGAGTAGACGGCGTACTTCAAGAAAATATTATTCCCCAAAACAACATTGCCGCTGCGGTAGTGCTGCGCCTGAAGCTTATGGCTGGCCTCGATATTTCTGAAAAGCGACTGCCTCAGGATGGCCGTACTCACATAAAGGTGAAAAACCGTGATATTGATGTGCGTGTCTCAACCATGCCTATTCAGTATGGCGAATCGGTTGTGCTCAGATTACTTGACCAATCAGAAGGCATACTCTCATTAGAACAAACGGGTATGCCACAAAGCATTATGAAGCGTTTCAGACGCTTGTTAAGCCGTCCCCACGGCATGATTTTGGTCACCGGTCCAACCGGCTCCGGTAAAACCACCACTTTGTATGGTGCGTTAAATGAACTGAATAAACCAGAAAGCAAAATCATTACCGTTGAAGACCCTGTTGAATACCGCTTGCCGCGCATTAATCAGGTGCAAATTAATCCAAAAATTAATCTCAGCTTTGCCAACGTGCTCAGAACTACCTTGCGTCAGGACCCTGACATTTTGATGGTGGGTGAGATGCGCGATAAAGAAACGGTAGATATTGGCTTGCGCGGTGCGTTAACAGGTCACTTAGTACTGTCGACTCTGCACACTAACGACGCTATAAGTAGCGCTGTTCGCCTTATCGACATGGGAGCGCCAGGTTACTTAGTGGCAAGTGCATTGAAAGGCATCGCTGCACAAAGGCTAGTACGTAAGCTTTGCGAGCGCTGTGCACAAGTTGCTCCGCCAACCAGTGAACATAGCGTTTGGTTGTCGAGAATTGATGAAGATTTAGCGCATGCAGACTTTAAACATGCAGGCGGCTGCCAAGCTTGCAACTACACCGGCTACAAAGGACGAGTTGGCGTTTTTGAACTTCTGCAAATGAACGAACAGATGATGCTTGCGCTGAAAAACGGCGACACTGCGTCATTCAGTGAACAGGCGCTTTTATCTGAAGGTTACAAACCTCTTGCGCTTGCCGCCCTTGATTACGCGAAAGAAGGTGTGACAAGTCTTGATGAGGTATTGAAGTTAGTTGAATTAGTTAGTGAAACAGGCTCAGAGCAAGATCACATTGCTAGCGATGCCACTGTACAGATTGAAACAGAAACCTTGGCATCATCAGCCCAACAGGCCTCTGCACCGAAGAAGCCTCTTGGATTAGAGGACATTGACTAGTGGCCAACTTTGAATATACCGGCAGAACGCTACAAGGCGATATGACTACCGGCACGGTTGAGTCA
>CAYQMI010000015.1:18239-45443 GCA_964418575.1 uncultured Glaciecola sp.
CATCCTAAAATATTCTCTCAGTTATTCATCAGTATTGTGCATGTGGGTGAGAACACCGGTCAGCTCGACAGTGCATTTTTACAACTTGCCCAATATTTAGAGCGCGAGCAAGAAACGCGTAAGCAAATTAAAGCGGCAACTCGCTATCCGAGTTTTGTTGTTTTTGCCCTGGTGGCAGCGCTCATTGTGATGAATATTTTTGTCATCCCAGTGTTTGCAGGCATGTTCGAGAAGTTCGATACCGAACTGCCTTTAATGACGCGTATTTTGCTCTCGATGTCGGATTTTTTCATGAATCAATGGTACGTATTAGTTGCCGTGATATTGGTATGCATATTCATAACGAAGCAATACAAAGATACCCAAAAGGGACGTTTAAAGTGGGATCATTGGAAGCTAAAAATGCCGATAGTCGGCGACATTGTTGAGCGTTCTTTGCTTGCTAGGTTTTCCCGCAGCTTTTCAATGATGCTAAAAGCCGGCGTGCCGCTGACTTCAGCTTTATCTTTAGTTGCAGAGGCGGTTGGCAATGCGCACATGAGCGAGGCCATTATTAGTATGCGCAGGCGAATTGAAAAAGGCGAAAGTTTAAGCCGTGTTGCCAGCGCCAGCGGATTATTTACACCCTTAGTGCTGCAAATGATTCATGTTGGGGAAGAAACGGGGCGAGTAGATGATTTATTGGCTGAAGTAGCTGACTTTTATGAGCGTGAAGTGGAGTACGACATCAAGAGCCTGACCTCAAAAATTGAGCCTATCTTGATATCAATTGTGGCTGTCATGGTGCTCATACTGGCATTAGGCATTTTCACGCCAATGTGGGACATGATGGGAGTAGTTCGTTAAATGCGATCCTTAAAGCTTTGGCACTATGCCTTGACCGTAGCGATTATTGTTATTGCGATTTCATTAACAGTAAAGCACATGTTTGGAAACGATTCGCGGTGGCAAAATGCACAAGCAAGTAATCAAAAACAAATGATTGTGAATCAACACGCAACACACTTAAATAGGCAAAACCATGTTAATGACCAATAAAATAAAGCAGCGCGGATTTACTCTAATAGAGCTTGTTATTGTGGTAGTGATCTTAGGTTTACTGGCGGCCACGGCAATTCCCCGCTTTTTAAATGTAACCGAAGATGCTGAGGACGCTACCGTAGAGGGCGTATCGGGTGGCTTTGCCACCGGCGTTGGTTTAGTTAGAGCCCAATGGGAGATAGAAGGGCGCCCTGCGAATAATAACGCTCCGAATCAAACTTTTGTCACCGTTGAAGGCTTATCCATTGGCGTAGATGCAGACACCGGCTACCCAACCGGCCAAATGAACAATGATAACAGTACTGAAGATAACGCCATGAGTCGCTTGGACTGTGAGAGCATTTTTAATCTGATTATGCAAAGCGCACCAACTATCACATCCCTTTGGGACCCTGCGATTGCAGAAGAGTTTACATATTTTACCAATGTTAATACCGGCGCGGGCTCAGGCAATAACGACGTTTGCCACTATTATTTACTGCAAACCGTAAAGAATCGAAGTGCGCAGCCGTTAACCACTAATACAGGTAATGGTTTTGTTTATGACCCTCGGATTGGTCAGGTACAGGTTTTTAGCAACAATTAACTTTAACTTGAGCAGGGTGTATAGGCCATTAGCTCTTTTATTTCACTGAGGCATAGAAAATGAAAAATCAACGCGGTTTTACTTTGATTGAACTAATCATCGTCATCGTAATTTTAGGTATTTTAGCAGTAACGGCAGCTCCGCGCTTTATTGATATACAAAGCGAAGCACGAACCGAAACGCTTAATGGCGTGAAGGGCGCTTTGCAAGGCGCATCGCAGTTAGTATTTGCTAAAGCGGCGATTGCGGGCGTGCAAAAATTAGCGACGGCCGACGCAAATGCAATTATACAAATTGCCACAAAAGACGTAAAAACAAACTTTGGCTATCCTGACGCGAATGCTTTTGGCGGGATTGAAGCTACCACAGTGGGCAATGCAACGGTCCAAGGTATTTCAAATTTTGTTGATTTAGACGATACCCAGCTAAGTTTTGATAAAACCTCCGCCACAGAATTTCGCATCTCATTTGAGGGTGAAGACCCAGATACCGTTGACTGTTATGTAAGTTACACCAATGCTGGTGGCGAAGGCGAAGTGCCAACCATCGTAGTGGTCAGTGACGATTGCTAAAGCAATATTTGTTTATCGAATATCAGTGAGATATGCGCTTTGCTGCGATGCCATTCAAATCACTACCTAAAGCTCAAAAAGGGTTTACCCTTGTTGAGCTGATTACGGTAGTGATTGTGCTTGGCGTGGTGGCAGTCGCTGCAGCCCCAAGATTTTTATCTACCGATTCCTTCGCAGAATTTGCTTTACAACAACGTTTGCAAAGCGCTTTGCGTACTTTGCAAATACAGTCAATGTACGACACTCGCGCCAATTTTTGCTACAAACTCAATTTTGCCACCGGCAACAGCCCCGGTTTTGGCGTGCCAACTAACGACTTTACCTCGGGCAATCAAAGCCTCTCCTGTGCCAACTCCATAGACTATACCCTAGAGCGCTACATGCGCAGCGATGTTAATGAACTAAGTAACGATGGCATTGAGATTGTTGCATTGGATTCAGGCATCAGCATGGCCTTCATTGAATTTAACGCCCTCGGTCAGCCCTCTAGTAATGTTGGCACATGTGCTGGAGGTTGCGAGGTGAGTTTTGTAGGCAGCCAGCAAGCAAAGCTTT
The DNA here is from genome assembly GCA_964418575.1 of uncultured Glaciecola sp. Lineage (GTDB taxonomy): Bacteria > Pseudomonadota > Gammaproteobacteria > Enterobacterales > Alteromonadaceae > Glaciecola. Next base: position 20,994 of record CAYQMI010000015.1, read on the forward strand.
GCATCAGCTCCGAGGGTTATGTGCATGGCTGCTAATACAATAATGAAAAAAGTCCCTTTACTGGCAAAAAATAAAGGCTTTACGCTAGTGGAGCTGATCATCGGTTTGCTTGTATTTGCCGTTGCTATGGCCTCATTAACCAATATATTTTTACCTCAGGTGCAAAAAGGTATCGACCCGATTTGGCAGGTGAGGGCGGTTACCTTGGCGCAATCTCTCAGCAATGAAATACGCGCCAAAGCCTTTGATGAAAACACCGGTTTTGGTGGCATAAGTGGTCCGTGTGGTGACACTAAAGCCTGCACCACAAGCTCAGCACTAGGTCCGGATAGTGGCGAAAGCCGCTCAGCCTTTGATGATGTAGATGACTATCACGGCTTGGTGCTGCAAGGCTCCGATATTGCTAATTCTCTTGGTATCAATACCAGCTTCTCTGGCGTTGACGTTTATGCGGGCTTTAGTGCTCGCGTCAGTGTGTTTTATGACAATAACCAAGACGGCATTAACGACGATGACCTTGACCAAGACCAAACCCTAGACTCGGGTACTTTGGTGGGGCAGCGCAAGCTGATCACCATTGAAGTACAAACCCCCGCCAGTGAAAGCATGTTCTTTTCGATGTTCCGGGAGAACTATTAATGGCTTGTACATCAGCACGTTTGCGCACCCAAAATCAAAAAGGCTTTACGCTTGTTGAGCTGATTTTAGTCATCATCGTGCTTGGTATTGTCAGCGTGGGTATTTCTGGTTTTGTGAGAAGTGCCATGTATGCCTATTTAGATATGACAGAGCGCGAAGCATTGCTACGTGACGGCAGTTTTTTTGTAGAGCGTTTTACACGTGAATTAAGTGATGCTGTGCCTAACTCCGTGCGCATAAGAGGAAATGCCAACTCACACTGTTTGCAGTTTGTTCCGCTTAATTGGAACACCTATTATTTAAACATACCACTAGTGGGGCAATCTCCAGCGATAGTTGATTTAGTTGAAATGAGCAATGATTTGCAAGGGCAAGTTTACGTACCCGACAGTGACGACCTTGCGATTGTATTTCCACTGAAACCAGACCACGTTTATGGGGTGCCAAATCCGAGTGATGCCGAAGATATAAGGGTTCGTTCAATCTTAAGCTGCAGCGATGACGATGGCGATTGCAGCACCACAAACGACAGTGACTCTGTTGTGCAACTCACATTAAGCGATGGCTTTTTTACTGACTCACCAGCAAGACGCATTTATATTGCCGACTCAGCAATAAGCTATTGCGTAAGAGGTGGAGCCGTTTACCGCCATCAAAGTGCCATTGCGGCAACGCAGCCGCTATTTACAAGCGGTGGCGTGTTAATGGCTGAGAATATCAGTAATTCCCTGTCGGCTAGCCCGGCGCTTAATGCAGGCATACAAGACCCATTTAGACTATTCGACAGCTCTTTACGGCGTAATGCCTACACCCAAGCACGCTTTATATTCACGCGTGATGATGAGCAAATCAGCTTTGTAAAAGAGGTGCACATACCTAATGTTCCTTAATATACAGCACTCAAAAAGCATTGCTCAGCAAAACAGCTTCCCACATAAACAGCGCGGTAGCATGCTGGTAATGTCCTTATTTATTTTAGTGGTGCTCACCATGTTGGCGGGTACAATGATCACGATCATTTCTGGTTCGACTAAAAGTACCGTGCATGAAGTGTATGGGGTTCGCGCACAGCAAGCAGCTCATGCGGGTATTGAGTCTCTAGTTGCCAGTAGCTTTCCAGTAGGCGCTCAAGCACAAATGTGCTCAACTACCTTAAACAGTGGGAGCAGTTTTTCCAATATCCCGGGCTTTGCTAACTGTCGCTTTACAGCAAGTTGTTCGTCGTCAGATATAAGCTTTAACAGTGCTAACTACCGCTACTATCGCTATTCAAGCACCGGCTTTTGTGATGCCGGTGAGGGCGTAGTGAGCCGCACGCTTTATGTCGATGCGATGCAGGAGGACTTACCTTGAGTAATCTTCAGCTACGTGCAAAGAAAGGCGCATTATTTGTGCTTCGGGGTTTTTCATGCGCAGTGCTTTTGGCCATCAGCACATTTTCGGTCATGGCTTCTCAATGCCTAGATTACTTTCCAGACCCTGCATCTTCGTTTTCAAGCAGTGGCGCCATTTCATTTGCACCGCACAGCAAACTCATTGGCAGCGACGGCAGTATTGCTTTTGATATAAGTAGCGACAATGCACTTGCAAGTTGCGATACACAAAGCTGTGTATCTAATGGGCAAACGAGTCTGCAGCTAGCTCTACCGGGTTTTCAAAATAGTACTAGTTCGTCTGATGTAACGGTTGCTTTAAACCAAAGTGAAAGCATGCAGCAAGTCGATTTAGATAACTTGAGTCTGCAGTCAAATTCGAGAATTGAAGTCTTGGGTGAAGATGGCACAGTGCGCATCGATGCGCTCTCTATGTTGTCTAACAGCAGTATGCTTTTATCTTCAGGGGTTTACTACATCAACCAACTATCGATGGCCGCAGGCGCAAGAATTGAGGTAAAAACCAACGATAAAGTCGTGATTTATACTAATTCGATGAGTACCGGTGATAGTGCGAGCTTGAATTTGAATGGTTCAGTTGAGCAACTTGTACTTATCAGTTATGCAGATATTCAAATCGGCACAAATAATCAAGTTAATGGTTATTTGCATGCGATAGGCTCAATAGAATTAGATGCATCAGCACACATATTCGGAGCCATTAATGCAATGTCGGCTGAGCTTGGCGATGGTGCGAAGGTCAGTTACCGCGTGGCCAATATCGAACAAGCCAATTTTAACGGTTCTTGCGGCGCAAATGCCAGTCTACCTTTGCCCGTCGCTTATTATTCCATGGACATGTGCCTGCCGCCGCAGTCAAACAAAGGCATAAAAGACAGCATTGGCAATAACAGCGCCGATGCGCTAAATGGTGTCAGCATCGACTACAGAGGGAAGTATTGCCAGAGTTCTGCATTAAACGGGGCAAAGCAATATATTGATATCCAAGACTCCTCCCTGTTTGACTTGCAAGAGGGTAACTTGTCTCTTTGGATAAAAACCAATGACTTAGGATATGTGCGCGAGCCTATTTCCGGGAAAATGGCGATTTTTTCAAAGGATTCTCGCAATGGAAGCGACAGCATCAGCAATAAAATGACGCTGCTACTAGATGCAAGCGGGCGCTTGGATCTGAAATATAAAGGCACAACAAACTCAACGTTGATGACTTCTCCGATAATCACAGAAGGCGCATGGCATTTTATTTCGATAGCATGGGGCTCGGCAGGGCTCTATTTATATGTTGATGGTGCGTTAGCTTCAAGCGATGCTACAAATACCAGCGCGCGACTTCAGGCGAATGGCCTCGATATGGCTATTGGTGCTAACACTAGCGATTTTGTTTTAGGCTCAAATAGCAATCGTGTTGATCAAATTGGTGATTTTTACAAAGGCAGTATCGACGAACTCAAAATCTTTGATGCCCAGCTTAATGCCTCTCAGCAAAACAGTTTGTATACCCAAGCCGCGCAGAGCTGCATAGATTGCAGCTCTGCGCCCGTCCTAATTTCTTCTTACACCTCTGACGTTTGCAGCATCGCACAAAATCAAGTGCTCGATACTCAAAGTGACAATCATGGCGAAATTTTCAATGGTGTGAGTATTGAATCTGCGAGTCGCTTTTGCCAAGGTCTTAAATTTGATGGTAACGGCGCTTACGTAAAAATTCCTCACAGCAGTGATTTTGAGCTCAGCGACGGCGCTTTGGTAATGTGGTTTAAGTTGGAGGATTTATCTCACAGTAACACTAATAGAAACGGCGGTAATGTGCTTTTGTCTAAAGACCATCTAAACTATGAAAACGGAGGGCATTTAGACATACGAGTGAATGAGCAGGGGCGTGTGCGAGTGCGTCATCAAACAACGAATAGTCAAGTTTCATTTAATGTTCAAAATGCCAGAGTGCTTGAAAATACCTGGCATCATCTGGTTTACAGTTTTGGAAGCGAAGGCATAAAAGTCTATTTTGACGGTAAGCTTGTGGACTCAGATGTAAGTTTTACGACTGGATGGGCTAACAACAAAGAAACGCTAGTATTAGGAGCAGCTGCACGCGCATTGAATGATAACGGTAATTTTGCAGACTATTTGACGGACTTTTTAAAAGGCGAAATCGACAACTTTAAAATATACCGCAATCAGCCTTCTGATAGCGATGTTACAGACTGGTTTGACGAAGTCTCTTACGCCTGCAATCAATGCTCAAGTTTGGTGGCTCGTTACTCTTTTGATGGAAGCAGTATTAGCGGCAATATTGTTGAGGATATTTCAGGTAACGGAAATGACGGAGAGTTTCACCGCGACCTCGCCATTGAGCTACCGAGTAATAATAAATACTGCCGAGCTATTAGCACTACAAACGACAATTCGAATACTAATTTTAAGAACTTTGATACACGTGTTGATTTAAATGATATCGGCAACCAGGGTGGGGTTTCATTTTGGTTTCGCGCAAATACCGACTGGGATCGCGCCGGCACACGCACCATTTTGGACGCAACGCGAGGCAATAAATATTTTAATCTGCGGATATTAAGTCAAGGGCGATTTAGAGTCGGCATGGAGGATGTCAACGATAAAGACATTCAGGTCGTAAGCCCGGCGAACATGTTTGTAGCCGACGAATGGGTGCACGTTGCCTTTAGCTGGAATTATGACGCCCGCTTTTTTACGATTATTGTTAATGGCAATCAAATAATAAAATCAAGCTGGGCAAGTAGTTTCAGAGATATCGCGCCATACGGCACCTTAGTGTTTGGTGACAATAAAAGTATTTATGCATCGGGCGGAGGTGCTGACGGTTACTTTGACGATATTCGTATTTATCGTGAGGTGGTAAGCGAGCAACAGGCCAAACAAGATATGGATGCCGCTCGCAGCTGTATTTCTACTTTGGGGTATCAAATAGAACATCCAGAAACGGCACTTGCCTGCGGAGCGCCCTCTGTTACCGTAAAAGCCTGTGCGAAAACCGACTGCTCAGAATTATCAGCAGACCCAACTACTTTACAGCTCTTTCCCGCGGATGCCTTTGAGCAATCCCAAGTCACTTTTACCGGCTCTGCAAAAGTAAAGCTGAAGCACAGCACACCAGGGATTTTAAGTATTGGCAGCAATGGCCAGAATCCAGTCGCGCCAGTTAGCTGTGTGCCAGACTGCACAATTGAATATGAATCGGCAGGCTTAGAGTTTTTTAATACCCGCACAGGCGCAAGCGATTTTAGTTCGGGCGCTTTTGTTGCAGAGGCATCTTTTGCCGATTTAGGCTTGAGAGCATCGGGCAGTAATGGTGATAAATGCGAGGCCCTAGTGGCCGCAGAACAAGAGGTTACGCTGACGTATCAGTGTGTTAACGATAGCAATAGCCGCTATGCACCAGCAAGTTGCGGGGCCTCGTTTGCTGGAGTGCCAGTGAGCAATGGAAGCTCACACACGGGTACCATCAAATTAATGTTTGATGAAAATGGAGAGGCGGCCTTCAGCGGTTTAACTTACCCCAGTGTAGGCATTGTAAATTTAAGCGCCAGTGCAGTAATTAACGGTGCCGACGTGCAGGGCGCAAGCACACAAATTAAAGTGGTGCCAGACTCATTCAACATCCTTGCAAATGCGCCGGCAAAACCCATAGCCGGAGAGCCCTTTGAGATACAAATACAGGCTTTAGGTGCAAAGGGCGGCCTGCTAAATGCCTACCAAAGCAACCAAGCGCAACTATCGGTGCAGCGCCTCGCACCGCTTGATAGCGATGCAAAAGATTCAGCCTTAGAATTTGATATCAACAACGCGGTGCAAAGCAGCGCAAACGAAATTTATTCGTCTATCTCCCCCGCTACTTTTGCGAGCGGTGTCTTACGCTCAACGAGTGCTTTTTTCGAAGAAGTTGGCACCTATCGCCTGCGTTTTAAAGATGCAGATTACTTGGGGCAGACAATTGAATCTTCAGCTTTAATGCTTGGTCCTGTGATCCCCGCGTATTTTAAAGTGAGCCTCCCTGCAGCGCCAATGTTAACCCCAAGTGCGCAAAGCTTTACTTATGTGGGTCAGCCTTTTGGTTTTGCCTCTAGCAATGAACCCACGCTGCAAATCACTGCCTTTAATGCAAAAGGCCAGATAACGAATAACTATTCTGATGCCTTATGGCGATTGCCTATCGATCTTGGAAGAATCAATACATATGTGAACTACACCGACAGTTCAGCATACTCTGATGAGATAACTGTTATCAGCAAGGCTGACGCAGTGCTCTTAAGCTTAAACGACGGGTTTAACGGTATCGGCCGAATTCGTTTGTCGCAACCAGAATTAAGATACAATAAAATCGCGGCTCCCAGTGGTGCTGATGCAAGTCCCTTTGAGGCCTCAGTTAACATGCAGTTTGGCGCCGGCTTTTTCACAGATTTAGATGGCGTATGCTACCAGCCAAATTATCCAAACGGCTGTGAGGGTTTTAATATTGACAATATAGCTGGCAGCGAAATGCGCTATGGAAGACTCTTTTTGGAAAATGCCTTCGGCCCCGAAAACAAAGCCTTAAGAATGCAAGTAAAAACGCAGTATTTGGTCAATGGACTTTGGCAGAGCAATTTAGCCGACAACTCAAGCGTTTTAGCGTTATCGCAAAGCCAAGGGCACATCAACGTTTTGCATGATCCTCAAAGCGAAAATGACCTCAGTGCAGGCTTAACTGGGGTGACAGCAAACAGCACCCTAGTGCGCGGACATTCTCAATTGAACGATTTTGTATTTCAACCAGTCATAGTCGCAGGCACGCCTCAAGTGGGCAGTGCATTTGTTACCTTGTCACCTTTGAATAGTGCAGGTGACTGGGCTAACTATCTCAATATTGATTGGGATGGCGACGGCGATATCGATAGTAGTGATGAGCCCTCTGCGACGATTGCATTTGGACTTTATCGTGCAAATGATAAAACAATCCATTGGCGCGAGGCGTTTTAGCGATAAAAACCTGCTAGCGCGCTTGCTCAAAGCGCGGTGCATTGGTAAAGTTACGCATTATGTCGTCATTACGTGTCACGCTCCTAATTACGTGACGACCACACCTTACACTAATAATAAAGGCATTCCATGTTCAAGAAGCTTCGAGGTATGTTTTCTAACGACCTTTCTATCGACCTCGGCACAGCAAACACGCTGATTTATGTAAAAGATCAAGGCATTGTATTAAACGAGCCTTCCGTTGTAGCAATCCGTCAGGAACGCGCTGGAGGACCTAAAAGTGTGGCCGCTGTTGGTCATGAAGCTAAGCAGATGTTAGGCAGAACACCGGGTAACATTCGCGCTATTCGTCCGATGAAAGACGGCGTGATCGCTGACTTCTATGTGACTGAAAAAATGCTTCAGCACTTTATTAAGCAAGTTCACGATAATAACTTTTTACGTCCTAGTCCTCGCGTATTGGTATGTGTTCCATGTGGTTCCACTCAAGTTGAGCGCAGAGCGATTCGCGAATCAGCACTAGGCGCTGGCGCACGCGAAGTTTACCTAATTGACGAGCCTATGGCCGCAGCTATCGGGGCTGGGCTGCCCGTATCTGAAGCGACCGGTTCGATGGTGGTTGATATTGGTGGCGGTACAACTGAGGTTGCCATCATTTCACTCAATGGTGTTGTATATTCATCTTCCGTGCGCATTGGTGGCGATAAGTTTGATGAAGCCATCATCAACTATATTCGTCGTAATTTTGGCTCACTTATTGGTGAAGCAACAGCAGAGCGTATTAAGCATGAAATTGGCACTGCATACCCTGGCGAAGAAGTGAAAGAGATTGAGGTGCGAGGCCGCAATTTAGCAGAAGGTGTGCCTAGAGGCTTTATGCTAAACAGCAATGAAATACTAGAGGCCCTGCAAGAGCCCCTGTCAGGTATTGTAAGTGCCGTTATGGTGGCATTGGAGCAATCTCCACCAGAGCTAGCGTCTGATATATCGGAGCGCGGTATGGTATTAACCGGTGGTGGCGCATTGCTTAAAGACTTAGATCGCTTACTCATGGAAGAAACCGGTATTCCTGTGGTAATCGCAGACGATCCTCTAACATGCGTGGCTCGCGGCGGCGGTAAGGCATTTGATATGATTGACCTACACGGCGGCGATTTATTTAGCTATGAATAAGTGGGCGACAGGCATTGTATATGAGTGATTGTTAGCATGGACTTATTCGCTAACCATGAATGAAGTATTTCCAAGAGGCCCATCACTGCTAACCCGTTTAGCGCTAGTGTTGGGTTTTTCTGTTGTGGCAATGTTTGTTGATACAAAAGTCGAGAGTGTGAGCACCTTTCGAGCATACCTTACATCCTTAGTTAGTCCTTTGCAGTACATTGCCGATATGCCAGGAGCTGCGCTTAGCTGGTCAGCCTCTCGCTTTACATCGCGTCAAAATTTGCTCGAAGAAAACGAGCGTTTAACTGCGCAAATCACCTTAATGAGCGAGCAACTTCAGCGCTTCACCACCCTGCAACAAGAAAACCAAAATCTACGTACCTTACTCGATGCGCCCGTTCAGCAAGAAATGCACAAAATGATTGCGGAGCTAATGGCGGTTGACAATAACCCTTACAGTCATCAAATTGTGATTAACAAAGGCGCACTTGAAAATGTATTTGCTGGGCAGCCGGTGCTCGATGAAAGCGGCATTGTTGGCCAGATTAGCGAGGTGGGTACCACTAACAGCAGAGTGTTATTGATATCAGATGTTACCCACGCTATCCCTGCTCGCGTGAGCAGAAATAACGTCACGGTCATTGTTTCTGGCATAGGTGATGTGAATGAACTCTCTCTGGAGCATGTTGCTCACAGCACCGATATTAAAGTAGGCGATATTTTAATTTCATCTGGTTTGGGTAATGTGTTCCCTCAAGGCTATCCAATAGGTAGGGTCAGCGAAATAGTGCGAGATGAAGGGCAGCCTTTTGCTCAAGTTAAGGCAACGCCTTTAGCGAAACTCGATCGTATTAAATACCTGCTTTTGCTGTGGCCCCAAGAGCTGGCGCCGGAGCAAGCCATTTCATCTGAGCAAATCAACCAAGGTTTGGAGGTGGAACTTGAAAGGTAATCGCACGTTTATTTTCACCAGCATTCTCATTGGAATGATTCTGCAAATTATCCCAATGCCGGCTCAAGCCGATATGTACCGCCCCGACTGGCTGTTGCTTATTTTATGCTATTGGTCGATGGCTTTGCCTAATCGAGTAAGTGTTGGGATTGCTGCCTTAACCGGTATTATTCTCGATTTGCTCTACGGTACCGCCCTTGGCGTGCACAGTTTTGCCCTAGCTATCCCTATATTCCTAGTTGCTACTAACTATCAGCGCATGCGCAATCAATCAATATTACAGCTGGCGATGACCATTGGCGTGCTCTCATTTATTTACCATTTGCTTATATACTGGCTGCAGTTTTGGTTAACGAGCATTGAATTTAGAGTTGAATATTTATGGCCAAGTGTGACTTCTATTTTGCTGTGGCCTTGGGTGTTTTGGTTACTTAGAAAGTTTCGCCGAAAGCTCGGTGTTTCATAATCCACATGAGCACGATCATTTTAGCCTCAGCCTCACCAAGGCGGTGTGAACTACTTAAATATATCTGCGACGATTTTTCCGTTCAAGCTGCCGACATTGACGAAACGCCGCAGGCTCAAGAAAGTCCGAAAGCGCTGGTGCATCGCCTTGCGATTGAAAAAGCTAAGAAAGTGTTGTCGACCAATAAAAACGCTATTGTGATTGGTGCCGACACACTTATCGCGATTGATGGCAAGGCGCTTGGAAAGCCCAGCAGTCAATCAGACTTTTTGGCTATGATGGAGCAGCTCGCAGGCCGCAGTCATCAGGTGTTAACCAGCGTCGCCTGCGTCAGTGCTGAGCAAAGTTTAGATCTTGTGATTAGTACAGATATAGAATTTGCCCCCCTTACCAAGGCTCAGGCACTTGCATATTGGCAAACAGGGGAGCCGCAAGATAAAGCGGGTGGCTACGCCATACAAGGATTAGGTGCACAATTTGTAAAGCGCATTAATGGCAGTTACAGTGCGGTTGTAGGCCTTCCTTTATACGAAACAAAACAAATGTTGGAGACACTTTCTTAATGGATATCAGCGCTGAACTGCTAATCAATGTTACACCTTCTGAATCTAGGGTGGCGCTAATTGAGAACGGAATTCTTCAAGAAATACACATTGAGCGGCACACCAAAAAGGGTATTGTTGGCAATATATACCACGCCAAGGTGAGTCGAGTGCTGCCCGGAATGCAGGCGGCGTTTGTGGATATTGGCCTCGACAAAGCAGCATTTTTGCATGCTTCCGACATCGCGGTTAACGAAGAACTCAAAGACGAAGTATCGACCAATCAGCTAGAACGAAAAGATATACGTGAGCTGGTTAGAGAAGGCCAGCACATCATGGTGCAGGTAGTAAAAGATCCGCTTGGTACTAAGGGCGCAAGGCTGACAACTGATATCACATTACCCTCGCGCTATTTGGTGTTTATGCCGAGCGTGACCCACGTTGGCGTATCACAAAAGATTGAAGAGGATGCAGAACGCGAACGTTTGAAATCTTTAGTTGCAGATTTGTGTGACCAAAATGGTGGTTTTATTTTACGCACCGCTGCCGAGGGCGTGAATGGAAAAGAGCTGCGACAAGACGCTGAGTTCCTGCGCCGGCTCTGGGATAAAATCGTATCTCGTAAGAAGTCTGGCAAAATCAATATATTGTATGAAGACTTACCGGTTGCTCGCAGGGTGCTACGTGACTTTGTTGGCACCGAGATTGACCGAATTCGGATTGACTCAAAGCTTACTTTTAAAGAGCTTATCGCATTTACCAAAGAATACGTGCCAGAGCTCAGTGACAAGCTCGAGTATTATCAAGGTGAGCTGCCGATATTCGACCAATATGACGTTGAGAATGAGCTTCAACGCGCGCTAGGCCGGCGAGTAGATTTAAAATCGGGCGGTTATATTATTATCGACCAAACGGAAGCCATGACCACTATCGATATTAATACCGGCGCGTTTGTTGGGCATCGAAACCTAGAAGAGACCATTTTTAATACGAACATAGAGGCAACATTAGCGATTGCTCGGCAGTTACGCCTGCGTAATTTGGGCGGTATGATACTGATTGATTTTATCGACATGATGGAACCTGACCATCAAAGGCGAGTCTTACACTCATTAGAGCAAGGAATGAGTAAGGACCGCGCAAAGTCGAGTATTTATGGCTTTACCAATCTCGGTTTAATTGAGATGACGCGTAAACGCACGCGCGAGTCTCTAGAACATCAACTATGTGGTGAATGTCCTGCCTGTAGAGGGCGTGGTACAATTAAAACCATAGAGACAATCTGTTTTGAAATTACCCGAGAAGTCGTGCGGGTGAATCGCGCATATAATGCAGATAAGTTTGTGGTGTATGCGTCGGTACCAGTTGCCGAGGCCCTCCTTGGCGAGGAGTCACATATACTAGCGGAGTTAGAAGCTTTTGTTGGGAAACAAATTAAGGTACACACAGAACATCTTTATCACCAAGATAAATTTGACGTGGTAATGATGTGAGTAAAACAAGCAAGTTTACAGCTTTAGCCATTCGCAAATTATGGACCCTAATCGCGGTCTTGTTAGTGCTGGTTGCGCTGTTTATTTCGCTATTGCGATATTCCCTACCCATGCTCGACGAACGCAAGCATGTGATAGAAGAATATGTTGCCACTGAATACGGCATTGATTTAAGTATTGGCTCAGTTTCCGCCGCATGGAAATCACATGGACCAACGCTGCAGTTGAATAAAGTGGTTCTGCGTCAGGGTGAGCAGTCACCTATCTCACTCGCGGTTGAAGACGTTTATTTGGCAGTCGAATTTTGGCCTTCTGTTTTTAGCGGTAAGCTGCAGTCGCGTAATGTGACCTTATCTGACTTAGACCTGACGGTTGATGTGCAGCGGATTGAGGGTCAAAGTAACGACTTCCCAGTAGTAAAAGCGCTCGAAAGCATCTTTATGGAGCAGTTGAGCAAGTTTTCTGTCACCAACAGTCGCATTACCTTAGTCAACAACAAACACAACAGCTTAAACTTTCCCAATAAAATCAATCAAAACACCATACGTGTGCGTCAATTATCGTGGCTAAACAAAGGTAATAGACACCAAGGCCTAGGTGAGCTTTCTTTGCAAGGATTTGCCTCAAATACTGCTTCTTTTATATTGGATTTAGAGGGTAATGTTGATAGCTATAACGGTACGCTTTATGCCAGAGGTCAAGAATTAGATATTTCTCCTTGGATAAACGAATTTACGGACTTAGATAATAATTTAGTCACCAGCAAAGGTAATTTTGTTGTGTGGGGTAACATTTCAGAGGGTGTGTTAGATAACGTTAGAGGGCAAGTTCAGCCCAGTCAATTCGAATGGACCACACCGGCTTTAAATCAAATCGATACGCGGATATCGGCCGAGTTTGCCGCGAATCTGAAAGAAGACGTCTGGCACTTTGCTCTAAACGACCTTTTGCTGAAGACTAATGATGAGAGCTTTACTAGCAACTGGTCAGGGCGCTTTTCTCAAAATACGGGCATGTCGGTATATAACAGGGAAACCTTAGACTTAAGCTCACTTAGCCCACTAATGGCTCTTTTGAGTCAATCCGGCACAGACGATATCGCAGAGCTTAACTTAAGTCTAGAAATCCCATCGCTGCACTTACGTGTGGCTAGCGAAGGCCTAAGTGTACTCTCATTAGGCAATCATTTGTCGTGGCAAGAAGCCCACAACATGCCGGGTGTTGATAGCATTAATGTAGATGCATATTGGCTGAATGACCGCGGCACATTCAGGCTGCATACCAGCAATGCAAGCATCGCGTCCGAGCAGTTATTTGACCGAAATTTATCGTTAAATTTCCTTGATATGAGTTTGCAAGTAACACGTGCAGAATCTTCATGGTTTATGGCGAGTAAACAAGGCGAGATGCTCCTCGACGGCATCAAGATGTTCCCGAGTGTAAGTTACGATAGCAAAACTAGCATGCTTTCGATTATGACAGATATCGGCTCGCTGCCGCTAAATCAGGTGCCTAGTTTATTACCTAATCGCTACATGAGTGACGATGCGAAAACCTACTTGAGCAATGCATTTGTTGGCGACGGCCTGGTAGAAGAAGCTTATATACTGTGGCACGGCAACCCACAGCAATATCCTTTTGCTGATGATTCTGGCGTGTTTCAAGCCTCTGTAGCAATCAGTGACGCCGACTTTGTTTTTTCGGATACTTGGCCTGAGTTGAACAAGCTCAACATAGACTTGTTATTCGAAAATCGCAGCTTAAGTATGAAGGCAACCTCGGGGCTGCTTGCTGGTGTAGAACTATCAAACTTAACTGCTACCATTCCTACTTTGGGCGGTGGTTCAATGCTTACGATTTTGGCTGATGGCAGCAGCGATGGGCAGCAACTTGCGAAATTGATGTCGCAAAGCAGTCTCAAAGATTCCTTGGGTCGTGTACTGTCTGAAAACGTAATTGTATCGGGTCCGCTGACTACTAACTTAGCGCTTTATATTCCTCTTTCTGACACCACCAAAACTCGCGCTGTGGGTGAAGCGCGCCTTCTCGATAGCAAAGTTCACTTGAGCTCTTTGGCACTTGATTTTACTAATGCAAATGGCGTGATTGCTTTTGACAATGAAAAAATAAAAATCAATCAGTTGCAGGCTAACTTGTTTGAACAAGCCGTAGCGGTGGACTTGAGTGGAAAGCGAGAAGACCTTAACTATCTTTTGGATATCAACGTCGCGGGTAATTGGGGGCTAGATTCTGTGCTAAATCAACACGCACCGAAGCTAAGCCCGTATTTGAGTGGTAGTGCAGACTGGGACCTGTCGGTAGACGTGTCTTTGCAAGAAGAAAGCTATTTGTATGAAGCGCAGCTTAGCAGCATGCTTTCGCAAATAGACTCGAGTTTACCGAGTCCTTTTGAGAAAGCGAAAGACAGTGATTTAGAACTGAAAGTATTGGCCTCGGGTAACAACACAGCCTCAAGCATTGAACTGCAGCTTGGTGAAGACGTCAAGTTTGAGGGGGCTTTGCCTCATAAGGAAAAACAGTTTAGCAGAGCGCACCTTGCCTTAGGGAAGACCGACTTTGTAGGCATGGGCGTTGGTTTTAGTATTAGCGCAAACTTGCCGTCGATTGATGCAGACCGATGGACAGAAACAGTCAAGGCTTTGGTGGGTGATTTACGCCAATCAGAGCGTTCAATTTTATCTGCCCCTGAGCGAATTTTTGCCGAAGCTGACCAAGTACTGCTGTCGGGTATTCGCATAACCGATGTAAATGCTACTGCTAAACAAGCAAATAGGAATTGGCAAATTGATATTGATTCGGACCAAGTGAGGGGCACGGTAGACATAAGCGATCAATGGGTTTCTGAAGGTGTGCGAGTAGATGCAGACTACGTCAAGTTGAATGATGTCGACTTTAGCATCGATGCTACCGAAAAAGAGCGCCAAATTGTTCCGCAAAATCTTCCCGCGATTAAATTCAACTGTGCTAGCTGTGAAGTAGCAGATGTGCACTTAGGCAGAGTGACCTTTGAGGCCGAGCCGAATGATGATGGTTTAGAGATTACGCGCCTTTTAATGGAAACAAAAAATGGAAGCATTAATGCCCTAGGGCAGTGGTATAAGAGGCATAACGACCATTACACCTTCCTCGCCGGAGATTTATCCAGTGGTGACTTAGGCCTATTATTGGCAGACTTTGATTTTGATTCTGGTGTAAAAGATTCTCAAGCGAATGTGGATTTTGCGCTCACTTGGCGAGATTCTCCGATGGACTTTGGTTTTGAGCACTTAGACGGGCAAATTGATTGGGACCTGACCGATGGATATCTCACTGAAGTGAGCGATAAAGGTTCACGTATTTTTACCTTGTTAAGCTTAGACTCGCTGGTAAGGAAGCTCTCTTTAGATTTCAGAGACGTGTTTGCGAAAGGCTTTTTTTACGACGAAATGAGCGGTAGCGTGCAGATAACTGAAGGTAAAGCTGATACCCGAGATACTAAAATAGATGGGGGAGCGGGTGATATTGAAATATATGGATACACCGACCTTGTATCAAAAGAATTAAACTACAATGTGAGCTTTGCGCCAAACGTAACGGGCAACTTACCTGTACTAGTTTACTTTTTCTCGCTAAGCCCTCCTTCCGCGCTCGCTGCACTGGCGATTGATCAGGTGCTAACATCGACGAAGGTGATATCTAACGTTAATTACTCGGTAACTGGCACGCTCACAGAGCCTGTGCTTATTGAAACTGGCCGCCAAAGTACGGAAGTTGAACTTCCTACTAGAAGAGCGCTAGATGACGAGAACCTAGACCCAGAATTTATTCCACCAAGTGCTGAAGATTTATTAAAAGTAGAGCGTTCTGATGGTTGATTTGATAGCAATACAACTAAACTCCAGTACATCGATAGACAGTAATCTGGAGAAAATTAGAAAGCTTATTGCGCACGCCAGGCCCAATATAGATAGTCCCGCATTAGTCGTGTTACCGGAGTGTGCGAGTAAATTTGGGTGCTCAGGCGCTAGCATGTTAGAAAGTGCTGAGCCAAAGGGAAATGGTAAAGTACAAAAAGCGCTAGCTGCGCTGGCAAAAGAGTACAATGCGTTTATTGTTGGTGGCACTACTCCAATAAAAAATGCCGGCGAGAGCAAACGCTATCAAGCAGCTAGCCTCGTGTTTTCGCCAGAAGGTAAGTGCATTAGTCAATACAACAAAATTCACTTGTTTGACGTTGAAGTAGACGACAATACCAAGTCCTATTTTGAGTCAAAATATACCGCCCCTGGCACCAGCCTTGCTAAATTTGACAGTCCATGGGGAGAGGTTGGCCAAGCAGTATGTTACGATCTGCGTTTCGCGAAGATGTTTGATGAAATGATGCCGATGAACATCATGGTGTTGCCTAGTGCATTTACCTTTGCAACGGGTAAAGCCCATTGGCATGCACTTTTAAAAGCCAGAAGTATTGAATTGCAGTGCTATGTTGTTGCTGCCAACCAAGTTGGCACACACGAAGATGGAAGGCAGACCTTTGGTCACTCATGCATTTATTCTCCTTGGGGAGAGCTTCTTTCGGTAGTAGAATCCGGCGAAGCATGGGCATCAGCAAGTTTTGATTTACAGCACTTAAGCAATATTCGTAAACGCATGCCACTTGATACACACAAACAAGAGAGATATCGATTTGAATAAGACCGTTGAACAGAATTTACTGCATCAGTCAGGATTGGATCAATCAAGCATTTATGGCTACCTAGAGCAAATAATGCAGCACCAAAACACATTTGCAGATATGTATTTTCAATCGAGCCAACATGAAAGTTGGGTACTTGAAGACGGTATTATTAAAGACGGTAGCTATAACATTGAGCGCGGCGTAGGTGTTCGTGCGGTTAATGAGGACAAAACGGGTTTTGCATATTCAGATGAAATAAATGCAGATGCTTTGCAAAAAGCCTGCCTTGCCGCTCGCAATATTGCGCCTGCCGACGGTAAAGTAAAAGTAAGTGCTTTAGGTGCATCGCAAACAAAAGCGCTTTATACAGCTAGCAATCCCTTATTAGCAATGACGGATGACGACAAGATTGCCCTACTGCGCATGGTCGACGCTTACGTACGCAAAGAAGCGCCAAGTGTTAGCCAGGTTGTTGTTAGCCTTACGGGCGTGTATGAAGAAATATTAGTGGCGGCAACTGATGGCACCTATGCCACCGATGTGCGTCCGCTTATTCGTTTAAACTGCAGTGTATTACTTGAAAAAGACGGTAAGCGTGAGCGCGGCGCATCGGGTTGTGGCGGACGCCGTGCTTATGAGTTTTTCAGTGCCAATACCGAAAACGGTATTCCTCGTTATCAGCAGCTTGCTGACGAAGCTTTGCATATGGCACGAGTAAATCTTGAAGCTGTGCCGGCGCCAGCTGGCGCAATGCCTGTTGTGCTCGGAAGCGGCTGGCCGGGTGTGTTGTTGCATGAAGCTGTTGGCCACGGCTTAGAAGGGGACTTCAACCGTAAAGGTGCTTCAACATTTAGTGGCAGAATAGGCGAGCAAGTGGCTTCAAAAGGCGTAACGGTGGTTGATGATGGCACACTCGCCGATCGTCGAGGCTCTCTTAGCATTGATGATGAAGGCACACAAAGCCAATACAATGTGCTAATTGAAGATGGCAAGTTGAAAGGTTACATGCAGGATAAAATGAATGCGCATTTGATGGGTGTTAAACCCACTGGCAATGGCCGCAGAGAGTCTTACGCGCATTTACCTATGCCCAGAATGACCAATACATATATGCTGGGCGGACAATACAGCGCCGAAGAAATTATTGCGTCAGTCAAAAAGGGCATTTATGCGCCCAATTTTGGTGGCGGTCAGGTAGATATCACGTCGGGCAAGTTCGTGTTTTCAAGCTCAGAGGCCTACCTCATTGAAAACGGAAAAATTACGCAGCCCATTAAAGGGGCAACATTGATAGGCAATGGCCCAGAGTCGATGCAAAAGATATCAATGATAGGCAATGATGTGGCTTTAGATGCCGGCGTAGGCGTTTGCGGAAAAGATGGTCAGTCTGTGCCTGTAGGTGTAGGGCAGCCAACGCTTAAAATCGATGAGTTAACGGTAGGCGGAACCGCTTAGGACAGGTTTTTTAGCTTCTGAATCTCGCCAGTTTTTTTGCCATATCAAACAGAATCTGGCGATTATTCTGAGGCTTATTAGGTGCTAGCGCCAATATATGGCTGATATCGGCGTCGCTTATTTTTTGCTGAGGGACGTGGGCCATGAGTATCTCACAATTACTGTACTCCTTGAGTTTGTTTACCGATTGTTTGTATTGCTCAGGTAAACTTACCGGAAACGGAGGGCTAAACTCCCCTTTTACTTTTACGACTAAATCTGCAACATAAAGCAAATTATGCTTCTTATTCAACAGCGAGATATCCATGCTAGTATGACCGGGTGTAGCCATGACCTTCCAGTCTTCAAAGCCGGGAATACATGCTCCGTCTTCTAGCTTTAAGTCAGGACGAAGCTTTGACGAATACCAAATGTTTTTTCGTTTTTTACCTAAACGCTTTGCTACCCAAAGTGCAAGATAAATGTCGAGTACATGAGTGATTCTACCGCTTATCCCTGAATACCAATGCTGCGCGAAGTTACCGCTTACAATCTTACAGCCGGTTTGTTTTCTTAGATAGTGCGCGCAGCCTGCGTGATCTGGATGCATATGAGTGACCATAACAGTCTTTAAATCGCTAAGCGGTCGCTCCAGTGTATTCTCGAAGAAGTCTTTGATGGTAGGGAAATCTGCTTTACATGCACCGTCAAGCAGAATACACCCGTGCGGGTATTCCACTAGAAAGATATTTTGAATATAGCCATGTAAGGTATGAAGTCGCATCCAGTCGAGTATAAAATCCTTTTACTCCTCGTACCAGTTATTTATGCCTTCTTCATTTCAAGTACGTCTGCTTTTTCAGCTTCTAAAATGCTGTCTGCTTCAGTGCCTTTTAACAGTTTACTCACGGAGTCTTTATTTTTGGCAAGCAGAATAGAGAGTTCTTCGGCGATTGTTTCGTCTAGCTCAATGCCTTTTTGTTGGATATAGTGACTCAAATTATCGGCAATGCCTAACATTTTGTCGTATTGGTCTGCTTCTTTCTTATCAGTGGTTACCAATTTATCGACTCCTTTATGTTGCACAACGTATTGCGTGATAACAGCCATAGGAAACTCCTCGTGTTAGTTACAAATCATATACTATACGCATTATTACTGTATAAATAAACAGTTAATTGGTCTAAATACCTCGTCTATTACTATAAGCTATGATGGCAATAAAATCATGGGACTTAGCTTGTTTTGTTTTAACCGAGTACGTGGAATAATTTTTGATTTAGACGACACCCTAGTGCATGCAAATCTGGATTTTGCGGCGATAAAAAGAGAGATCTCGTGCCCTGGCGAAGCAGATATTCTTGAATTTGTTTCCTCACTGGCTGAGGGAGAGCGACAAGCGGCAGAGCAGGTGATATTGGATCATGAGCTTAAAGACGCCGAATGCTCACGTTTAATCAACGGAGCTTTTGAATTTATCTTGGAAGCGCAAAAAAGTGACTTACCCTTAGCAATCGTTACTCGAAATTGCAGAGCGGCCAGTAATATCAAAATAAACTCTCATAAATTACCCATTGACTTGGTGTTTACTCGAGAGGATGCAGCCGCAAAACCTGATCCTGATGCCTTATTACAGATTGCAAAAATTTGGCAACTGCCGGTCGGGGATTTGGCGTACATCGGGGATTATAAATACGATATTGAGGCTGCTCATAATGCCAATATGCAGGCATGGCTATTCACTTATTGTTCAAAAAATAAACACTATAAAGAGAGCTTGCAGTTTATTCCCAAACGTTTGATCAAATAAAAAGCACATGTCAGACCAGTTGTTTAAGATAAAATTAAGAAGTTGAAGATTTATTCGATTTGTCTGAAGTCACTGTGCAGAATAGCTTCAGGTCAGTTATCTGTAGAAATAGAAAGATACATTAAAGGACAAAGTAACGAAAGGAAGCTAAGCAATGGATGCTTTACACGAATTCTTGTCGAGAGAAATGCTTTCGGCAAAGGTGATATCTTTGCAGGACCTCACATTAGGATTGCTAATCCTAACAATTTATTTTTGCATACATAAATTGTACGAGGAAATAAAGTCTAAAACACAGGACGTAAATTCAATTGGGAGTGAAGGGGCGGCATCCTATAGCAATGCATGTGCGGGCTCTCAAGTCGCAGTCGAGTTAAAGCCAAGGCAGAATATTGCGCACATTTCATATGCAATACGTGATGTGATTGATCATATGGCGAGTTCCCAATACATATTGAAGGATAAATCTGAGTTTCGCTCAATATTTCAAACTCCTGTGCGCGACAGCCTGCATACATTGAGAAGTTTGGCGGCAGAATTACAGGAAAGTGCCCTTGGCCTTCAAACAGAGGCCTCAGGGCCCAAGCACTTAAAAACTGGCAGGCAGACAATCAATAATTCAGTGAAAAAGCTCTCAACGCGCCCTGTGATTATTAACACAGCGAACATATTTCAGAGTATTGTGCCCAGTTTAAAAGATTACGCCTGCTCGCAGAAAATTAGCTTAGACGTGGTTGAAAGCGCGCATGGCATGCTTAATATTTCATCAGGAATGGCCGAAAAAATAATCCGGGAGCTAGTGTTAAATGCAATTCGTCATAATCAAGCTGGCACGCGTGTCACACTTCGCTGTTGCTTTGCCAATGAGTTTGCAATCTTTGAAGTTATTGATGATGGTAAAGGCTTGCAGGCAAGCACTAGTGCAAACATCCTAGCAGCCGGTGCAGGGCGAAGGTATATTCGAAATCGCAGGCTCTTAGACGCAGAAACATCCTTTAACTTGCCGTCGATAAGCGCCTTAGTCAGGCAGAGTGGAGGAGCCTTAGAGCACAGTACGGCTATTGGCTTGGGTACAAGCATCAGAGTCTTGCTACCTTCAAAACTGATACTCCCCAGCAAATTTACTCAATATTTGAAACCTTCCTCACAAGGCCTTAACACACCGACTATTACTCAAAATAGCAGTAAGAAAAGCGTGTTATACATAGGCAAACAAGCTCACGATGGACTGGCTTTGGCCTGCAGCCTTGAGGAGCAATATGATGTATCGAGCTTTATGCATTTTGATCAAGCCTTACAAGCGATGTTTCGTGTTAAGCCTGATATTGTGATAGCGGATTTTAGCTGGCAACATGCACTTGGTATCCAGTTTTGCAATTTTATGCGTGGTGATGAGCGTTTTTGCGACACTCCGATTATTGTAGTGTGCGCCGCGATTGATCAAGATACTCGAATAAAAACATATGCAAGCGGGGTTTCCGCAATCTTAGAAAAGCCCTTTGCTACCGAAGAGCTGCTGACGGTGACGAAGAACTTTATAAGCAAGCAAATTACCTTTGAGAACCAAGTGAAAGAAGGACAGGTGCCGTATCAGGCGCAAATTGATTTTAACAGTCACAGCGCTAGTTCAGTATTTACCGAAAAGCTGAATCAAATAATGCTCAATCACTACTCCTTAGAAGCTTTTAATCGCTTTGAGGCAAGTGATCTATTGAATATTAGTGAAAAAACCTTGCAACGAAGAATGACTAAGCACTACGGCTTATCGTTTACACAGTATTTACGCAAATACAGACTTCACAAGGCGCGAGAGATGTTACTGGAAGGGGATTGCATTACTGAAGTGACGTATGATTCGGGCTTTAACTCAACATCTCATTTCGGGCAGTGTTTCAAACAGGAGTTTGGTCATCCGCCCTCAATGCTTTTAAATACAAAGGGAGCGAATGACAAAGAAAGCGAGCAAGCCTTCTAGGCTCAGTCGTGACCGCCTAAAATTTGCACCTGAGCGATGTCGGTGTCGCCTTTTAATACTTTAAGGACGGCGTCTTGAGTGAGCGTGCGCATGCCGTCTTTCATAGCTTGCGCTTTCATTTCTGACACCGCGGCTTCTTTGTATACCATAGCGCGTAATTCGTTTGTCATGCCAAGCAATTCATGAACACCGGTTCTGCCTTTATAGCCTGTATCACCGCATGCATCGCAGCCTTTAGCGCGACTCAAGGTGATGGTTTCACCAGTGCCCAGCTCATCAAAATATTCTTCACCGTATTGGCGCTTGAGAAAGGCCACGTCATCTTCGCTGGCCTGATATTCCTCTTTACAGCTTTTGCAAAGTGTTCGAATTAATCGTTGAGCAAGAATACCCACACACGCATCTGAAAAGTTCACCGGATCTAAGCCCAAGTCTAATAAACGCGTGATAGTTTCAGGAGCAGAGTTAGTGTGCAAAGTTGACAATACTAAGTGTCCAGTTAACGAAGCTTCAATACCCGCATGCGCGGTTTCTTTATCACGCATCTCACCAATTAATATAATGTCAGGGTCGGCACGCAAGAACGCACGTAAGGCGTTGGCAAAAGTAAAACCGATTTTAGGACTTACTTGCACCTGCTGAAGACCCGCTTGGGTAATCTCTACAGGATCCTCGGCGGTCCAGATTTTCTTATCAGGTGTGTTAAGGTAACCGAGTATCGCGTGTAAGGTGGTAGTTTTACCAGAGCCGGTCGGACCCACAACAAGCATGATGCCGTGCGGCTTTTTGATCATACTTTCAATCATGCCCATATTACGAGGCGACAGGTTCATCTTTTCGATAGGCATTGCGCCGCCTGTAGCAAGTATCCGCATTACTACGCCTTCACCTGCTACCGTAGGAATAGTTGCGACACGAACTTCTACCGCTTGCCCACTCAATTTAAAGGCTAGCTTTCCATCTTGAGGAATGCGCTTTTCCGCGATGTTCAAACTCGACATAATTTTGATACGCGCAATTACCGCGTTATGGTGTGAGGCAGGAACTTGGTTAATATCTCGAACTACGCCGTCGACGCGCATTCTAACCCGTGTTGGCGCTCCTTTCTCTGGGTCAATATGTATATCAGAAGCATTTAAGCGTTTCGCATCTTGCAATATTCTACTTACTAGTCGAACGACCGCAGGTGCATCTTCGGCGAGGTCGTCGCTCTGGTCTTCAAGTTCATCACCGGTGGTGCCGATTTCATCGAGAATATCATCCATATCGCCGGGGCCACTGCCGCCAACGTTTTCACCTAAATATTTAAGAATATGATTTGGCAGACCAACCGCAATATCGTAACTTTCGATGCCTAAGGCGCTTTCAATTTCCATTAACAGCGCGGCGTTATTTGGTTCAGCCATTAAAACAACGGCGTTTTCATGCGCATCGGCAATGACAGCAACGAAGTTGCGTTTTAAGTAGGATAAATTTAAACGGCTGTTGCTCTGATACATATGATAGGTGTCAGGCAGGTAATCGATAAACGGAACTTGGTAATGCACCGACAACGCACTACCGATGTCTTTCTCTTCTACTCGGTGCTCAGTAGTGAGTTTTGCAACTATCTGTTTCACGTCGGGAAGTTTGACGACTTCCTGGACAACCTGCTCAGCAACTAAGCCGCGCAATACTAAATAATCAAAAGGATTTTTTGTGCCGCCAAGCTCATAACGAAATTTATCGCCAAGCATATCGGCAATCTGCATGCCTAAGTCTAGGTCTTGGGAATCAAAACCACCGCCTTTTTTGTTGATGATTTGCATAACGCCCATCATCACACCCGCATTCATCACGGGAATACAAAGAATGCTTTCGGTTTTAAATTGGCTAGCACGGTCGAACTTTTTGTCAAAACGTAAACGCTGATGAATTTCGACGAGTTTCGAATCGTCATAAGGGTCGTTTATCATCAGAGGTTGTTGTGACATAGCCACATAACCTGCGATTGAGGCAGGGCTGATAGCGACCTTAATTTCCTTGGTTTCTTGCCCGGTTTTAAAACGGGCTACAAGGTCTTGCTGTTGCGCCCTTTTTTGAAACAGCGACATGCGCGACGCATCGAAGGCTTGCAATATTAAGGGCTCAATTTTTTCATAAGCCGCCATAAGGTTAGGAAACTCTTTTAGCTGAGCTTGCAGTGACTGCAACAACGGTGAGTTTGGTACGCTATCAAACATATTCTTTCGTTTATCCTAAACCATGCATTAAAGTGACGCCTTCTATAAGCGTTATCGGCCGCTCTTTGAAGAACATTACATAGAGTATATCGAGTTTACGCTGTGCTTTGTATATGGTGCTATTATTGTCTAAACTAGCAACAAATCAATATTTTAGGCAAGTAAACCAATAGCTAATTAAACAGCAGCTTGCCTCCTACAGATTACCAGAATTTGTATAATCTACCTCAAAATCTTGTCAATATGCACATTTTTTAGCAAAAACTCATATAAAGCGCAGGTTCAGGGCGATGGGTTCTTAGCTGTTACCTCTAGGCTTATTAGCACTTATTGAGCAGCCCTGCCATCGGCATACGCGGGTTTTAATATAGCTTTTATATATAAAAGATTCGCATCTAGGCGTAAGCCTCCAGAGCAGAAGAGGTATTTTCCTAAAAACACTTGCTATAAGCCACCATACATGTATAATTCGCGCCCACTGTGTAGAGCAAGTATTGCAAAGACAGAGCTTAGCGGGTGTTTATCTAGGTCAATCAGTGCGTTCTTAATTGAGCTGTCACTCCTTTAGAAAACACCGCGTAGAAAGGCCATACACTTAAGTAATTAAGCATTGGAACTTGATACACGCTACATATGAACAGGATCCCGATTGGGGATCACCGGTTTACGCACATCTTTTCAGCCTA
>CAYQMI010000016.1:0-20983 GCA_964418575.1 uncultured Glaciecola sp.
TAACTGGGCAGGTCGCGAATTATACAGAGTTTGCTGAAAAAACGAAGTGTTTTATAGACTTTATTTTAAATCAAGTCCCCAAACTGCATTGTCTGTTCATTGCACAATCCCTTAAGCGCATGAGCAAATAACTTCGAATAACGATTTTTACCTAAGGCTATTTACCCTTACTCGGCTGAAGGCCTTTCGCTTCAAGCCATAGCACCTCAAGCTCATCAATCGACGCCTCATTCATATTAATATCTCGTTCACTCGCTAGTCTTTGCACTAGGGTAAAACGTCCAGAGAATTTTGATGTTGCCTGATCTAAGGCCTGGTCTGGCGAAACATCTAAATGACGACACAAATTTACTGCTGCAAATAATAAGTCACCGAGTTCATCGGAAATCGCTGCTGGGTCGTTTTCAAGATAAGCTTCCTTAACCTCTTGCAATTCCTCGAGCACTTTATCAAACACCGGCAAAGCTTCCGGCCAATCAAATCCTAGGGCTTTTGCTGCCATTTGCACTTGGTGAGCTAGCTTAAGTGATGTAGCACTATTTTTATCATCTTGCATCGTAAGGCCTTGTTTGTAGATCAGACTAAATCGACATCTTTCGCATTTTATTATCAATGCACAACGCCTGTGCCGAGCAAGTCAGCTTTATTTATACGCGTATTTAATGACGAGTAATATCTAGAACGCCGTCTATAGTGCGCAAGCGCGTGATTAATTTGTTCAAAACGGAGGCATTAGGCACTTCAACGGTAATTTTTATTAGTGCTGTATTGTCTTTCGTATTTGAAAAACTGTTCACGCCCAACAAGGCGACTTTTTCGTTTGAGAGCTCGGTAGTCATGTCTCGCAAAATGCCGTTTCTATCTACGGTTAATACATCGAGTGTACTGGTGAACGCGCCGTTGGTGTTGTCGGCCCAACTGACCTCAATCTCTCGCTCAGGGTGCATTTTCAAAAGGTTTTCGAGTTGCGAGCAGTTTTCTTTGTGCACGCTTACGCCTTTGCCTAAGGTGATATAGCCAACAATTTCATCACCAGCAACGGGCTGACAGCACTTCGCAAGCACACTAAGCAAATTACCCACACCCTCAGCAATAATCGGCTGGTTTGATTTTCGTGTTTTCTTCGTTATTCGTGCGCTTAGCGGAGCTTCTTCAGGTGGTGCATACTTTTGCTGCAGTGCATTGACCACATTCATTACGCGCACATCACCTGTGCCAATTGCGGCGTATAAGTCATCTACGGTTTTAACATTGTACTTGTCGCAAAGCTCAGCAGCGTGCTTAAGGGCAATATTAACCCTGTTAAGCTCTCGCTCTAGTAGGTCTTTACCCGCATCCGCATTTTTTTCCCGATCTTGCTTTTTAAAATAGGAATGAATGGTTGCTCGCGCTCGTGCTGTGTGCACGTAACCTAAGCCTGGATGCATCCAGTCTCTTGATGGCGTGGCGTTTTTGGTGGTCAAAATATTGATTGTATCGCCAGTTTGCAATTTGTAGGTAAAAGGCACAATTCGGTCGTTAATTTTTGCGCCAGTACAGCGATGGCCTACATTGCTGTGAATATAGTACGCAAAATCTAAAGGGGTTGCGCCCTGAGGCAAATCAATAACATCCCCTTTAGGCGTAAATACATAGACTCGATCTTCAAATACTTGGCTGCGAAACTCTTCCACCAAGTTGCCTGACTCAGCCATTTCTTCTTGCCACTGCAGAATTTTGCGCAGCCAGTTTACACGCTCATCCGCACTGGCTTGCTTGCTGTTAGTGCCCTCTTTGTACTTCCAGTGAGCAGCGACTCCAAGCTCTGCATCTTGATGCATCTGCTCTGTTCGAATTTGAATTTCAATTGACTTCCCCTCAGGCCCAATCACCACGGTATGAATACTCTGATAGCCATTTTGCTTGGGTGTGGCGATATAATCGTCAAATTCTTTAGGGATATGCCGAAACTGCGAATGGACGGTTCCTAGAGCCGCATAACAGTCTTGCAAGCGCTCTGCAATAATGCGCAGGGCACGTATATCAAATAGCTGTTCAAAATCGAGCTGTTTTTTCTGCATTTTTTTATAAATGCTATAAATATGTTTAGGTCGACCAATAACTTGCGCTTTGATGTTTTCTGCATCGAGGGTTTTCTGCAAGTGGCTCACAAAATCATCGATGTAACGCTCTCTATCGCTACGCTTTTCTTTGAGCATGCTAGCAATGCGTTTATAGGTTTGCGGGTGCAAATAACGAAAAGATAAATCTTCAAGCTCCCACTTGAGCTGCCCTATTCCTAAACGATTTGCTAGAGGCGCGTAAATTGTTGCGCATTCTCGCGCCACAATTACCCGCGTCTCTTCGTCTTTGTCTTTCACCTGATGCAGAGTGCAAATACGCTCAGCCATTTTTATTACGACGGCTCTTACGTCTTCCACCATAGTCAGCAACATATTACGCAAATTTTCTATTTGCCCAGCATCAGAAGGGTTTCGCGACTGCAGGGTTTTTATCGCGTCCATTTTACGAACGCCACTGACGAGCTCGGCAATAGACGCGCCAAACTTTTCTTCAATCGCCTCTTGATCGAGGCTGTGAATTTCGCAAAAGGGATACACCAGTGCTGCTTGCAATGTCTCATCGTCCATATGCAATTCGTGCAGAATCTCAACCATTTCTTGGCCTATGAGCAAGATGTCTGGTTGGTCTGAGATGCTCTGTAGTTTTTCTTTGGTGCTATCGGCTACGGGAAGCGCAGCCAACCATTGATCAAATGCAGGCCGTGTAGACTGATGCACGCTACGAATCGAGACCATTAAAATTTCCTCTGTTTAAACAGGGTGCTTGGTTGCATTCTAACTAATTGCGTTCTAAGAGTGCCATGGTTTCAAGATGCTGAGTAAATGGGAACATATCAATTGCGCTCAGCGCAGCTATCCGATAACAAGCACTCAGTGTTTTTAAATCTCTCACCAAAGTATTGGGATTGCAAGATACATACACAATTCTTGCTGGCTTTTGTTTAATTAAAAATTCGCACAGTGCTGCTGCCCCTTCTCGCGCAGGATCGAGCAAAACCAAGTCATTTGACTCAATTTGAATTTTATTAAGCGCCTTCTCTTGCGACAAATCGACTGATTCAAAGGCAAGCTTGTTTAGCTTACTGCTTGCTTCTGTCAATTTATCTGCAGAATCCGTGCTATCTAGGTTAAACCCATTCAGCCGAGCATTTGCACTAGCTTGTTCTACCATCTGAGCCACAACTTCGTAGCCGATTGCACGGCCGCAATGCTGCGCTAGGGGAACCGAAAAATTGCCTAGCCCACAAAAAAAGTCATGTACCGTCGAGTCTTTTTGCGGTGCAAGCCAAGAAATGGCCTGCTCAATCATTTGCCGATTTACCGCCGCATTGATTTGAATAAAGTGCTGTGCACCCATTTCTAGTTTGATGCCCGGGATATCTTCAATCGCCAAACTCGCAAAATGCTCGGATATATCGGCAAATACTTGTTCTTTGAACTGACATATTACTCTTACCTGCGCCTGAGCCGCCAAGTGCTCAAACGCGCTGTGGTTATCGGTTTTGATGGGCTTTGCAAAGTTTATCAGCAATAGCACACCATCTGTGGTTTGCATGCACTCAAAATGCCCGATTTTTTGTATACACCAGAGCGACTTTAATAAAGGAAGTAGCTGACGAACTTTTGCATCCAGTTCACTTTGCAGAATTGGACAGCCCTGGATATCGACCACTTCATTTGACTGAGCGCGGCGATAGCCGATTTTAATTTTATCAGGATTGCGGGCATCGAGCGCAAAACGAACTTTTCTTCGATATCCTATCTTTGCATGCTGTGTCTTGTTTTGCTGAGCTTCTTCTTTCAGAGGACTATATTCAATATCTGACTCAATAGAGGGGCGCCATACGTCTTTATTTATTTTAAGCATCGACGAAAAGTAGCGAACAAGCGCATCCCGCTTCAAGGCGAAGCCGTCTTGTGCACTTATATGCTGCAAATTGCAGCCTCCACATTCATCAAATACAGGGCATATAGCCGCAATACGCTTATCGCTTGCTCGCTCGATTTTGCTCAGTTTCGCGCGGCATACGTTTTTTGACTTTGAAATAACCTTGGCGCTTACTGTTTCATGCGGCAGTGCTCCCTCAACCACAGTAATTGGTTGCTGTGAGAGCGCAATACCATTGCCGTGATGGTCGAGCACATCAATGGTAATTCCAGAAATTAACGTTTTACTAGAAGTTTTATTGTTTTTGCCTTTATTTGCTTTGTTTGGCGCTTTATAAAATTGGACCATTATTGCACCGAATCTTTTGCTTTGATCGCATCAGTCGCTTCTATTACCACAAAGGCTGTGGCGTACTTTTTCTCATCAGCAATGCTTATCTGAATATTGCTTACATTATGTTGTTCGCACCACTGCTTAAATGCGCCTATCGCCTGAATAATCGGCTTGCCAAGCTTGTCGTGCTCAATTTCAATATGCTGCCAGCTAAAACCATTGCCAATGCCACTACCAATCGCCTTTACCACCGCTTCTTTGCTGGCAAACTTTTTCGCTAAATATCGCGCTTTATCGCCACAAGCTTCAAACTCTTGCCATTCTGCTGGCCTAAGTATTCTTTTTGCCAATGCATCAGATTTAGCCAGCGCTTTTTCAATGCGCTTAATTCTAACGATGTCAGTGCCAATCCCAAGTATCATCTTATTATCCGCGCACCAACGATTGCGTTCTGGCCTCTTGCATCAGCATACGCATGTCGCGCACTGCCTTGTCTAAACCGTCGAATGCCGCTCGCGCAATAATCGCATGCCCAATGTTTAGCTCAATTAGCTGAGGTATCGCCGCAATCGCTTTTACATTATGATAATGCAGGCCGTGCCCAGCATTCACTTTTAAGCCAAGGCGGTCTGCATATTCAATCCCGCGAATAAGCTTTTGTAGTTCAGTATTGGCTTCGTGCTCATTTTTTGCCTCAGCATACTGCCCTGTATGAATTTCAATGTAAGGTGCGCCGGCATCAACTGCTGCTTCAATTTGCTTTTCATCGGCATCAATAAACAAAGATGCTTGGGTGTTTTGCTCAGCCAGTTGTTGGCAGGCCGCTTTTATTTTATCTAAGTTGCCAGCAACGTCTAAACCGCCTTCGGTGGTCAGCTCTTCGCGTTTTTCAGGCACTAAGCAGCAAAACTCAGGCAATACTTTTGCAGCAATAGCGAGCATTTCATCGGTCACCGCCATTTCAAGGTTGAGTCTGGTATTGATAGTTTCTTTTAATAAAAATACATCTTGGTCTCGAATGTGCCTGCGGTCTTCACGCAAATGCGCGGTAATGCCGTCTGCTCCGGCACGCTCAGCAACATCAGCGGCGTGCACTGGTGAAGGGTAATTAGTACCTCTTGCGTTTCTTAAGGTGGCGATGTGGTCAATATTGACGCCCAACAAAATATCTTGCATCGATTTTCAGCTCTATCAGAATTAATAATAAGTATGATACCAAATGACGCGCTAAAACGATTGCTAACGCGCAATAAAAAGTTCTCTTGATTTAAGCGGCTTGTCACCAATCACTGGCAGCAATGCTTGCCTGCAAATATATTTTGCGACTTTACGTGCATTTTGATTGTAATCTTTTGCGGCGATAGCGATGAGGTCTTCCCCCCTCAGAGCATTTGAGTCTGATGCAAAGCATGTAACAAAACCTTCTTGCACCACAAAGCGATAGTGCAGTTGTGCTTTGATTTGCTGCGCATCGTCAGCGCAGTATTCAAAATCGGGTAAGTAGCCAAGCTCTTGCAGAAGCATCAATTCGAACTCCCTCAAAATAGGCTCAACATCGTTAGCTTGGTACTTATCTGTTTGTGCTTGTTGATGCAGTTCAGCGCT
Source organism: uncultured Glaciecola sp. (assembly GCA_964418575.1). GTDB lineage: Bacteria > Pseudomonadota > Gammaproteobacteria > Enterobacterales > Alteromonadaceae > Glaciecola. Next base: position 5,890 of record CAYQMI010000016.1, read on the forward strand.
TTGTTTTTGAAGCGATAAGCTATGCAAGTTTTCAAGCGTTCGTTGATATTGCTCGAACAACAGACTCATGGGCTCGGTTTCAGGAATGGCTCTAACAAGTAGTTCGTTAATATAAAACGCGCTGTATAGATACACCCCGCTCAACTGCCAAGGGTTCTGAAGTGCTTCTGCAAGACCGAGGTTTTTTAACTGACTACGACCACTTAATTCAAAAGAAAGCATTTGCAAGGGCTGGATTAAGCTTTTACGGTCTGACTTACTTGCACCGCGCGCACCTCTAACGACCGCGCTAATACGGCCATATTGGCGAGTAAAAAAATCAACAATAAGGCTGGTTTCTCGATACGGTCGACGATGAATTACATATCCGGTTGCTTGTAGCTTACTCACGATTGGCTATGTCCATTCTGATAATCAAATATACCCTTAAAGCTTAGCATCGAGCGCTTCAATACAAGACACCAAAAGCTGCACGTTAATTTGACCTCGAAACTCATTCACATCTAAGCGATACGCCAAATGCACTCTGCTTGCGTCTTGCTGTGGCCAAAGCTCTGTGTCAATGTTGAAGGCAATTGCATCAAACACCTGCGTCCCTTTTTGTACTACCATTTTAAGATGTTTATCCCCCACAATACGCTGATTGACTAAGGTAAATTCATCATCAAACAAGGGCTCTTCAAATTGCTGTCCCCAAGGAATAGACATTTTTAATATCTCGGCGGTTTCTATCACCATATCGTGAGGTTCTAGTGCACCGTCTGAGAGTAGAGTATGCGCATTGGGTAAGTGTGCGCTGGCTTTTGCTACAGCAGATTGGAAAGCCTCGGTAAACGCTGGCAAGTTGTCTTTTTTAAGAGATAGTCCGGCTGCCATAGCATGTCCACCAAACTTTTTAATCAGTGATGGAGATTGCGTGTGAATTCTCTCCAGCACGTCTCTAATATGCACGCCCGGAATAGAGCGAGCCGAGCCTTTAATATGCTCCTCATCTTCAAGTGCAAAGGCGATAGTGGGTTTGTAATGTTTTTCTTTAATACGCCCGGCAAGAATACCCACCACACCCTGGTGATAATCTTCATCGAACAGCACAATGCCTGCTGGCAGATTTTCAGCATCTGAATCAATTTTTTCTAAGGCGATTTCTGCAGCTTGTTGCATACCCTGCTCAATGCTGCGGCGCTCTCGGTTTAGCGCATCAAGCTGATTAGCTATGGCATATGCGGCCTCAAAGTCCTCTGTGATTAAGCAGTGAATACCAACCGACATATCCTGCAAACGACCAGCTGCGTTTAGCCGAGGCCCTAATACAAAGCCTAAATCTGAAGATGCCAATTTGGCGGCTTTGCGACCGGCTATATCGAGCAATGCTAAAATGCCGGGGCGAGTTTGCTTAGCACGGATACGGGCAATGCCTTGATGCACAAAAATACGGTTATTTTGGTCAAGAGGCACCACATCGGCTACGGTACCCAAAGCGACAATATCGAGATACTTTGCTAAATTAGGCGGCGTGAGGCTTTTGTTAGCGAAATAACCCAGCTCAGCAAGTTTCGCTTTGACCGCAGACATCACATAAAACGCTACACCAACGCCAGCCAGATTTTTCGATGGAAATTCGCAGCCCACCTGATTCGGATTGACGATTGCAGCAGCATCTGGCACTTCCTTTCCCGGCAAATGATGGTCTGTTACCACAACCTTTATGTCTAAAGAATTTGCCAGGGCGACGCCTTCTGCACTCGAGATACCGTTGTCGACAGTAATAATAACCTTGGTGCCCTGCTCATGCGCCATTTCAACCACTGGTGGAGTGAGTCCATAACCAAAATCAAAGCGATTGGGTACAATAAAATCAGTGTTGGTGTGCGCAAAGTCCCGTAAACAAAGTAAACAAAGCGCCGTGCTGGTCGCACCATCTGCGTCAAAATCGCCCACGATGCAAATCTTATCGTTACGCTCAATTGCCCCACTTATGACTTGTGCAGCGCTTTCAATACCTTTAAGCGTTCTGTAATGCAAAAGCTGTGAAGCTTTTGTGCTGATTTGCTCTGGATGTGTCACGCCTCTGTGGCGCAAGACTTTGTCTAAAATAGGAGGCAAGCCCTCATCGAGAGGCTCATTGGAAATCAAGGTTCGGTGTTTAATTAGCACAGAAGAGTATCTTTTAGTCAGCGTATAACAAACGAAGTAGATGTAGTAAGAATATCGCATTTTAGGGCTTGAACAAAATCATCATGTGTTCGCATTCGACTTTTTTCTTAGCGCCACTGCTACTGCGCTTCCCATCATTATGAAATATTTACCTATTCACACACGGCAAGGTCAAATTTTAAAAAACAAAAACCAATATAATCAATGCATTACGGAAATTATCACTATGGCGCAAATTGTGCAGTTTAAGCTTGTTATTAAGTTCAACTTATCAATAACAACAGCGCTGAACTACCATAAGGAAATACATAATGAATTCCATTAAACCTCTTGGCATAAGCTATTTGGCTATTCTAGTCACCTACTTAATTGCTGATTTTATTTGGTTGGGCATAATTGCCAGAAGTGATTATACCAATAGCATCGGACATTTGATGCGCGAGGGGCAAGTAATTTGGCCCTGGGTTGCATTCTACCTCGTGTACAGTGCTTGTATTTTAAGAATTGCCTTATTTAATGGAGCGCCCCGAACCTTCGCGCGCGTTTTCGTAAACGCTTTCGTACTCGGGCTAGCAAGTTACGGCGCCTACAATCTTACAAATTATGCAATTTTACAAGACTGGCCGCTATCTATCACATTTAAAGATTGGGTATGGGGAACGAGTATTACCACATTCTCGGCATTAGTAGGATTTACGGTGCTAGCATGGCTGAATAGAAAAAGTGCGAAGAAAGATGAAAATGCGTAATTTAACATTCATTTAGTACGATTAGTTTAAGCTTTACATAGCGTCATTTCTTCGAAGGTGGGAACGTCTCAAATATTGCTGCGATATTTACATTACAGCCTGTAATGAGTTTTATTGTTGTATTAGGGGATTACCGCCTTCGCGGCAATGACGGTAAGTTGCTTAATCAATCAGCGTTGCACCTGCGCGGGAATGACTGGTTTTTCTTAAGCTATATCTTTCCTATGCTCTTCAATCTCACTCAGATGCGCTTTTGGTTTAAAGGTTTGCGCAGAAGCTTCTTCTAAATCCAATTGGTAACGCTCTGGCGCTTTTCCGTTTAAAAACGAGCCTTTAGCGACATGTGGAAATACTTGGTCGTAACGTTTGACCTGATCTTGACTGATCCGCCTGAAAATATGCGTACGATTCACTTCTTTGGGTGAACTAATGCCTGCCGAGGTCATAATATCAACCGCAGCATGCAGAGTTTTCTCTTGGAAACTTTGCACTCGTAAATATTTGTCTTCTGGTACTAAGCCCTTCGACAGCTTAGGGTCTTGTGTTGCCACGCCTGTTGGGCATCGGTTGGTATTGCAGCTAAGGGATTGAACACATCCTAACGCCAGCATCATGCCGCGTGCGCTGTTACACAAATCGGCGCCAATGGCTAAGTTTTTGACCATATGGAAACCCGAAATTATCTTGCCGCTCGCAATAATCTTGATGTTGTCGCGCAAACCAAAGCCGACTAAGGCATCATCAACAAAAGCAAGTGCCTCTCGCAATGGCGACCCAATAGAATTGGTATATTCTAAAGGTGCCGCGCCTGTGCCACCCTCACCGCCATCAACTGTGATAAAATCAGGACCATCATCCAACTCAATCATAGCCTTACATATCGCCATGAATTCGCTTTTACGACCAATAGCAAGTTTAAATCCTATGGGTTTACCACCAGATAGCTCTCGTAACTGCTGAATAAACTGAATGAGTTCTATAGGTGTTGAAAATGCGGTGTGAAAAGGAGGAGAGTCTACTTGAGTACCGGCCTCAACACCTCGAATCTCTGCAATTTCAATAGTGTTTTTGTTTGCAGGTAATATGCCGCCGTGACCAGGCTTTGCGCCTTGAGATAGTTTAATCTCAATCATTTTTACCTGTGGGCTGCTGGCTGCTTTTTGAAATTTATCAGCGTCGAAGCCTCCTTCTTGCGTTCTACAGCCAAAATACCCGGTACCCACCTGCCACACTAAATCGGCGCCATGCTCTTTGTGATAAGGACTTATGCCACCCTCGCCGGTGTTGTGATAAAAATTACCCGCTTTTGCGCCACGGTTGAGAGCCAATAAAGCGTTTTTGCTCAAAGAACCAAAGCTCATCGCAGAAATATTTAAAATGCTCGCTTCATAGGGCTGCGTGCAATGTTTACCACCGATTTTGACTCTAGGTTTGCAGTTTACATGTTCCACACTTAGCGCTGAAATTGAATGACCAATCCACTCATAACCCACCCTGTAAGTGTCTACCCGCGTGCCAAAAGGAACGGTTTCCCGATTCCCTTTTGCACGCTGATATACGATGTTGCGAAACATTCTGCTAATGGGTGAGCCTGATGTTTCTGACTCAATAAAGTACTGTTGAATAAACGGGCGAACTTCTTCCATAAACCAGCGGCCTCTGGCAAGCGCCGGATAGTTGCGCCATAGGGCGTGGCGAGTCTGGTTCATGTCAAACAAAACGATGGCCAAAAGAGGGATAGTCAATAAACCGAGCCAGAGTAAAGGACTGTGGAAGTAAGCGGCAATCAATACTAGTAGGTTGATCAGAAGCGTTGCAATCAATATGGGGCCGGCCATAGATTTATAAGTCCTTGTAATTAAATAAATAATTTACACATTTCTAATTTCGTTTATTAGCTTAGCAAATATGCGGGTTTTTTGAACTATATTTTAAAGTTTTGCCTAGCTGAACTGCATAAGTACGATTACGCCACTGTGATCCGGCAAGTTATCGATACTTAGCCGCCCCTTGTGAAACTTCACAATCATGTTGGCAATAAACAGGCCTAGACCTAAATGCGCTGAGTCCGCTGGCGCAGACTTCCGAACCGATATCATTGACTCTAACAGTTGATTTTTCATGTCGTCGGGTAGTAAAGGACCACGATTGATAACCGAAAGCGTGCATTTTTTATCTTTCTCAAATACACGTAGTTCAATTGCTTGACCTGCTTCGCTAAATTCAATCGCGTTAACAACGACCTTATCAAGCATTTGCGCGAAAAGCTCGGGAGAGCCTGTTAATTTAGCCTCTGGTAAGGTGTTTTCATAGTTTATTAAATGCTCAGGATAGGTCATTTTGAAACCGTCCACGCAGCCGTTCAACACACTTGAGAGCATAAACTCCTCTTTATCGGTGCGCTTGATTGACTCATCTAATCGGGTGGCCTCGCTCATGCTATTGAGTATTTTACTCAGTCTGGAAATGCCTTGTTTTGCTCGCTCGACATAGATGTGTCGGTCGGGGGCGTCAGGGTCAAGCATCAGGTTATCAAGAGACGAATTAACAATAGCAACCGGCGTGCGAAGCTCATGAGACAAGCGTGAGGCCATGTTTTCTAGGTAATGGTTGTACTGTGACAACTTGCCAAGTACTTGCAAAAAGGTGCGCGACAAGTCCCCAATTTCGTCCGAAGAACTAGAGGCCGATATATTGCCAATAATTTTACCGCTTGCATCAATCGCACTTTCAGTATCGTCGCGCAAACGCCTTATTCTGTTAGATATTCTAGAAGCAACAAGGAAGAAAGAGACAATACCCAGAACAATTACGGCCAAAATAAAATTAAACTGCTTTTCCAAGGCCTGATTTCGTAGGGTTCGTATTCCGTTGGTTGTTTGTTCAACCACCACCGCGCCCATCACTTCGCCGTCAATAAAAATCGGGTGTGCAGCAGATAAAATTACGGCTTTGTTGTCAGGACTTAGGCGCCACAATGTGTCGGGCTCGCCCGAAAGCGCACTCGCAATATCCTTACCCTGAAGAGCGAAGGCGTCGGAAAGCTCATCAATAAACTCACTGGGTGGTTTCGTGAGTATTTTATAATACAAAGGCAGCAACACGCTTGATTCAAAGCGCTGCCAAAGGCTTTGGGTATCTGATGTTTCATCTGGCGTCTGCTCGCTCGAAACACCTTGAGAGCTTTGAATATCGCCCGAGCGCGCAAGCACACGCATGTGTTTATCGACCACCCATACTCGTGCATTTGAGTATTTCAGCCCTTTAATAATTCGTTCAATCTCTGGAGAGGGAATGAGTACCGTGCCTAAATCTTCTGACTTTGCTGGGTTAGCGGTGCCCATGACATATTTTATCTCCCGGCTTTGCGCGTCATCGACATCGGCAATAGCGAAGGCTATATTGCTCGCCACCATGGCCAAAGGGAATCTAAGCTCTAAATCGTAGCCCCTTTCAGTTAAGCGCAGGCGTCCTTGTATTCGCGTTTCAACGCCAACCGGTGATATTAAATTGGTATTGCTATCCAGAGTAAAAGCATTCACCCAGCCCGCCTCAAAAGGGGCAATAACAAAGCGTTTGAACTGACCATCGGAATCGGTCAGCGCGATTTGTAAAAAGTCGTTGCGATCGATGCGCAGAGCATTGGCAGGTCGAAACAAAACATTATCATCGGTAACACTGAACATGGCATATAAAAACTTATCGTATTGTCCGACCATATGCGTAAACTTCAGGCTTGAGGGATCATATACCTTCGACTGCTCAATTAAATTTGCGCCATCATAGGTGATGCTTAGGTCGCGATAATCTTGCCAGTCTTGCAAGCGGCCATCGAGCTGTATTGGATAACGAATACGATGCGCATACAAGTCTTTACCCGGGCGCACACTTGATAAAAATGCAGACTGATTATCAAAGAGGGCTGGGCGCTCATGAAGAGCAGTCGCAACTGCTCTGGCAGTACCCACTAATGTTTGCTCCTGACCAATACGCAAATATGTCTCAAGCTCCCAAACGAATTGGTAGCCGAGGTAGGGAATAACAAACAAAAACGAAGAAAACAGCACTAACTTCGTACGTAGACCTATTGCCCACCTTTTTATCATTGTGACTTCCACCGATAGCCCATGCCATACACAGTTTCAATGCAGTCAAAATCTGCCTCTAACTGCATGAACTTTTTGCGAATGCGCTTGATGTGGGACGTAATGGTTGTGTCGTCCACCACCATCTTCGATTCATCCATCAACTGCTGACGGCTTTTCACATGTCCCGCATGTTTGGCAATGGCATGTAGCATCCAAAATTCAGTCACCGTTAGCTCAAGCGCTGTTCCATCCCACGATACAGTCATGCGTTTTGCATCCATCGTCAACTTACCGCTTTTTAATACATCCGAAGCTTGTTGAGGTTGAGAGAGTAAGTCATTGCGCCTAAATAATGCCGCAATCCTTGCCAACAAATGTGGCAGGCTTATATCTTTTGTAAGGTAATCGTCGGCGCCCATGCGCAAACCACAAATTGTGTCGTAGTCGTTATCTCGTGCGGTAAAAAATATGATTGGCAGTGTTTTCGACAAGCCCCTGAGTTGTTGACACAAGGCAAAGCCGCCATCTATTTCATCTTGCAAACCAATGTCGATAATCGCTAAATCAGGTAAGCACTCATCAAAAGCCTGCTCAGCTTCCGGACGCGTTTGATACGCAAGCACCCTATAGCCTTGCTTGGTCAATGCAGCAATGTAGTTTTCTCTAAGTGCTAAATCGTCTTCTACTAGCGCAATGGTTTTTGACATAAAAAGTTAAGTATCTTTGATGTGTGCCTGTGCGAATGCGTCAACTATATCGTTTTTTCTATCAAAGCAAAGCCCGTACTCTCAATTTCCATTTTTTCGCCACAATTGATCGCCACATTGCCATGATTGAATCCCTTACTTGCCATTTTTTCTTTGTTTAATAGCTCCTCGATGATCAGCGAACATTATTCGCTTTCCATTTTTTATTCATCACTTTCAAACCAACAAAGGAAATCATTATGAAAAAACTTATTATTGCTAGCACCATCGCCTTCGCGCTTGTTCAAGCTAACCCAGCGAGTGCTGATACTCCCGCGAACGAGAGTAGGAACTTGCAAAGCGAACAAAAGCACGAAAACGCACGCAACGAACTTATCGGATTTGGCTCTGGAGCAGTAGCTGGAGCTTTAATTGGCGGCCCTATTGGCGGTGTTGTGGGTGGACTATTTGGCATTTTTATGGCCAACGATGTGAACAGCGACAATAAAATTGAAAACCAAGAGCAACAACTTAGTCAGCTTAACTATCAGGTGTCTCAGCAGGCGGCGGAATTCTCTGCACTGGCCGAACAATATGCTCAGCTCGAACAATCTAACATGGTGCAGCTAGCCAGCTTCGATACCAAAGTAGCCACCGAGTGGATGCGAGACCTACCCGCACTTGAATCAAACGTGCAGTTTAAAACCGCATCATTTTTAGTTGAAGAACCTTTTAAATCACAGTTGAAAAGTTTAGCGGGCTTATTAAAGCAGTATCCAGACTTAATGGTAAAAATCAGCGGCTTTGCAGACGCTCGTGGAGATTCACAATACAACCGAATTTTATCCGAACAACGCGCCGAATCCGTTAAAGATTTTTTGGTGACTCAGCGCGTTATGCCTAAACAAATTATCACGCAAGGACAAGGAGAGCTGGTGCAAAACACAGCACAGCAATCAGGCAGTGATGCAAGCCCCTCTCAAGAATACGAGTCATTGTTTTTCGACCGCAAAGTGACTTTAAAGCTCATCAACGAACAAAACGCAATCGCAGCAGCCAACTAAAGGCTGCTGTTCTCTGCTCTCGATTTTTTAAAATTTAAATGTCATTTATCAACAGCATTAAAGAGGTGTCTGGTGACTCAAATTCAAAAACTATTGCTCATAATTGCAGCCATCGGCACGGTGAGTTTGCTGCATGCCCTTTCTAGCTCGAACAGCAACGCCGGCTCGATGTTAAGCACAATATCAAAGCTCGCGAACAATAACGCTGAGCAGCGAGCTCAAAATACCCCAAGTCCAACGAGTTCACCCAGCGCTCAAAGCGTGCAAGCGCTTATTCACACTGGGAACACGGTGTCTAATATGCAGATCGTAAATAATATCTATGAGGGCACAAGCGGTGGATTCTATTTTGAGCAAGACGGCAATGAGCAAATGCAAAAGGCTTATTTGCTAAGCCCCATGTTAAATAGTGACTTTGACGTAGAGGTAAATGCAAATGTGATGCGCACCCGAGTCACGCAAGTTTTTGAGAACAAGAGTAAGCAATGGCAAAACGGTGTATATGTTTTTCCTTTACCCGAAGATGCCGCGGTAGATGCAATGGAAATGCATATTGGCGAGCGGAAAATCACCGGGGAAATTCAAGAGAAACAAAAAGCAAAGGCCGCTTTTGACAGCGCCAAAGAGATGGGCAAAAGTGCTAGTTTGGTTAATCAAATTCGGCCTAATATGTTTGTAAATAAGATTGCCAATATTGCGCCTCAAAGCCAAATTAAAGTCATCATTGAGTACCAACAGGTCATCCATTTAGATAAAGGTAGATATGGTCTACGAATTCCTAGCGCTATCTCACCAAGATATACCCCTGCCGATCATGCCGAAAACCTTGAAGATGCGAACTTAATGAGCTCCGCTGTTTCCCATAGTGCGCTATCGGTGAACGTTAACGTAAATATGGGCATGCCTATTGGCAATATTCAAAGTGAACATCATAAGATTCAAAGCACCAAATCGAAAAGTGGCAAGCATCAAATGCATATTCGCCTTGATGAAGAAAAGCCCATAGCAAAAGAGTTTGTATTGAGCTGGGAGCTAGCTGCAAGTAACAGGCCCGAGGCTGCGCATTTGACACAATCTAAAAATGGCAGTCAATACGGCCTCATCCAAATTGTGCCACCCTCAAATGATGCGGTGAATGTACGCCGAGACATTAGCTTTATCTTAGATACCTCTGGCTCAATGGTAGGAGATGCCATAGAGCAAGCAAAAGCTGCTTTAATTCATGCTATTGAAGAGCTGGAAAGTAGCGATAGGTTTAACCTCATCGAATTTAATAGCCGGGCAACAAGTTTATGGCTAGAGGCAAAGCCTGCAAATAATGCCAACAAACAAGCGGCTAAACGCTTTGTGCAAAAACTACAGGCGAGCGGCGGCACTGAAATAGCAGACGCACTTTCACTTACCTTCGACTTAAAATCTAGCCAAACAAGCGATACTCAAAGCAGCGCGATACCGAGCCTCCACCAAATACTATTTATTACCGACGGAAGCGTCAGCAATGAAGCCCAACTACTTAAAATCATCAATGAGCGCTTGGGTGCACACCGCTTATTTACTATAGGTATAGGTAGTGCACCTAACACTTACTTTATGAGCGAAGCGGCCATTGCTGGACGGGGTACTTTCACCCTAATAGGCGATGTATCTCAAGTAAACGCGAAAATGACGGCTCTTTTGGATAAAATTAAACGCCCCGCACTCACCGACATAGAACTACTCTTACAAGAGCCTCAGAGTATGCTTGAAGTTTTTCCGAGCAAAATACCGGATGTATACGCTGGTGAGCCAATCACTTTGACGTACCGGTATACGCCTGAACAAGCAGGTGTTGATCTCGAAAGCAAGCCGCCAGCATTTTCCCTGCAAGCAAAATGGCATGCGCCCTCAGCATCTTTTAGTGATGGTGATAATGGGAGCGAACCAGCACAAAGTCATGCCCAAGCAATGCTGTGGAAAAGCGCAATACCTCAACAACACAGTAGTCAAACAAAAGGAAATTCGGGACTCGCCAAACAATGGGCTTATCATAAAATACAGCAACTCAAGCGCGCATTGAGCATTACCCCTGCGCAGGGGGAGGACTATCTTGCGCTGCAGCAGTACACGCAAAAAAATATTACTGAAACTGCATTAGAACACGAGCTTCTTAGCGATTACACCAGCTTAATTGCGATTGACGATCAGCAGCTCAAGCCCTCTCAAGACTACCTAGCCATGCTTAAACAAAAAGCCGCGCAGCTCAAACAAGACCAAGTTAAGGCGCTTAGTAATAAAGCTTGGAGTGCAACACAAATGCATTTGCCACAAACAAGCACACAATCGCGCTTTTACATGCTATTCGGGCTTGTATTCCTTGCCTTAGCAGGGTTATTTGGCTTACCCATCTTTATAGGGCACAAATAAATGCAAGCAGATATCTCAAGCTATTTTGCTAAAAGCTTGTCGACATTTAGCTATGTTGCCGCCTCCAAACTAATATTCTGCATGATGCTATTAGTAGCGATGGTGCTGATTGGGCAGGGCAGCTATATTCATATTAAAGCGCAAGTTGCCCAAATACTGATGGCATCGGCCTGGGAGCAAGGAAAGCAAACTAAAGTACCGCGAAAGCCGTGGCCATGGGCCGACACAACCGTCATTGGCAAAATCAGTTATTTGAAGCAAAGCTATTATGTTTTATCGGGAGAAAGCGGCCGAAACCTAGCATTTGGGCCAAGTTTGATGTCAGCCTCAAGCGTCCTTTCTGAGCGCGGTAATTCGGTTATTGCTGCGCACCGGGATACGCATTTCAAAGCGCTTCAATACTTGCAGTTAGGAGACGAAATAAAAATAGAGCATTTTGGAGGCACTCGGCGTTATAAGGTCAGCGAAGCAATGGTGGTTTCTTCTAACGATGTGGGGATTATGGCCGCAAGTAATGTGTCGATGCTGACACTCATTACTTGCTATCCATTTAATACACTGCATGCTGAGCCGAGTTTACGCTATGCACTCAGAGCAATAGCAATTTGACTCGGCGCAATGTAGGTTTGAGTGATTACCCTGCGCTTTGCTCAAGCGCCATTTCTAAGGCTTTTGCAGGCTGATAGCCTGGAACAACAGAACCATCAGGCATAACAATATTTGGGGTGCCACTTACGCCAATTTGCTTGCCAAAGTTGTACTGTTCTGCGACTGCGTTTTCGCACGACGCATTGGCAACTCGCTCACCGGCTTTGGCTTTAGTAATTGCATCTTGAGGGTTTTCAGAACACCAAATTGAGACGGCATCATTGTATACTTGACTGTTTATGCCTGCGCGCGGAAAGGCCAAATACCTAACTGTAATGCCTAAATCGTTTAGCTGGTCCATTTCATTGTGCAATTTACGGCAATAACCACAGGTTGCATCGGTGAATACATTTACTACGTATTTTTCTTTTTCAGCTTTAAACTCTATTGCCGTATCTTTAAACTTTTCGATACCAGCTAAACGCATTTTTTTAAGAGAATTTTCGGTAATGTCAACAATTCCGTCTTCCACGTTGTATACGCGTGCTTGCAAGAAGTACTCGCCATCTTCGCTTGCATAGAATAAACCACGGTCTGTGTATAACTCTAATAAACCAGGCACTGGAGAGTCGGCGATGGTATCAATACGAAGTTGTAACTTCTCGCCCAAACTTGCCGCTAAGGCATCACTGCCCTCGAGCTTCACTTGAGCCAGAGCGTTTGCGCTCATCGCTAACGCCAAAAACGTTGCTAAGCAGCCTAATGTTAACTTCGAAAATGTAAAAGCTTGTGTCATATAAAATTCCAAATTATTACTACTATCAGTGTTTAGACCGACAATATAGAGAATAGATTTCATTTAATTGCGCAATTATACGTGTAAAGAGAGTTTTTTGATGAAAATTTTTAGACTTAAATGTGTCACGCTCTTGGATGGTGGTCTTTAACCAAAGTCTGCAGTCGTGCTGTAGCAACATGCGTGTATATTTGAGTAGTAGATAAATCGCTATGCCCTAACAACATTTGTACTACCCTTAAATCTGCACCATGGTTGAGTAAATGAGTAGCAAAGGCATGGCGCAGAGTATGCGGCGATAGCGCAACAGTGATCCCAGCAACCCGCGCATAGTGCTTAATACGATGCCAAAACGTTTGACGCGTCATAGTAAGCCCTCGCTTACTGGGAAAAACAGTATTGGTGGGTCTTTTCATCAGCTCAGGGCGGGCTTTCTTTAGGTAATCACTTACACATTCTGCAGCGTTTTCACCCATAGGTACTAAACGCTCCTTACCCCCCTTACCCGTTACTCGTATTACACCCTGCAGCATCCCGAGTTCATGCATTTGTAAGTTAACTAACTCACTGACGCGTACGCCAGTTGCATAAAGCAATTCCAGCATGGCTTTGTCGCGCATTTGAATCGCATCGGATTCATCTGGTGCCGATAGCAGCGCATCAACTTGCCCCTCAGACAAAGTGCTTGGTAGATAGCTGGGTAACTTAGGGTTACTAACATCATCAATGGGGTTGATGATGCATTTTTTGATGCCAATTTGATAGCGATAAAAAGCACGGGCAGAACTTAAAAACCTTGCGGTTGAACGCTGCGATAAACCTTGCTCCAGCCGCAACGATAAGTAAGCACTTACATCTTCTGGCTCTACTTGTAATAGATCGCCTTTGTTACTTTGCTGAATAAACATAGCAAACTTAGTTAGATCAGTCTTATAAGCACTCGCGGTATTTTGGCTTAAGCCTTTCTCTAACCACAACATGTCAATAAATTCTGCAATTAAAGATTCGTTAAGCGCTGTAAGCTTTTGCTTAGCAGGTGATTTTGCTGCTTGGCTCGCCTTGGGCATTTGTTTTACCTCTAAAGACCCCGTTTTTCTTTTATCAATTCGTAGGCAGACTGAATTTCCTGTGTGCGTTTATTCGCCATTTCTAACGCCTGCTCTGGTAGGCCTTTTGCTGCAAGTTTATCGGGATGATGTTGCGACATTAGCTTTTTATACGCTCGCTTAATCGTTTTATCATCTTCTTTCTCGCTTACTCCTAAAATTTTATAGGCGTCGGCTAGCGCGTTTTGTGAATTATAGGCCTGCTGGTATTGACGGCGCTGTCCTGAATGATGCTGGTGAAACCCCTGACCTTGTCGAAAACGTTGAGCAGCTTCAAACGTGCTGATCAAAAACTGTAAGTCTTGCGCGCTAAACCCTAAACTAGATGCAACGGTTTGTAATACCCGCATTTCATTACTGCTAATGCGTCCATCCGCACATGCGGCAGCAATTAATATTTCTAAAAAAACCTGTAAAATATCACGGCGACCATGCGCATATTGCTTAAAAGTGCTTAACATTTCACCGAGTGGAAAATCTTTCTCTTTACCCTCTCTAAAAGCTTGTTGCGCTTCTTTTCGTGATGCGCCATGCAGCTTCATATCATCCATTAAACGTGTCGCTACCTGTATTTCTTCGGTGGTAACCTGGCCGTCTGCTTTACAAACATGACCTAGTGCAGAAAACAAGGCATGAAAAAATACGGCTTGTTTTTGAATTTGCTCTTTAGAACTAAAGAATCTGGCAAAACCACCTTGGCGGGAAAAGTCACGCGCATAATTGGCGTCGAACATGTGCCCAACAATGAGACCAAGAATTGCGCCAGGAAGCTTAAAAATTGCCATCCCAACTAAGGCACCAATGATTTTTCCCCAATAAGACATATCGTTTACTTTAAAAAAATAAAATTTGCTTGCAACAATGTCTTTAATATTAAAGGTTTTTTTAAAAAAAGTATCATTATTCCCGCTTTTTCATGGTTTTTCATGGTTTAAACCTTGGGTTTTGAAGCATTACCCTTTAAAATGATGTGTTATATTTTTGTAGAGCATATTCTATTACCTTGCCTCTGATTTTACTGACTTTACTCGCGGCCAAAACGTCTGAATGAAACTAACATATATTAGTTGGTTGATTGCGCTCACATGCTCAATATCGACTTACAGCACTAGCACTCGCGCGCAAGCAAATTGCGCAGTGCAAACATTCGATTTTGAAGCACCCAAAATTGCAGAGGGCAGTATTGAGGTGAGCTCAAACGCCGCCCAAATTATCAAAAATGAAATCGCGGTATTTGAAGGTCAGGTTGTTATCACCACCGAAGACTCAATTATTCAAGCTGACTCTGCCAACGTGCGTGAAAACGGTCAACGTATTCAAGCAAGTGGCGATGTTATTTACACCGACGAATTACTCAAGGTTGAAAGTTTGGGCATTGAAGCAAACGCTGAAATTGAACTTCTGCAATTGCAATCTTCTGAATATCAAATTAAAGGCATTAACGGGCGCGGCGCCGCTGA
>CAYQMI010000016.1:21083-44359 GCA_964418575.1 uncultured Glaciecola sp.
TGGAATATTGCGCCGAATGTCGATACGACCATTTCAACACGCTACATGACCAACCGAGGCCTGCAGCTCAAAAACGAATGGCGCTATTTAAGCGAGCAACATCAAGGCGAGCTTCAGCTTGAATACCTTGCAAATGATACAGACACCGATAGCGACGATTCACGATATTTTTATCGCTTTAACCATAAAGGAAAGTTAGGCGACAACTGGTCGGTAACGGCAGATATTAGTGATATAAGCGATAACAACTACATCGTGGATTTACGTTCAGACTATTACAATCAGGCAGATACTTATTTATATCGTCAGGCAGGCTTGAGCTACTTTAGTGAAAATCTTGATTTCAGTATGGCGGTGAGAGATTTTACGACTATTGGTAATTTTGAAGACAATTACCGCGCACTGCCAGAGGCAAAGTTGTTTTACGCCACAAGTATCAATAATTGGTTAGATTTTGATGTAACGTCTGAACTTGCGTATTTTGACAATCGCCTTGAACAACGTCCTGACGCCCTTAGGGTGCATGTTGAACCATCACTGAGCATCCCTTATCAAAGAGCTTGGGGGGAATTGTTAGCTGAGGTCAGTGTTCTACACACCTACTACGACCAAGATATCGAAAACACGAATAATCCATTATTAGAAGAGACTGTTGAGCGCACACTAGGCCAAGCGAGACTTTACGGCTCACTTATTTTTGAGCGAGACCAAAAAGTAGGTGATGCAAATTACCTTGTAACCTTTGAGCCTAAAGCGCAGTATCTGTACACCAGTTACCAAGAGCAATTTAATATTGGGCGTTACGACACCACTGAGCTGTTAACAACCTTCTCTAATCTATTCCGTGGACAGGAATTTACGGGACTCGACCGAATTAATGACAATAACCAATTCACCTTAGGTGCGACTGCCCGTATTATTGACAGTAACAACCGTGAATTGCTTTCTGCAAGCATTGGCCAAATATTATATTTAGAAGACGCTAAGCTACTTGCAAGCCAGCGCCTAGACAACCGCTCTGCGATTGCCGCAGAATTTGATTGGCAAGTGAATCGTAATTGGTTTTTACACTCAGATGTTCAGGTAGGCACCGACACCAATAAAGTTGAGCGCAGCAGTTTTTCTACCGAATATCGTCTGGCAGAAAATAAGCTCATTCAAATTAACCATCGCTATATTCGCGAACTTTCTAACGAAAAAATTGACCAATTTGGTATCTCTGCCAGTTGGCCAATTAACGAAAACTGGCATTGGGTAGGTCGTTACTATCGTGATTTCGAGCGTTCAAGAACAACCGAGAGCTTTATGGGTATAGAGTACGAAAGTTGCTGCTGGGCCCTACGCTTAACCGTTCAGCGCCACTTAGCGACCCGCTTTAACAATGATGGCGTTAGAGATGTTGATGATTTTGATTCAGGAATTGCGCTACAATTTGTTTTCAAAGGGATGGGTAGCCAAACCAATAAAGTAGATATGTTACGTCAAGGCTTGTTTGGATATCGTCAGCCTTTCGTTTTAAATTAGTCAAAAGGCTTTACAACCTTATTATTTGAGAAGTTATGAAAAAAATATTAGTTAATATCAGTGTAGCTACCATGCTGCTTATGCTTGCTTTTGCAGGGCACTCAAAACAACTGCTCGATAAAGTCGCAGTCATCGTCGACCAAGGTGTTATTTTAGAAAGCGAAATCCAAGAACTCGTTAACAATGTTAAGGCTAGCGCTGCCACAAACGGGCAGTCGCTTCCCTCTGACAGAGCGCTGAGAACCCAAGCAATTGAGCGTTTGATTTTGGAAAATTTGCAGGCGCAAATGGCAGAGCGTATGGGCATTCAAATTAGCGACCCCCAGCTAGACCAGACTATTAATAACATTGCGCAAGGTGAGGGCTTAACTCCCGAACAGTTTAGAAATGCAGTTGCCGCTGACGGCCTTACCTACGAGACATATCGCGAATCCATCCGTAAAGAGCTTGTTATGGGTGAAGTACGTCGTGCAAATGTTAGACGCCGCGTTTACATTACGCCGCAAGAAATCAACACCTTGGTAGAGCTTTTAAATCAGCAGGGCGACGCACAAGCCGAATATCGCTTAGGCCATATTCTTATAGGTTTGCCGAATAACGCAACTGAAGTTGAAATCACTGATGCAAGAGAGCGTGCTGATAAAGTACTCGAGCTTTTAAACAACGGCTCTGACTTTCAAAAGATTGCCATCGCGTCTTCGTCAGGAGCTGAAGCACTTGATGGCGGTGATATGGGCTGGATGAACATCAACTCCATGCCTACTCTATTCGCAGAAGCAGTAGAAGGTAAGCCAAAAGAAGAGCTAATTGGCCCTATTCGTTCTGGCGCAGGTTTCCACATTCTAAAGGTAGCAGATACGCGTGGCGTAGAAGTCGTGCAAGTTGAAGAAGTTAACGCTCGCCATATCTTAATTACCCCTTCTATTATTTTAAGCGATACTAAGGCAGAGCAAATGCTTACCGAATTTAGAGCGCAGTTGATTGAAGGGGATGCTGACTTTGCAGAACTGGCTAAAGAACATTCTGAAGACCCAGGCTCAGCTTTACGCGGCGGAGAGTTAGGATGGAACGACCCAAATATCTATGTGCCCGCTTTTAAAGAAGCTCTTGCGACGCTAGAAAAAGATGAATACAGCATGCCTATTCGTTCACAACACGGCTGGCATCTTATTCAACTGATTGAACGCAGAGTAGATGATGCTACCGAACGTCGCAAAGAAGAGCGCGCATATCAGTTGATTTTCAATAGAAAATTCCAAGAAGAAACCGATGCTTGGATGAGAGAAATGCGAGACGAAGCCTATATCGAAGTAGTCGATGCATAAGGATTATTTGATATGAGTTTACCAATACGCATTGCGGTAACGCCTGGCGAACCGGCTGGTATCGGTCCTGATCTCATGATTATGCTGTCGAGGCAGCAGTGGGATGCCCAAATGGTTATCTTTGCTGACCGCAATATGATGGCCCAACGTGCAGTGCAGCTTGGCGTTGCACTTGAAATCATTCCTTTTGAGCCCGGCTTAGATATTGTTCAACAAGCTGGACAAATGATTGTGTATCACATCCCTGTAGCAGTAGATGTCGTTGCAGGTAAGTTAGATAGCGGTAACGGACAGTATGTGGTGGAAACACTTCGCCAAGCGTGTGAAGAAAACATGCTGGGTAATTTCGACGCTGTGGTTACCGGCCCTGTGCACAAAGGCATTATAAACAAAGCTGGCGTTTCGTTTAGCGGACATACCGAATATTTCGCTCAGCAGTCTAATACTGCGGATGTAGTTATGATGCTGGCAACTGATGGGCTACGCGTATGCCTGGCCACCACGCATATACCACTAGCTTATGTCTCAAAAGCAATCACCCCAGAGCGTATCGACAAGGTCGTACGCATTATTAATACCGATTTGAAACTGAAATTTGGTATCGATGAACCAACAATTTATGTGTGCGGCTTAAACCCTCACGCTGGAGAAGACGGTCACCTAGGCACTGAAGAAATTCAGATTATCACGCCGACGCTCGATGTACTTCGCTCGCAAGGTATTAATTTGATTGGTCCTTTACCTGCAGACACAATCTTTCAACCTAAATACCTAGAAAAGGCGGACGCTGTATTGGCCATGTACCATGACCAAGGCTTACCAGTTTTGAAATTTAAAGGTTTCGGTAATTCCGTTAACATCACCCTAGGCCTGCCGTTTGTGCGCACATCTGTTGACCATGGCACCGCTGCTGATTTAGCGGGCTCAGGCGATGTAGACGCAGGCAGTATGAAGCGTGCTATTAATAAAGCCATTAAACTAGCGAAGAAAAAACAGTGAGCAAAACTCATTTAGGTCACACGGCACGTAAACGTTTTGGTCAAAACTTTTTATTTGATGAGTATGTCATAGACCAAATCGTAAGCGCTATCGGTCCAAAAACGGGCGAGAATTTGGTAGAAATTGGACCAGGTTTGGGTGCATTAACAGAGCCCGTTGCAGAGCTTGTTGATAAGCTCACGGTGATTGAGCTTGACCGCGATTTAGCCAAACGCTTGCGCGAACACCCCTTTATTCAAGATAAATTGAATATTGTTGAACAAGATGCACTTAAGTTTGATTTCTCGAGCTTGACCGAAGCTGGCCCAATGCGGGTATTTGGTAACTTGCCGTATAATATCTCCACTCCGCTAATGTTTCATTTATTCAGCTTCAGCGAGCATATTTACGATATGCACTTTATGCTGCAACTGGAAGTAGTGAAACGCCTGTGCGCCACACATAACGACAGCTTATATGGCAAATTGTCGGTGATGGCGCGCTATTATTGTGAAGCGACGCCTGTAGTCATGGTGCCGCCTAGTGCATTCAAGCCAGCACCTAAAGTTGATTCTGCTGTAGTAAGGTTACTTCCTCATAAAACCCCGCCTGTAGATTTACATTCTGTGCAGAGCCTAGAGGAAGTGGTGGGGACAGCGTTTAATCAACGCCGAAAAACCATTCGTAACAGCTTGAAAAACCTCATCAGTGAAGATAGCCTTAACGCATTAGATATAGATGCAGAGCGCCGCGCTCAAACACTTTCTTTAGAAGAGTTTGCATCGATTGCCAATCATGTTTATGAGGCCAACAGTGACTGAACAGATACACATATCGGTTGATACAAAATATATAGGCAAGCAAGAAAAATCCGAAAACCAAGCCGTCCATGTATTCAGTTATACCGTTAACATAACCAATCTGAGCGAACAGCCTATGACGCTGCGCAGCAGATATTGGTTAATCACCAACGGTAATGGCGAAAAGGTTGAGGTAAGTGGTGCGGGCGTTGTGGGCGAGCAACCTACCATTGCACCTAAACAAACTTACCAGTATACAAGCGCCTCAATGTTCAAGACTGAAGTGGGCAGTATGCAAGGGCATTATGATTTTGAGCAACAAGACCAATCTACGTATCGCGCTCAAATCCCCGTTTTCAGATTAGCCGTTCCTAACGCGATTCATTGATTGCATCGATGAGAAACTTTATTATTGGTGACGTGCAAGGGTGCTATCAAGCACTAAAATCCATTCTAAAAAAAGCCAATTTTGATTTTAACAAAGATAAGCTATGGGCCGTTGGCGATTTAGTCGCTAGAGGACCAGATTCATTATCTACCCTTAATTTCTGCCAAGATTTAGGACCGCATTTTGAGTGCGTTTTAGGCAATCACGACTTAAACCTGATGGCTATCGCTTATGGATTTAAAAGCCCTAAACCTCAAGACAAGCTCATGCCTTTATTAAAGGATAAGCGCTTCGACAGCACAATCGATTGGCTAAAAACTAAGCCTCTGGCAGTAAAACCCGCTAAAAAAACACTGATCACTCACGCAGGTCTCTATCCTACTTGGTCTATCAAAAAAGCACTAAAACTGTCAGCAGAAGTTGAAGCCCTTTTACAAAGCGACAAGGCCGCAAGTTTTTTACAAAAAATGTACGGCAATCAACCCGATAAATGGTCTGATACGCTAGCGGGCAATGACAGGCACCGCTTCATCGTAAATTCATTTACCCGCATGCGTTATTTAAAAAAAGACCTATCTTTGGAGTTTGACAGTAAATCTCACCCTAGTAGCGCTCCAGCTGGCATAGCACCATGGTTTATGTTTGATAACCCAAAGCTGACCGATAGCCATCAGCTGTTCTTCGGCCATTGGGCAGCATTACTTGGTCACCTCCCCAAAAAATATGGCTGTAAGGCAAGCATTCACGCTTTAGACAGTGGTTATGTTTGGGGCAACAGCCTTTCTTTACACTGTTTAGAAACTGCAAAAACAATTCAATATCACGCTTAAGTTATGCTTCATTCTTCCGATATTTATCTACAGACTAAATTTCTAAATAGATAGTTGTATCAGGAGCTAATATGAAAATAACGGTAGCAATGCGCGTCATCGGCGGGTTTGCAGTGATCACCTTATTGTTGCTACTACTCGGTTTTTCCTCAATGTCGAGCCTAAGTAAAGTGGGCAAAGCGTCGGAAGAAGTGAGTACTTTGGCTTTGCCAACGGTAGCTGGTACCTCAAATTTAAAGGTCGCCTTTGTCAATATGGGGCGCTTGGCTTTTGAAGGCTTTGTTAGTAAGGACAAAGAAACCGTTCTATCTAAACGAACAGAGTTCAACACTAGCAAAGAACGCTTTGACCAAACGCTTCAAAGACTGAGCGATGTGGTAAAAAATGACGAGGGCTTACGTGCCTCAGTCAATAATCTCAATGTCATGTATGAATCCTACGTCGAAACATCGAACAACATGTTTGATGCGCATTTAGGCTCTATCGATTTAAATAGCCAGATCAAAGATACAATCTCTACTCTGGAAGAAAACGCAGACGATGCCTCTTCATTGTTGCTGGATTTCACAGATTTAGATGAAGTAAGTGAGTCTGAGGCATTATCTGATGCGGCTGATATCGCAAACACTGTAGAATCAAATATGTTATCACTGCTAAGTGTTGCCACTGACTATAGCAAAACCGAGTCGATGCAGCGGGCTGAAATCAGAAGCAAGGAAGTGACTGTTGTACTAGAGCAAACGCAGTCTCGTTTTGAAGAAATGGTGCAAGCTGCAGACGGTCAAGACAGCTCAGGTACTATCGAAGAAGTGCAGGATTTAATTGCGCAAATATCTAAATCTTTAAGCTCTGGAACAGGCTTAGTCGTGACCAAGATGAATGAGCTTGAACAAATTGACGCGGCACAGAACGCTTTATTATCAGCAGATGCAAAAATTACAGAAGCTATCGTGGAGCTAGATTCCTTAAATGAAATGGCCGATGAAAAAGCAGCTAGCATCAAAGAAACAGTCGCGGGGCGGGTTTCTTCAAGCACCGTAACGATCATTGGGGTAGTAATATTATCCTTCGTTATCGCTGGTGGTGTTGGCTACGTAACTGTTAACGCGATTACACGCCCATTAGACAGAGTAAATCAGTTGCTGAAAATCGCAGCATCGGGTGACTTAACGCATAAACTTGACGACTCTTCAAACGACGAGTTTGGTGTACTTGCGAAAAACTGTAATAACCTTATTGGCAGTTTGAAAGAGCTTATTAATGCGATTCATCAGCGTGCTGATCAACTTGCAGCAGCATCTGGCGAAACGTCCACGATCACGCTACAAACCACAGCCTCTATTGAAGACCAAAAGTCACAAATATCACAGATTGCGGCGGCAACGACCGAAATGCATACAACGTCGGAACTTGTTTCAACCAGTGCTCACGACACCTTGGTGGAAATTAAGCATGCAGATGCAGAAGCTGAAAAAGTGAAGAAGATTTCTGCAGAGAACAAAGACACTATTCAGGTATTGGCAAACGAAGTACAGCAGGCTGCAGAGGTCATCAACAAGCTTCATCAAGACAGCGCTAGTATCGGCGGTATACTAGATGTAATTCGAGGCGTAGCAGACCAGACTAACCTACTGGCACTCAACGCAGCAATTGAAGCTGCAAGAGCCGGCGAACAAGGTAGAGGTTTTGCGGTTGTAGCAGATGAAGTACGTACTCTTGCAAGTCGCACTCAGCAGTCTACACAAGAAATTAATTCCATGATTGAAGTCTTACAAGCCGGAGCTGAAAAAGCCGTATCTGTGATGAATCAAGGAAAAGAGCAAACTAATGCGTGTGTAGCGCAAACTGAAAAAGCCGGGCAGGCACTTAACCTCATCACAGACGCAGTGCATCGCGCCTACGAAGTGAGTACCCGAATTGAGCATGCTGCGAGAGAGCAACACACCGTTTCTGCGCAAATTAGCGAACGCCTAGAGAATATTGTAGGCATTGCCGAGCATACTACAGTGGGAGCGAAACAAACCGCTGAGTCTAGCTCAGAGGTGGCAAGACTAGCTGAAGAGCTGCAGTCGTCTATCAGTCAGTTTAGAGTGTAGCGGTAAGCAAAAACAAAAAGGGCGCTATTTGCGCCCTTTTTATTGCTAAAAATTTATAAACTAATAGCAAGCACTACTCAAATAAAGATGCATGCAATACTTTTACTACGTCTTCACTGTCGTTTTTATCAACCACAAACGACAAATTATGCACGTTGGCGCCAAAACATATCATTCTAAGGTTAAAGTCTGCCACCGCAGCAAATATCTTAGATGACACGCCAGCAGCACTGTGCATGTTATTACCCACTACGGTAACCGCATCAAAGTCTCGTTCCACCTTAACATCACAAATACTGCTTAGCTCTAACAGGGTTTCTTTGTTCATTTTTTCAGAGATACTGTTAGGCGGGTTATCAAGTGTAAAAGATACTGCAATTTCTGAGGTGGTAATCAAATCAACACTCAAGTCATGCTTGGCAATAATGTCAAACACCGTAGCCAAAAAGCCTTGCGCATACATCATTTTAGGGGTTTTAACCGTTACTAATACTAAGTCTTTGCGGCGGGTTATCGCTCTAAATGCAGGTTCATGCTCGCAATCACGTACTATCCAAGTGCCACCTTTTTCGGGCTCTTTGCTAGACCCTACAAACACTTTAATATTTTGGCGTAGCGCGGGCTCCATGGTAGCCGGATGCAGTACTTTTGCGCCAAAAGTGGCCATTTCAGCAGCCTCTTCAAAACTTAACTCTGGTAGCGGCCGTGCTTTGTCGGTGATCCTCGGATCGGTGGTATACACACCAATCACATCGGTCCATATCTCGCAGGTTTCTGCGCCTAAACCCTCGGCTAAAAGTGCGGCAGTAAAATCAGAGCCGCCTCGCCCTAGCGTCGTGGTGTTACCTTGCTGATCTGCCCCAACAAAACCTTGGGTTACCACTATGGATTTTTCTAACTCTGGCTGCAGCAATTGTTTTGAAAGCTGCGCTATAACCTCAATATCGGGTGTCGCTTCTGTGTATCTATCGTCAGTGCGCAGCACTTTGCGTACGTCAAAATTAATCGCCTCATGACCATGTTCTCGAATCACTGCCGACACCAGCAATGATGACATTCGCTCGCCCATCGACAGTAAAGAATCTTTCAAGGCATCGGAAAAATTAATTTCTTCGTGGCGTGCATAGCCCTCAAGCTCATCTAAAAGAGCAAAGAGTTTATCCTCAACTTCACTTGGTTTTTTCAGCTCATTTAAAATGGCGTATTCAATGGTGCGTATATTTTCAATCACTTCACTAATTTGTTCTGAGGTCAGCGCGGTATTAGCTAGTAACACCAAATGATTCGTTACTCCCGCCGCTGCACTCACCACCACTAAACGCGTGTTTGGATTATTTACAACGATTTTTGCACAGTTATTAATGGCGGCGTAATTTGCCACACTTGTGCCACCAAACTTCGCTACGTTAAGTGCGTTTTGCATGATGTCTCCTATCCAATTATTTTATATACGAGGGTAACTTAACGGTATCACCTACCGACAAGCCTTTGCTTTCAAACCAGCCTTGATTCATCTCAAGCGCATAGAGCACCGGAACTGAGCTTGGCACTGAAGTAAGGTCATGCGGAGTGAGCTGCTTTATATCTACAATTTTACCAAAGGCATTGATATAGGCTAAATCTAGAGGAATATAGGTGTTTTTCATCCAAATAGAGGCTATGCGCACGCTATCAAATTTAAACAGCATACCGCAGTCTTCGCACATTTCACGGCGATACATCAAACCCAGCGCGCGTGATTGCGGATCATTTGCAAATTCAACGCTAATTTCAGTGCCGTTTGTAAAGCTTAAAGGGATCTTTTCTTGTTGACTGCTTGGCTGCTGAGCGTCGTTTTCGTCTACTTTAAATGCCCCAGCGCTGCCGTGGAAAGATAGCATAAGCATCATCGCGATGCTCACAGCAGCGATTTTTCGACTCATATTAGAAAGAACTTGCATAGCGACTCAAATTGGAATCATAAAGTGCACAAAGAGTAATATTCATGCGGGCAAAGCGCAAACAAAAAACCCGCAATTAAGCGGGTTTTTCAATCACAAATCAGTATATTCTATGCTGATTTTAATACATGCATGAAATTAGCATGCACTCACCTTATTTAGGCAACATTTAAGGTTGGAATAATTTTAGCTTTCGCTTCATCTTCCGCTTGCTTAAATGACTCAATACGATCGAAGTTTAAGTAACGGAATACTTCACCACTCATAGACTCAATCTTGCTCGCATACTCCATGTACTCTTGTGCCGTTGGAATTTTACCGACGATTGCACCAACTGCCGCCATTTCAGCTGAACATAGATAAACGTTTGCGCCATCACCTAAACGGTTGGGGAAGTTACGAGTAGAGGTAGAAAGTACCGTCGCACCCGCTTCAACGCGCGCTTGGTTACCCATACACAATGAACAGCCTGGCATTTCTGTACGTACGCCAGCACGGCCATAAATGTTATAATAACCTTCTTCAACCAACACCGCTTTATCCATCTTCGTTGGTGGTGACATCCACAAACGAGTAGGCAAGGTGCCGTCAAACTGCTCAAGTAATTTACCCGCAGCACGGAAGTGACCAATATTAGTCATGCACGAACCAATGAATACTTCGTCTACTTTGTCACCAGCAACTTCTGATAAAGTTTTAGCGTCATCAGGGTCGTTTGGACAGCAAAGAATTGGCTCTTTGATTTCGTCTAGGTTAATTTCAAGTACTTCAGCGTACTCAGCGTCTTCGTCAGCAGTCATTAAGCTTGGATTTTCTAACCACTGCTCCATTTTCAGCGCGCGGCGCTCTAGCGTGCGTGGGTCGCCATAGCCTTCGTTAATCATCCAGCGCAGCATCGTGATGTTAGATGTTAAGTATTCAGCAATAGAAGCTTCAGAAAGCTTAATCGTACAGCCCGCAGCAGAACGCTCTGCAGATGCATCTGATAACTCAAACGCTTGTTCGATAGTTAAATCATCCAAACCTTCAATTTCTAGAATGCGACCAGAGAAGGCGTTTATTTTACCTTTCTTGGCAACCGTTAACAGGCCAGCTTTAATGCCGTACAAAGGAATAGCATGCACTAAATCACGTAAAGTAATACCAGGCTGCATCTTACCTTTAAATCTTACCAAGATAGACTCAGGCATATCTAATGGCATAACACCTGTCGCGGCAGCAAACGCTACCAATCCTGAACCAGCTGGGAAAGAAATCCCCATCGGGAAACGGGTGTGAGAATCACCACCTGTGCCCACAGTATCAGGCAATAGCATACGGTTTAACCAAGAGTGAATAATACCGTCGCCAGGGCGCAGCGATACACCGCCACGGTTCATGATGAAATCTGGCAAAGTGTGCTGAGTGTCAATATCTACTGGCTTTGGATAGGCTGCAGTGTGACAGAAAGACTGCATGGTTAAATCTGCAGTAAATCCTAAACAGGCTAGGTCTTTTAGCTCGTCGCGAGTCATAGGTCCGGTAGTATCTTGTGAACCTACGGTGGTCATTTTAGGTTCGCAATAAGTGCCCGGTAAAATACCGTCTACACCACATGCTTTACCTACCATTTTCTGCGCTAAGGTAAAGCCTTTTGCGGTAGAAGTGGGTTGCTCTGGCTTACGGAATAAATCAGCGCCTTCAAGCCCTAAGGCTTCACGAGCTTTATCTGTTAAACCACGACCAATAATAAGATTAATACGGCCACCGGCGCGTACTTCATCTAATAATACTTTTGATTTGTAGCTGTACTCGGCAAGTACTTTTCCGCTATCAGCGTTTTTAATCACGCCTTCAAATGGGTAGACCTCAATTACATCGCCCATTTCCATGTTATCAACGTCGGCCTCAAATACTAAGGCGCCAGCATCTTCCATGGTGTTGAAGAAAATAGGAGCCACTTTAGAACCGATACAAATACCACCACCGCGTTTATTTGGTACGCCTGGCAAGTCTTCACCAAAGAACCAAAGTACGGAGTTAGTGGCTGATTTTCTTGAAGAACCCGTACCCACTACATCGCCAACGAAAGCAACAGGATGGCCCTTTGCTTTAATTGCCTCAATTTGCGCTAATGGACCTACTTCGCCATGTGTTTCTGGCTCTAAACCGTCGCGCGTCATTTTGTACATTGCTTTAGCATGCAGTGGAATGTCTGGACGAGACCATGCATCGGGAGCTGGAGACAAATCGTCGGTGTTTGTTTCACCGGTAACTTTAAACACGCTGCAGGTAATTTTTTCAGGCATGTCGTCGCGAGCAGTAAACCACTCTCCGTCGGCCCATGACTGCATAACTTCTGTCGCGTACTTATTGCCCGCTTTGTGAAGCTCATCTACGTCGTGGAAAGAATCAAACATTAATATTGTGTGTTTAAGCTCTTCGGCAGCAAGCTCGGCTAACTTATCGTCTTCTAACAAAGCAATAAGTGTTTCAATGTTGTAGCCGCCATGCATGTTACCTAGTAACTGAACGGCTGCATCTGGAGAGATTAAATCACAGTTTTCTTCGCCCTTTGCTAGCGCGCTTAAAAAACCAGCTTTTACATAAGCGGCTTCATCTACGCCAGGAGGAACGCGCTCAGAAATGAGTTCGAGTAAGAATTCTTCTTCACCTGCAGGTGGGTTTTTTAATAATTCAACCAAGCCAGCAACTTGCTCTGGGTTCAGTGGTTTAGGGGGAATGCCCTCGGCGGCGCGTTCAGCGACATGCTTACGATATTCTTCTAACACGATAACGTCCTCTACGATAAAATTAAGCCTGAAATGGCTTGGCGTTGACTTGAACAGGCGTGGATTATACCTTCATGCAGGCCAAAAATGAATGGCGTTGAATGAAAACCCGATTATAGCCAATATTCATAATACTAATTGAAAACGATTTGTTAATGTATTTCATCAATACATTAGTCTTAAGCGCTCTAAAAGTTATGTTTCAGAGCACTTATTATTGTGCTGTTAACTTATATAAAGTAGCCGGTTCTCCATCGCCTAAAACCCACACATTACCCTGTTGATCACTCTCAATGTCACGCAAACGAGTTTGCGGTTCAGCGAGTAAGGTGCGCTGCGCACCTATGGTTTCGCCATAAAATTCTACCGCATATATCTGCTGAAACTTCAAAGACGTGACTAATAAGTGCTGATGTAAATCTTTAAGGGTATTTTTGCCATTCGTTTCATCAGACTCGATGTAATATATCATCCCTGAAGGCGCGATAGATGGGGTCCAGTCGAGGTCGGGTTGCTGCATTCCCGGGTACTCTGTAAATGGCGAGATGGTCGAACCGATATAATCTTTACCGTTGGTAATCACCGGCCAACCATAATTCTCACCCGCTTGAATAAGATTAATCTCATCTCCTCCTGCTGGGCCGTGCTCGTGCGCAACTATGCTTTGCTCATTTGTTACTAGCAAACCTTGCGGGTTACGATGACCGAGCGAGTAAACATATTGCGCTGGGCCCTCGCCCTTATCAAAATAAGGGTTGCTAGGATGGGCTTCACCGGCGTCAGTCATTCTTAATATTTTGCCAAGTTGATTATCAACAACTTGCGCTTGCTCTCGATAGTCAAACCCATCCCCTGTGGTGACCAATAGCGCATTGTCTTTTAAAAACGCCATGCGTCCACCATAATGCACTGGCGTGTCTTTTTTGTTCTGTACTTCAAAGATAGGTTGTATGTTCGTGACCTGTTGATTTTCGATGTTAAAGCGAACAATTTTGAGCGCATTTTTATCGCTACTTCCCGCCGAGTAAGACAAATAAACCCATGCGTTGTCGGCATAATTAGGATGAAACGCAATATCTAGCAAGCCGCCCTGCCCACCAGTTAACAAATCCTCTGGTACAAAATCGATAGTATTGAGCGCTTGAGTGCTTGGATGTTCAACGTCCTCACCTTGATTGAATATACTTAAACCACCCTCTCGATGACTAATCCAAATATCACCATTAGGCGAATGTGCCAGCGCCCAAGATGATGGCAAATCACTTAAAACAGGCACCAAGGCATAAGCGCCATTGCTCTCTTTGAATTGGTTGGAGGCTGACTCAGTGCCTTGCGACGAAGCTCCACATGTCCAAATCATTGCAACGGTTAAGGCACTCAGGCGAAGCTTTAATTTTAAATTTTTCATCGAATTCTTCATTAAATTCCAAAAGGATTGTTGTTTCGTTCAAAGCTCATATGAACTGAGTTAGTCTATCGAATAAGCTAATTAAGACTACGCGTAATCATCAATATTGACAATATGCGCGCTAATACTCTACCGTGAGCTATACATCTTTTTTGGGTCATTGAACATTGTGCGCTACCTAATACGAATATTATATCTTTTAGTCTCGGCCCTCTTGGGTTTCTTTTTCGCAAGCATCATGCACACGCAATCGGTGTTGGCAAAACTGACTGAAATAAACATAAATATCTCGATGTCGGAGCGCCTTTCGACGACTTATGAAGATATGCTTGGCTTAGCGCCAACCTATGGTTTAGTCATTCTTATTGCCCTAACCATAGCCTTTAGCATTGCAGGGCTAATATCGAAAAAGCTCACAGTGTCGGCTAGGCTATTATATCCGCTTGCTGGAGGCGTTGCGTTTTTGGTCATGCTTTTAGCTATGCAACCCATTTTAAACGTTACCTTGCTTGCTGGCGCTCGCGGAACTGCTGGCATTGCCTTGCAAGTGTGTGCCGGGGTAATCGCAGGCATTTGCTTCGCACATTTACTTAAAAACAGCGCTGGCAGCGTCTCTCAGCAAAAAGCATCAACATAAGGGCGATATCTGCATCGAGCGATTCAGTGCCGGTATCAAAATGACTGTTGTATAACTATAAGTACAATGCCCTTGATGTAGGTGATCCTCTGCTGTAAATTTTATGTTAATAACCTAAGAAATAATTAACTGAGAATTTTATGGCGCGCTCTACACTCATTCCTAAACATATCAACAGCCTCGCAGACTATATCGAAGAAACCTTCACGAAATACGCCGAACGCCCAGCTTATTCAGCGCTTGGTCAAGAAAAGTCCTTTGCAGAAATGGAAGTACTTTCAGGACAGTTCGCGGCTTGGTTGCAGGAGCACACATCCTTAGTTCCAGGCGACAGAATTGCCATTCAGCTACCTAATTTAATTCAACATCCTATTGCTGTATACGGGGCGCTTAGAGCAGGTTTAGTCGTAGTGAACACCAACCCTTTATACACCGAGCATGAGATGGAGCATCAGTTTAACGACTCAGGTGCTAAAGCTTTGGTGATATTGTCGGACTTGCTGCCCAAGTATGAAAATATCAAGGCAAATACCGGCATAGAGCACGTGATTATCACAAGCGCGCCACAGCTGCTAACAAACGAAAAGATTGGCCATGATCAATACGCCTGTTATTCACAAATATTTGAACAAGCAGCTTCGCTTACACTTAAACCAAGACCCAAAACCGATGTAGAAGATACCTGCATTTTGCAATACACAGGCGGAACCACTGGCGTGTCGAAAGGTGCTGAACTGAGTCATCAAAATGTATTGGCAAATAGCATTCAAACTCTCGAACGTTTAGGGCAATCGTTCAAAGAAGGTGAAGAGATAGTAGTGTGTCCACTTCCGCTTTATCATATCTATGCCTTTACCGTATGCATGATGACCTTCTTTGCAAAAGGCGCGATGGTACTGTTAATTCCTAACCCTCGTGACATGAACGCCTTTGTGGCAGCTTTAAAGGGCCAACCCTTTACCGCCCTTGCAGGCATCAATACTCTATTTATGGGCCTATGTGCACACCCTGAATTTAAGCAACTAGACTTCAGTACACTGCGCCTCACCATGTCGGGTGGTACTGCCTTGACCCGCTCCGCGGCATCCTTGTGGGAAAGCACAACAGGATGCTCAGTCACGGAAGGTTACGGACTTTCTGAAACCGCTCCGGTAGTGGCATTTAACCAGCCCGGACATGAGCAAATAGGCACAGTTGGGCCAGCAGTAGGCGACACTGATATTCAAATACTCGACGAAAATGACCAAGCACTTGAAAAAGGAAAGGAAGGGCAAATTGCCGTCAAAGGTCCGCAAGTGATGAAAGGTTACTGGCAGCGTCAAGACGAAACCGATAAAGTCATGACTTCAGATGGTTATTTTAAAACCGGAGATGTCGGTTTTATCACTCCCGAGAACTGCGTAAAAATCGTAGACCGTTTAAAAGATTTGATAATTGTTTCGGGCTTTAATGTATATCCAAACGAAGTTGAAGATGTGCTCACTCAGCATCCTTCTGTGCTAGAGGCTGCTGTAGTTGGTAAGGCTGACGAAAAAACACAAGAGCGCGTATGCGCATATATCACTGTGAACGAAGACTATGACCACGCAGAGGTAATAGAGCACTGCAAAAAATATCTCACCGGCTACAAAATACCAAGAGAGCTAAATGTCATCGATGAGTTACCTAAATCTACAGTGGGTAAAATTCTAAGAAGAGAGCTACGCAAATAAAGTGTAAAGCTTACTCTTTAATTAAGAATTGTTGTAACACTAGGGAATGTATGTTTCGAATTTCAGTTAAACGTCAAATTAACAAGCCAATTGATGAGGTGTTCGATGCTTTAAGCGATCACGCTAACTATCACCGCTTTAAAGGAGTAGATGCTTCACGTCTTATTGAGCAAGGCAGCACTGAGCCAAATGGACTAGGTGCGTTGCGAGAAATTGTAGCGGGTAAGGCAGTATTGCACGAACGTATTGTAAAGTTTGAGCGACCTTACACACTTGCTTATTTAATTGAATATAGCAAACCACTTCCCTACAAACACGAGCATGGTCAAATTACATTAGAAGAACGTGATGACACCACCTTCGCTCTGTGGGAGTCTAGAGGACACATTGCAATACCTTTATTGGGCACTTGGTACTTTGACAAGCAAATACAAAAGTTTGGTGGTAGAGCATTCGGCAGTATTCTCAAAAGCATCGATATGCAATAATTGAAGGATGTTCGGAACGCATTCTATTTTTTACTGAGATGATTCTATATTTCAGTACATAAATAACACCCTTCAAGGCAAGAATTTTGCAAAACACATTTCACTATAAAGGCTTGCTATGACTGCTTTACAAGCCTTTGTTGAATTTTCACTCAGCGTTATTGGCCCCGTTATTTTGCTCATTGCCATTGGATATGGCTTTTATCGTCAAGGCTTACTCGACGACAGCTTTGTTGAAAAAGCTTCCCGTCTAATTTTCAATTACGCCCTCCCCGCCCTTTTGTTCGTTAATATTAGCACTAGCGACATAAGCGCCTTAACCGAACCCAAAACCATTGCAATTGGTATTAGCGGCACACTAATTGTGTTTATAGGATATCTGCTGTGGGTGAGTTTTCGTGTTGATGCTCGCCAAGACAAGGGCGTTATTATACAGGGCGCTTTTCGCTCCAATATGGGCATTATAGGCCTTGCGTACTGCGCAAACGCTTATGGGCAAGAAGGTTTAGCCTATGCCTCAATTTATTTGGGAGCGCTGACTATTCTCTATAACGTGCTTTCGGTTACTGTTTTAAACGTGTTTGCAGGTTCTGCCGTTAGCATGTCCAGAATACTGAAAGGGATCGCGAGTAACCCAATTATTTTAAGCATTGTCGCCGGCGTCAGCGTGTCGTACTTCGCTATTCCGGCGCCAGTATTTATCAGCAATAGCTTAGGATATTTTGCTCAGTTAACCTTGCCTTTGGCTCTGTTGTGCACAGGTGCATCGTTGCGCTTTAGAAGTTTTGGCCGAGAGTGGCGTTTAGTGCTCCTGGCCTGCGTAGGCAAGTGCGTCATCTACCCCTTGGTTTTGCTGGGTTTAGCTATTGCTTTTGAAATAAGCGGATTATCTTTAGGCGTAATCTTTATGATGGCAATGTGCCCAACCGCAGCCGCAAGCTATGTCATGGTAAGAAAAATAGGCGGCAATCATCAATTAGCCGCCCAAATTATTGCTATTTCAACCATTGTATCGCTGCCTTTAACCATCGCAGGATACTATGTGATGCAGCGCTTTACGCAAATTGCGTAAAGCCTGCCAGTTGCGTTATTTATTGTCGCGTATTAGCTGATCCATAAAACGTACGCCCCAGCCATGACTGCCTTTTGGCGCAGTATCTGTGCTTTGCGCTAGCCAGTCTACTCCGGCAATATCTAAATGTACCCAAGGCAAATCTTCAGCGACAAAGGTTCCGATTACCGCGGCACCAATACTCGCACCTGGCGAACCTGCTCCTGAGTTTTTAATATCCGCAATCTCAGATTTAATCTGGTCATAATGATTAGGATGCAATGGAAGTGGCCATACATGCTCGCCGCTTTTCTCGCCCACGCCCATCATCTCAACCGAAAAGTCAAAATCACGCGTCACAAGCGCAGCGTATTCATCGCCAAGGGCTCTTGCAGCGGAGCCTGTTAGGGTTGCAATATTTAGCAACATTTTAGGCTTAAAGGTTTGTTGGGCATAAAATACTGCATCCGATAATATTAAACGACCCTCTGCATCGGTGCTAATAATCTCGATAGTGGTTCCCTGCATTGTATTTAATACATCGCCTGGGCGAATAGCATCTTCTGCTGGCATGTTTTCTGCCAACGGCATCACGCCAACCACGTTGACATTTTCACCGCGTTTAGCAATTGCATAAAGGGTTCCCGCAACCGCCGCGGCGCCAGCCATATCAGACTTCATTTGCCACATATTGTCGTTGCCTTTGAGGCTAATTCCGCCGGTATCGAAAGTAATGCCTTTGCCCGCAAGCGCGATAGGCGCATCGCCTCTTTCGCCGCCAGTGTAGCTTATTACTAACATGCGAGGATCATGTATTGAGCCTTTACCAACGCCTAACAGCGCTCCCATGTTGTTTTTTTCCATGTCGCGTACATCGAGTACATCAATATCAATATTTTTAACACCCTTAAATAAATCGCTAACACGCTCTACAAACAACTCGGGATAAAGGCTTTTACCAGGCTCTGTAGCTAAGTCTCTGGTTAGATGAACACCATCGGCAAGATATTGCAGGTCGTCTTGATAGCGCGCTTCGTTGCTATCTGTATCGCTTGAAATTACTAACAGATTTGATTCGCCATCGCTTTTTACGCGCTTATATTTATCAAAACTGTAGTGACGAAGATCATAACCATATGCAATGTGTGCGGCGGCTGCATCCACTTGTGTGTTAAGCGCATTGGTAAACACTGTGGCGTTCACGTCTTTATCAGTAGATTTAAGCGCTGCGGCAATACCACCGCCTAAATTTTGTAAGTCGGGAGCGTCTATTGCTTCATCAGATGCAGCCCCTACTACCAGCACATCATCAAAGTTAGCAATCATTTGCAGGTGCAAATTACTTCCAAGCTTTGCATCAAAATTATTGTGAGCGAGCAGCTTTGATAAACGACCATCACTTTGTTCGTTAATTTGCGCTGCCATACCGCTTAGGTTTTCTGCATCGTCAACAAACACAATGGCAGTGCCCTTTTGCTCGTCAAGCGATTGTGCGAATTTAACATTAAGGTTTGCTTGCGCGGTTAGCGCAAAAGATGAAATAGCACCAAATAAAAGTGCCTTTATTAAGCTTATTTTCATTAGAGTTTCCATTGACTAAACTAACAATAATAGTAGCTATTTAAGGCACTTAGATAAATATCAATTTCCTTGCTGTGCGACCTCAGGTTTTTGGATGATTATTCGATAAAACTTTAGTTTGTTTGGCAGTTTTGAGGTGCACTATTCACTCCAAACAGCATATTCGTTTCCACTTGGGTCAACAAAATGAAAACGCCTGCCGCCGGGGAAGCTAAAAATCGCTTTGTTAATTGTCGCCCCTGCCTGCTCTACTTTTGCTTGAGATTCTTCTAAGGCATTTGAATACAAAACAACAAGTGCGCTACCTTGTTCACTGTTCATAGCAAAATCTGACTTAAACATGCCGCCTTCTATCTGCTGACCAACAAAGCAGGTATATTCGGGCCCGTAGTCGACAAATTCCCAAGCAAAAGCTTCAGTAAAAAATGCTTTGCTGGCTGCAATATCCTTAGTCGGAATCTCTAAATAATGGATTTGATGGTGACCTTGCTCTGGCATAGTGATTTCCCAATAATAGTCGAGCTTATGTTACCACCACACTAAGGCGAGCTTGCTGAAAACGCAAATTAATACCACCAAAAGCACTGGGGCTTTAAAGCGACTAAGGGCGGCGAAAGCAATCGCTGCAATAGCCAAATCAACAGGTGCAACAATTGCGTGTAAGAATATTGGGTTGTACAGTGCAGCCGCTAGCAAGCCTACTACTGCAGCATTTGCGCCGGCAATTGCCTTACTCAAGGCTTCTTTTTGGCTAAAGCTCTGCCAAAAAGGAAGAATGGCATAAACCAACAAAAACCCGGGTAAAAATATAAATAGCGTCGCTTGCAGTGCACCTAGTATTTGGTTGCCGCCATAGGTTTCAGCCTGAATGAAGCCAAGGTAAGCGGCAAAGCCAAACATGGGCCCGGGCATCGCCTGAGTAGCACCATAACCTGCTAAAAAGTCTGCTTGAGAAACGTAGTTCGCCGTTACCATGGCCTCTTCGAGTAAAGGCAAAACAACATGGCCACCACCGAAAACTAACGCGCCTGTTCGATAAAAGTCATTAGCGGGGCCTGAAACAACTGGCAGCAAAAAAAACAAGCAGGCAAAAGCCGATAGACACAATACGGCTCTTAGTTTGTTTTTATTTTTGAGTGATAAATGCTTTTGCCCGGCTCCTTTCTCATTTGCTTTGGGTATAGCAAAAAAGCCAATCGCTGCCCCAATAAAAATAACACTTACTTGAGCGTAAATCCCAGGGCTCAATAGCATAATAACGAAAGTCATTAAAGCGATAAGAAACCTTGGTTTGTCAAAGCAAAGGTTTTTCCCCATCCCTAATACGCCCTGCAGCACAACGGCAAAAGCCAGTATTGCCAAGCCTTCCAAGATTGCCTCGCCTTGAGTAGAGCCAAATATAAATAAATAGTGAGCAAAGGTAATAAGCAAAACCACAGTGGGTAAAGTGAAGGCGATAAATGCCAATATGCCGCCTAACAAGCCACCACGTTTTAAACCAATGCTGAAGCCCACTTGGCTACTCGCTGGGCCAGGTAAAGTGTGGCAAAGCGCAATAATATTGGAATAGTCTTGCTCATTGAGCCATTTTCTTTGCTCAACAAACGCTTTTCGAAAATACATTAAGTGAGCAACGGGGCCACCAAAAGAGGTGCAGCCGAGCTTTAAAAATGTCCAAACGATATCTAGGTAGGTCATATAGATTCTAATTAGAAAATATACATAGTTGAATTAGCTCGGCGCTATTGCCAAGCAGGTTTGCTCGGTAACAGACACAAGTAAGTATTTATCATGCTTTCGACCTGAAGCTGTTAGTTGCAAGTCTATTTGATTGGAGCCTTTAATTTTATCGCTCAGTAAACCCGAGCCGCATACAAAGCTTATTGCCTCTGCTCTATAAGCACGAAGTTCTCCGCTTATGCCACCAACGTTTACTGTTAACTCAAGCAAATCCTTATTCTCTCGATAGGTGAGTAGTAAGCCCTCTATGTCAGGCTCTGAGAACATATTTTCTCGTATATCTGCCGCAAGATCTTGATAGGTATTGCTACTGTTAAAGTTGTATATAAGTAGCACAACTACCGCTAAAGATAAGGCGGCGCCAACTTTAATAATGCTCGCTTTACTGGGTTGCTTTGCAGGTGCTTGCTTGGGTGACTGAGTCTGCTCCACCTCGTTGTCCTGCTCATGTACATCTTCGTTCTGCATTTCTTTATCCCTTGCGCACTACAAATAACTCTCAAGCTACCCATATTTGCGCCTAGTGACCATACTGATGGTGATGTTTAAAAACTATATGCTTTTTTATGGTGCAAACACATTTAAGTTCACAACTTAGTGCCTACTCATATTGAATAACAGTAGCTTTATCATTCCAGCTTCAGTTCCATATAGTAAAAGCGCTCATCCTCATGTGTTATCAAAAAATTGTTACGCTTGTATAGCGTCAAAGCAGGGCTTACTTTAAAAACCTTGAGACTCAAGCTTGTGAAGTTTGAACTTAAGGCTTTGCGCTTTGCTTCATTCAACGCTTTCTGGCCTATTCCTTGATTCTGAAACTTTGGGGCAATTTGTAAATCTCGAAGCCAACAACTATCTTTAAAATATTCGAGCCGCATCACTCCAATCACTTCAGCATCGCAAAGTATTTCGTAGTTATTGAGATGTTTTGTTTGCTCAACAATTTGCTCAGCATCCCACTCAACAGAATAACGCTCATAATATGACGTCATATTTTGCAAAGTAAACTCTGCCAATTTAGCTAGCCTATCGGATGGTTTAAACGCAATATTACCCATTGTTTATAGGTCCAACTCAAACAAGGGCAAATACCTGCCTTGAATACTTCCAGATTCGCGCCGGCCTAACGCTTTGCATCCCATTGCTTTATAAAATTCTGTAGCGTGTGGGTCTGCTTGTACTAACAGCTTAGTTCCGCCAGCCTCAATCACTGTGTGTTTTGCATGCTCCATTAGTTGCCGCCCAAGCCCCTTACCTATAAAGCTCGGCTCTACAAACAGTGCGTCAAGTTCCCATATAAAAGAAGAGCTGCGCTCAAGGCAATAGTACGCAGCAAGCTCACCGTTTAGCTCAGCAAGATTATAAATACGATTTTTGTTTTTGAGACACTGAGCAGTAACTAACAATTCATCACGACATTTATCCATAAATACTTTTGAGTATCCCCAATGCGCTTTTGAACGACATGCTAGTTCAGATAAAACTGGTGCATCTTGTTGCGTCGCTCGTCGAATAATAGCTGTGTGCTCACTTTTCATGTTTAGACACTAAGCCGGAAAGCTTCAAAAATATAAATACAACAACTCCCGCACCCACAGAACAAATAAGCGCAAAAACGGGCACAAATATATATCCGATAGCTGCGGTTGAGGATGCGTGTTCGTCAGTATAAAGAGGGAGTGTGATATCCCAGTAACCCCAAAATATAACTATGATGGCAACAAGCAAGCTCACCCAAAGTGCACACTTACCCTTAAAAGAGCTAAGTAAATTAGTAAACGCAGCGCATAAAATCAGTGGCGCAAACGGAATAAAACGAAAAGCACCTGCAAATACCGCACTTTGTGCCGTAGCAGAAGCAAAAGCTCTGTGCGCAGCTTGGCTTAGCTCCAAACCGCCCACGCTTGCAGCGACTAGAAAATGATTGAAATTTTCATACAAAATGATGAATGCTATTAAACACGCTAAAATGTAAGCTTTTTTCATTTAGTCTCCACGCTGCGTGCA
>CAYQMI010000017.1:0-21179 GCA_964418575.1 uncultured Glaciecola sp.
ACTCGGACGGTGATGTAATGAACGCGACTGAACTTAATCAAAAGAGTGTAGAAGAATTGAATGCTGAGTTGTTAGACCTTCTTCGTGAACAGTTTAACCTTCGCATGCAACATTCTACTGGCCAGCTTGAAAAAACTGACCAACTTAGAACAGTACGTCGTAGCATTGCACGTGTTAAAACCATTTTAACTCAGAAGGCGAACGCGTAATGACTGAGCAAAAGATTCGTACATTACAAGGCCGTGTATCTAGCAACAAAATGGATAAGACCATCACTGTTGTAGTAGAGCGTTTTGTTAAGCACCCAATCTATGGGAAGTTTATCAAGCGTTCAACTAAGATGCATGCCCACGACGAAGCTAACGTGTGCAACGAAGGCGATTTAGTGACTATCACTGAATGTCGTCCTTTATCCAAGAACAAAAATTGGACACTTGTAGACGTTGTTGAGAAAGCTCGCGAAGTATAATCTGAAAAGATTGATGTGAGTTTTACAAAATACAAGGCGCTAGCTTATGCTTAGCGCCTTTTTTGTGCCTTTAATTTTCCCAGCTGAAGGCATTATATTTTGGTAACACTAAGTCTGCCTCAGGTTGAAGCTGAGCTTGTTCATATAGGCGCGGGATGTCTCGTTGCAATGCCATGCGAAAATCTCTTACTTCAAACCACATTTGTGTAAACTCGTCGGTGGTTTCACCAGTAGAGTCCTCTCTAATCATACCGGGTACTAATATTCCGTAAGCGTATTGTAGGCGCTCAGATTGCGTTTCCTTGAAGTCTTCTATCACAAGAATATTCTTTGCTGACATTTTGTCTGTAGCGGGTAATAAAAACGCTGGCTCAGAAGCGCCATAGCGTTCGAAATACTCCAGATAGCTATCGAAGGAAACTGAGTCAGCACTGCCCCAGACTGCGAGCTCCCTAGTGTTAAGTGTGAGCTCCGAGCGAGGGTCAATCACCAGTACAGTTGGCGTAGCAAAATAGTTTGCCTCGCCAAATCGATTGCTGATTGTCCGCAAATCTTTGTAGTAGCCTACATTTACATAAATAAGTTCGTAGTATTTTTCCAACACTGCAGCGAGCTCGGGCTTGGCAAAATTTTCAGCCAAGCCGCGACTGTCGTGACACCACTGCGCACCCATCACAAGCAGCACTCGCTTATTGTTCTGTTTTGCACGGTTGAGCGCCAATTGCACATCTTGCATCGGATCAGCGGACTCTTTGAATACACTTTCAGAAGCTAAAGAGTGAGAGGACGCACAGCCGCTAAGTTGTGCAGCTGAGAACAAACAAAGTAATACGATGGCGAAGCGATAAGTCGCTGTTGTTAATTTGTGCATCAATGATTTTCCCTAAATTCAACGTCAAGCCCACTTTGCAGTGTTTGTGGCTAAAACAAACATATTTGCATGTAAATACTTGCACTATTTGTGAAGAATGTCGATTTCACTTTTAAAAGCAAGCTAAAGGGAACGGTTTCTGATACCACAGCAAAGTAGGCGTTCCTTAAGCTAAGGTCTGCAATATAAGCTACTTTACTGAAAATAATTGAATTGTTAATAAGTTGTGACACTTTAGTGATATCTGCCTTTTATATTGATTCTCGTTCTTTATCAAAACCAAAACGTCATTTATAACGAGGGATTTAAAATGAAGCATACGAATAAAAAATTTGCAGCAATTGCAGTTTCTGCAGCGCTTAGTTTTACTGCTTTGTCATCTGCACAAGCAGTTGAAATTGAGATAAGCATTACCAATTTAACGCAGGCTAATTACTTTACACCGCGCTTAGTGGTTGCGCATACCGACGCTGCCGATGTTTTTGAAGTAGGTACACCCGCTTCAACTGCATTAGCATGGCTTGCGGAAGCGGGCGTGATTGATGACGCACAAGAGCCAGCGTCATCTGGGCAAAATTTTGAAGCAGTGCTTGGGCCGGCCGATACCGACAACGGTTCAAACACTTGGCACCGTTTTGGAGGTTTAGTTGCTCCGGCCACCACTTTGACTTACACCTTCGATACGATGGACAAGCCGCTACTATCCCTTGCATCTATGCTAATACCTACAAACGACGCCTTTGTTGGTTTAGACAGCATTGTATTACCAACAGAAGCTGGCACCTACAGCTATTATCTGAATGCGTATGACGCTGGAACGGAGTTAAATGACGAAATAAATAGTACACGGACCGATATTACCGGCGTGGGTGGAACGCCTCTAGGCGGATATGCCGCACCGGGTGTAGCGGGTGCGGGTGCGCCACCTATTGCGCCAAGCATGAGTGTCGGCGGTACTGGCGTTGCTGCCAAAGTTGGTCTGGATATGGACGGCAATGCTATTGGTGCGAATGAGCTTGTAGACGGCACTGATGGCCCGGTTCATATTCATCGCAACACTTTAGGTGATACATCTGCCGTTGATGGTGCTAGTGATTTAGATTCTACCGTTCATCGTTGGTTAAACCCCGTTGCAAAAGTCACTATTGTAATCCCTGCAGCCTAATAAGGAGTCATCTTATGAGACTTTTCAATTTAAAACTGATGACCATAATGGCTTCTGTTGCCTTATTAGCAGCGTGTAGTGGTGATGACGGAGAGCAAGGACCACAAGGTCCTCAGGGTATTCAAGGTGAGCAAGGTCCTCAAGGCCCTGAAGGTCCGCAAGGACCAGAAGGACCAACTGGACCGGAGGGTCCCGAAGGCCCGCAATCAGCGTTTGCAGCATACTCATTGTCTATTGCCAACTTAACTCACGGACAGCCTTTAGCGCCAGCCGCATTTATACTGCATGAGCCAGGATTTCATTCCTTCAGTGCAGCTCAAAGTGCGAGCTTAGGATTAGAAATACTTGCTGAGGGAGGCGATCCTAGTATGCTAATTTCTGAAGCCTCTGATGCGGTGCAGTTTTTAGATGCAGCGACCAATGGTGCTTTATTAATGCCGGGTACTAGTAGTGACGTAATATCTTTGATTGTACCCACCTTAGATGTCGATAACTTACGTTTGAGTGTGGCATCTATGTTGGTGGATACAAACGATGCTTTTGCTGGGATTGATGGCACTGATATCAGCAATTTGTCGGTGGGTCAAAGCATGACAATCATATTAAACACGTGGGATGCGGGTACTGAAATTAACAGTGAAACAGCTGACACTATGCCAGGACCCGCTGCAGGTGCTGCAGGCGGTGGCGGTGCGGCGGCCGGCTTTGACGCAGCGCGGGATGATATTGTTGATGCAGTGCGTATTCATGCAGGTGTAGTAACAAAAGAAAACGCAATGGATGCAAGTAAAGAGGGTCTAGCTTCGTCTGTCCTTGATCAAAGCGACAGATTTGATAATCCAAGCGCCCGCGTAGTGGTAACAAGAACTCGTTAGCCATATTAATCTACATCGCCTTTAAAAGTCATAAAAGCCCAGATGCTGGGCTTTTTTATTGGCTAATAGTTAAGGCCTCGGACGGAATATCTAGATACAGTGTAATGCGCCTACCCTTTCGAATAACTTCGAACACGATGGTATCTGAATATCTCACACTGCTCTGAAGTTCTTGCATCTGAGCTGGCTTATCCACGCTATATCCGTTGATAAGTTGAATAACATCATCATCTTGCAAGCCAGCCTGTTGAAAAAGCGCTGGGTTCATGCCAATTGAAGCAATCATGCCCTGCGCGATAAAATCACTTTCGGTAAGCTTAACAATATGTTCAAGTATCTGCGGGCGAGTGCCGATTTGTTCAGGGCTCATCTTATACGGGTCTATTTGAGAATCATTGCTAGACTTTGCCAATAAGTTTGGCAGTTGCAGAGGCAAAACGTGCACTGTGCCGTTGTAGGACAATCTCACGCTAGTCCTTGCTATACTAATTACCTGAATTGGCATCGAAAACACCATATCACCTACCTCATATTCAGCCGCCACTCCGCCAAACTCTAGCAAGCAGCGTGTTGACGCATCAATCCCAATAACTTTAATAAAAACAGGCAGGGCGGGGTCATTACGCGCTTTTTCTGCGCTGCTTCGTGCTAAATATTCTTCATTAACTGGCTCAGACAAAGAAGATTCTACGAATGAGCGCCTTGCAGACTGCTCAGAAGCATATTGATCAAAGTTTTTGTGCATATGCTGGCTAGCCTGTTTTTTAGCAGGCTCATCATGCATAGATTGAAGCGAATATAGAGAAGCGCCAAATAGGCAAATTAATAGAAAAATGGTTGAGATTTTTTGCTTCATGCTACCTCCCTTATTACAGCGTTATCGACTGTAAGAGGCATAAGCTTGAGTATGCCAAGTGTAATGCAATGGCAAAAAATGACTTAAAAAATGGCTAGCAACAAAATCGACTAAATATTTAGTTTAATAAATGAATTTAAAA
Source organism: uncultured Glaciecola sp. (assembly GCA_964418575.1). GTDB lineage: Bacteria > Pseudomonadota > Gammaproteobacteria > Enterobacterales > Alteromonadaceae > Glaciecola. The sequence continues at coordinate 4,379 of CAYQMI010000017.1, forward strand.
AACCATATTTTAAGTTGTTATTGAAGCGATAATTCACGCCCATAAAAAATACATTAAAAACAATAACTTATATTTAAATTTTACTTGGCACGCATAATGCTATCAAACGGAGAATGAGAGAAAGATTGCACAAGTCATACTACCTAAAGATCACGGAGCCAAATACATGAAATTGTTTCGCAGTTTACACATCGCACTCATGCTGCTTGCAGCAAGCGGCGTAATTGTATTTGTCTATAATGCGATAGTTAGCGAGCCAGTGTTTGCGACTGAAACAAGCAGTCAGGACGAAGCGCAAATTGATACGCAACATGTCATTGACTCTTATATTGTGCAGGGTAAGAGTATTAGCGAATTGGCCAAGCAGATACGAAGTGTTGGGGGGCTCTTAGATAAAGAGTTTCCGATTATTGCATCGGTCAGTGCAAAGTTAAGTAAAAATCAAGCGCAAGCATTGTCTGAAATTCCGGGTCTTAAAGTGCTTAAAGATCGTTCAGTACAAACCATGTCGAACAGCAAACGCTACGCGGTAGATACTTACGTGACGACGCAAATCGATGCAAACGAAGTCCATGATTTGGGAATAACGGGTCGCGGTGTAACTGTGGCGGTCATCGACAGCGGCGCGAACATGGGAGGCAGCAACGGAAAGTACTTATTTGCAGACTCTGATGGCGAGCAAAGAGTCGCCATAAAATATGATGCTATTCGTGGTGAGGAAAGCTATTACTATAATGACGATAACAACGGACATGGTTCTCACGTTACAGGTATCATCGCCAGCAGTTTACAGGATGCTTCCAATGACTTTAACGGCGTTGCGCCAGACGTATATTTAGTATCGATTAAAGCCTTCGACGAAGATGGAAACAGCAGTTATTCCAGTATTTTGGATGCACTTAACTGGGTATCTGATAATCGGGGCAAGTTTAACATTAAAGTGCTTAACTTATCTCTTGGCGCCGAAGCGCAGTCGCGTTACTGGAACGACCCCATCAACCAAGCCGTTATGCATTTATGGCGCAGAGGTATTACTGTTGTGACCTCTGCGGGCAATAATGGAAAAGAATTAGGCATCACCGTCCCGGGGAATAACCCATACGTGATTACCGTAGGTAGCACCACTTACAATGGTTCACCTTATAACATTGACGACGACAGAGTGGCATCGTTCTCAGCACAAGGCCCAACCTACGAAGGCTTTGTTAAACCAGATGTGGTCGCTCCGGGTGCAAATATAGAGGTAAAACTAGAAAGCCGCTATTTCAAAAAGTCACTCAAGCAAAGTAGCAGAGGTAAGGATTATTCGGTTATTTCTGGGACCTCTCAGTCAGCAGCGGTTGTATCTGGCGTGGCCGCTTTGATAATTCAAGCTTATCCAGGTATCCGACCTGACGATGTTAAGTGCAAAATTATGCATTCCGCAAAAATGGCTAGAAGCAAAAATAAATATAATTATTCACCCTTGATTCAAGGCAGTGGAATGGTGAATGCGTACGACGCCGTTAGAAGTAATGCGTGGGGCTGCGCTAACCAAGGTTTAAGCGTTCGAAAAGACATTGAAGGTAAACAGCATTTTGTTGGGCCGGTGAATAAGAAAAATAATACATGGACGGTTTCTTTAAGTAACGGTAAAGAAATGAAGGAAGGCTCGCACTGGAGTAACAAAGTCATACAGACCAACGGCTCTCATTGGACTGAAGAGATTATCAAAGTTGAGGGCTCACACTGGAGCACAGAAAACATTGGTATGCACGGTGGCCATTGGAGTGACGAGCTAGTGCAGATGAAAGGAGGGCATTGGGGCAGTGAGAACGTGCAAACGCAAAGTGCAATGGATTTTACTGATGATCTTGATAACGAGAGCGACGAGCATCTTACCGGTTCAGTGCCTATTCAAACAGAGGGGTGGCAATAAGATAGGCAAAGCTTTTCGATATAGTTAGGCGATGAATAACTTAAACATTCAGTTTTAATAAAATGCCAGTCTACCCCTACTGGCTTTTTATTAAAGAAGGCATGAATGCTGCCGTTATCTGTACATTAGTCTAAGTTTTACACAAAAGAATATTTCGTATGGCGACAAGAATTGCTCTTTCAAATACCCAAAAAAGTGCTAAATTTCTTGGCGTTTTTATCATATTTTCCGCTCTTTTATTTACCCCCTTATTTGCTAGTGCTTCAATCGATAACGTTCGCTTTGAGCGTTTTTTTGTTGAACAAGGTCTGTCACAGCAGACTATCACGGCAATATATCAAGACTCGCGTGGCTTCATGTGGTTTGGCACTCAAGAGGGCCTGAACCTTTACGATGGTCGACGTTTTTACGCTTACATGCAATCTTTTGACGACCCCAATGCAATTGCTTCCTCGTGGGTTACCTCCATTACTGAGGACGCCGCAGGAAATATATGGATTGGTACCAGAGGCGGTGTAAGTCGTTACTCCCCTGATACGTCTACATTTACCAACTTTTTAGGAACGGGTGCACCAGGCGATATAAATGATGAGGTTGTAAGACAGGTTTTAAGAGATAAGCGCGGGAACATTTGGGTTAGCACGCGTATGGGCATTAACAAGTATCTCCCTTCTCAGCAGGCTTTTAAGAGCTATGCCGTAAAGAATGAAAGCAACAAAGAGGTGGATATTTTTAATCTTGCAGAGGATTCGGCGGGCAACATATGGTTAGGTTCCGATACCAATGGTATCTATCGATTTGACCCAAATAATGAAACATTTATTCACATCGCGCGAGACGTAGAATCTTCCGGCGGCGCAAAACTAAACGGTATCCGAGGCTTTTTAATCGACAGTGAACAAAGGCTACTAATAGGTTCGTTTACATCGGGAGTCTATTACTTAGACTTAAAATTGCCAAGCTCACATCAGAGAAACGCGCAAGTAGTGAGATGGCCCTCAATGCAAGATATTGCTGTTCGCGACATATTTGAAGATGAAGATGGTGTTATATGGTTGGCTAGTACAAATGGCCTATATTTTGAGAAGGAAAACGGAGAATCAGGTTGGTTAAAGCACCAAAGTGACGACCCATTTACTCTCTCAGACAATGATGTTGGTGTTATTTACAAAGACCTTAGCGATGTAATGTGGGTGGGCAGTTTCAAAGGTTTAAACAAGTGGAATACAGCAACTACACAATTTGATCATTACCGCGTGACTGCCAATCCATCAAGAACACTTTCGGGAAATAATATTACTGCAATCACACAGCTTGATGAGAATCGAGTTTTGATTGCAAACACCCGTGGCGTCGACGTTATTGACCTAGCAAGTGGCGAAACATCGCAACTGATATTGCCTGAACCGGATAAAGAGAGCGCAAGTCCGTATAAAGTTATGTCCTTAGCAACAGTAGACGACGAAATTTGGCTAGGTACAAGAAACAGAGGGGTATTGGTATACAATCAGGTAGATAATTCGTTTTATCGTTATCAGGCAGCGCAAGACGGTGAAGACCCGTCCGAGCATTTACAAGCGTTGGGGATCACCGCGATTTATCCGGCTGATAAAAATACAGTTTGGGTAGCGACCTACGGCGGTGGTCTAAGCAAAGTAGATCGCAAAACCAGAACGGTTCAAACCTATCGCTATGAAGAAGGGAATGAAACCTCCTTATCGAGCGATAGAGTGATGTCGATAACACCGTCTAAGGACGGTCGTTTGTGGTTAGGTACTTGGGATGCTGGTATTTCCATATTCAATCCGGATACCGAACTGTCTTATCGCATCACTGTAAACCGAGACGATAAAACAGGATTAAGTGAAGACCTTATTTGGACTATTTTTGAAGATAGAGACAGCAATATTTGGGTAGGCACACAAGGAGGCGGGATGCATCTGCTTCGTCATGCAGACCTCGATAATGCAAATATCAAGTTCACTCGGTTGACTAAAGCGGATGGAATGCCATCAAATGTAGTATTTGGCATTTTACAAGACAGCTCTGGTGCTATTTGGTCTAGCTCAAACAGGGGGCTCACTAAAATAGATCCACAAAGCCTAGCGCTCACCAATTTCAATTATGCCTTAGGCCTTCAAAGCGACGAATTTAATTCTGGTTCTTCTGCAAATATGGACGATGGAAAAATGCTCTTTGGTGGGCCAAATGGCGTGTCTGCTTTTTACCCCGACCAAGTTACCTTAAATGCAATTGAGCCGAAAACGGTGATTACTGGGTTTCAGCGCCTCGATAAATCGAGCCGGCTTTTTGAGGCACAAAATGCTAATGAAGAAAAAATTGTGGTTAATTACAGCGATTACCTAATTGGTTTTGAATTTGCCTCGCTACACTTCACTGCACCTGAAAAAAATCAGTATCGCTATAGACTAAGAGGTTTAGACGATACCTGGATTGATGTTGTGGATTCTCCGCGCGCGATTTATACCAATCTGCCTGCCGGGAATTATATATTTGAAGTGATTTCCGCAAACAGTGATGGGATCTGGAACACGGTGCCAGCCGCAGTCAGCATTAAGGTAAAGCCCGCACCGTGGGCATCGATATATGCCTATTTCGCTTACACGCTGATTGCGTTTTTAAGCTGCTTTTTAATCTATCGCTGGTATCACAATAAACTTCAAGCTGAAACTAAGTTCAGGCAGTCTTTGGAGATTAAAGTACAGCAGCGTACCGCAGAGCTCAGTGAAGTGAATAAGAAACTGCTAGAGGCCAGCGTGACAGACCAACTTACAGGCCTATTTAATCGCCGCTATTTGTCAGACATCATAGACCGAAAATCGAAACGTGTTTACAAGCAATTTATCAAAGCACACGCGCGTCATGAAGTGAGCTGTACAGAAGGACCTCGATTATTGTTTTTGATGTTCGACTTAGACGGCTTTAAACCCATTAATGACAGCTTTGGTCATGACGCTGGCGATAGAATGATTCAGGAAGTGGCAAAGCTTCTGAAAAACGTCTGTAGAATTAGCGATGTTGTCATCCGCTGGGGTGGAGATGAATTTTTGGTGATTGGCGAGGTAGATAGCATTGATGAAGCAACGCAATTGGTTGAAAAAATAAGGTCTAAAATAGAACGGAAGGGTTTTGATATAGGTTTGCCACAGCGCGTGCATTTATCGAGCTCTTTAGGATTTGCCTTGTATCCCTTTAGTCACCACTGCCCAGATTCACTGAGCTGGAAACAAAGCCATACCCTTGCTGATATCGCCCTGTACAAATCTAAAGAGGCGGGTAAAAACGCATGGACTGGCTTATTGCAAAGTGAGCGCAATACTCCCTTTAGTGTTATGAACACTTTAGTGCCAAATATTGAAAAAGCCATTGAAAGTGGCGATGTGCGAGTCGTCAGAAGTAGCGATTAAAAACAGGACTATTTGCATTAATTATCAACAAAAAGACCATAGCTAGCAGAGAAGAAGCGTCATCAGCCAGCAGCGAAGAAACGTCATCAGTTAGCAGCGAAGAAACGTCATCAGTTAGCAGCGAAGAAACGTCATCAGTTAGCAACGAAGAAACGTCATCAGTTAGCACCGAAGAAGCGTCATCAGTTAGCACCGAAGAAGCGTCATCCTCAGCTCGACTGAGGATCTCGCATATTCAACCTCGGTGCATTCAAGGTCGAGGTTTTTAAGAGATTCCTAAATAGTTTACGAGGTCCTCAGTCGAGCTGAGGATGACGTTTCTTCGTAGTTTATTTTTGCTTCTTCGTAGTTTATTTTTGCGTTTCTTCGTACTTTATTGTTGCGTTTCTTTGCGGTAATTTTCAGAGAATACGAAATTCGCAACCTACTTTCCAACCCGATAATGCAAATAACCAAAAAAGATTAGAGCTGGCGTTTTAACTTATAAAGAGTCGGCTCGCTAACCCCTAGGAGCTGGGCCGTTTGCCCCATGTTCCGCGTGTTTTTGGAAAGTAACTTCGACAGCAGTGAAAGCTGGATAAATTCTAAGGGCGCTTCAAGTACCGTGCTTCCCTGTGCAATATACTCTAACTGATGAGCAATCTGCGGCCATGTCATTGGCATGTCGCAAGAAGATGCGCTTTGAACTTTCATTACCTTTCTACGAGCCGTACTCACCGGTATATGCAAGCGACTAGCGATGTCTTTGTTTGTTTTACAGCACTGACGAGTAGCTTCAAATATCTGGCGCTCAAGATGTTTACCTACTTCAAATTCATATAGCGCAGGTGTATTTAATACTTCATCCAACAAATCATCCAATGCATTTTCCCATGCACTTTGCCAATGCGGTAGTTGCGCGTTAGCAGCTTTCTTCTCTTCTTGCTCTTTGTGATTTGTCAGTGACGTGTGAATACTTGATGTTGGCGTTGAACTTATTTGCTTAGCATTACTAGGTGCTGTGGATTCGCTTGCGCTATAAGTTTGGTTTTCTTGCGGTTGGCTATCAAGCAATGTTTTATGCTGAGCCTGATTGATTGGCGCAATGTTCAAGTCACTCAATGCGATTTCGTCACCTTGGCACATAAGCGTCGCCTGCATGAGCTTGTTTTCGAGCTCTCTGATATTGCCAGGCCATTCGTATTGCTGCATGCTTTGCAAGGTAAGTGGCGACACGATTTTTTTTGAGCTCGCAAACTGATTCGCAAATTTCGTTAAAAAATGCCGGCAAAGCAGGGGTAAATCGTCTAGGCGCTCTCGCAGTGGCGGATTGTGCAATGACACTACATTTAATCTGAAAAATAAGTCTTGGCGAAAGTTACCTAATTCTACTTCTGCGGGCAAATCTCGATTGGTCACAGCGACTATTTTTACATCCACGCTTACTGACCTCGTTGCACCAACAGGTGTGTATTGTTTTTCTTGCACAAAGCGTAATAGCTTTGGCTGCATCGATAAGGGTAATTCCCCAATTTCGTCGAGCACTAATATGCCGCCATCAGCCGCTTGAATTTTTCCTAAACTGTGTTGTTGAGCGCCGGTAAATGCACCCTTAGCGTAGCCGAACAACTCTGACTCAATCAGCGTTTCTGGAATGGAGCCGCAGTCAACTATCACAAGTGCCTTTTTGTGCCTCGGACTGAGATTGTGTATGGCATGAATCAGTCTTTCTTTACCTGTTCCGCTTTCACCGGTGATTAGCACCGTAGTATCAGTTTGGGCAGCTCGCTGAGTTTGACTCATGATTTTTTGCATAGGCGCAGAGCGATACACCAAAGCGCTAGATTGTAAGCCGGATTTAAGGGCGTTTAGTTCCTCTTCTAATTCCGCGTTTTGTTGCTCTAAGCGTTTGTTTAACTCATCTTCAAGCTGACTGCGCTTTAAGGCTTTGCCTATTTGCCTAGCAAAGCCAGCGAATAACATAATGGCATCTCGGCTAAGGTCTAAGCTGTCATGTTTTCCTTCTAAGAAAAAGCAAGCCTCAAAATCACTCCCTAAGGGTAGCAATAAAAAGCGCTCCTTTTCGTTGTTATGCTCCACATGCTGATTTTGGGCAAGCGCTTCTGTTGCCAATGCACGTATCTTGTGTTGATGCAGTAGTTGATTCAGTTCGACGGGGGCGACATCGGCCATCTTAGACACTGATATTGCGTATTCGACAATAAGCTCAGTGCTACTAGAAACAATTCCTGCCGCACTAAATTCAAAGGTGCAGGCAAGGCGCTCAACAACATTTGTAACTAAACGCGAAAACTCATATTCATCCGCAAATATTGAAGATATGTCCCACAGTAACAGCATATTGCGATAATTAGTTACGGTATCAGGCGTGAAAATACTACCAATGTAATTTAGGTCGTGTTCGTCGTGCTTAAAGGTATCAGCTTCCCACTGTACAATGCTGGGTCTATCTGAACTCTGCGCCGCTTTGAGTGCTTGCTCCGCCCTGCTTATTAGTAAAGAAGAAGGCGTGCTGTCTTCGTTAATCAAATCTTTTGTTTCAATAAACGCCAAGCCCACGTTGAATGAAAGGCGCAGGGCATTTTGTAAGTACGGGCGATTATGCAGCGCCGTCTGAAGTTTTTGTGCTAATTGTTCACTTTCGGCTATTCCCTGAGCATGAATAGCGACGCCAAACAGCGCTCCGCCAAAGCGGCAGGCGATATCTTGCGAGCGTGTTTGTTGATTAATAATAGCCGCGATTTCATTCAGTACTTGGTCTCCTTTCGCCTGACCAAACTTTCGATTTACCAATTGGAAGTCTCGACAGTGTATCAGACAAATGCTAATACCTAGGGTCTCGACGTGCCGACTGTGAGTGGCGTCGTTATTGTTAAGCAAGCCATTTACTTTACCTAACTTGATGGCGTTAAAACTTTCATCGATTTCGCGCTGAAGTGCGCTACGAGTTTTTAGTTTAGTTAAGCTATCAACCGTGAGTGCATTGAACTGTGAAAAGACGCTGATGCTGCTAAATAAAGCCGTGCATAAATCCAACAAACTTGTTTGTTCATGAGATGTTGGCCCATCAACTTCCTGAGCGAGTTTTAACAGCCAATCAGGAAAGGTTTTTTTACTCAATACTTCGATGTCTAAATAGCGAATATCGGCAATAGTGGTATAGCTTTGCTGACGTTGCTCGGTGCTTGTGGGCTGTAGCTGGCTGATAAGCACTTTGAGAGTGATATGCTTTGAGCTCAACAAAGATATAGATACTGCAAACTCTTCATGGATATGCTGAACCTCGCTTACAAAGTCTTCTGACTCAGTCAGTTTTATTTTCTGTAATTCTTTATCGAGTGTTCCATGATGTTGGCGCTCAAAACCAAGCTGCATATCTTTGCTGATTTGAACATAGTCTGCACGGCATAAAGCCGCTAGACTTTGCAGCAATTGGGCGATAGCACGTTGAGTCAGTTTCATATAAATCGTTTTTATTTATTAAGCACAGCACAAGATAATTTCTATATCGGCTTAGCCCTTATAATGCTTAGTAAAAGCAGCTCTTTTATACTATCCTTGATGTTTTTATGAGTGCCGCTGAGACGCATTTTTTACACGAAATTTATGATTGGTTATAAAACAGAAAAAGTTCTGCAAAAGTGTTATCGCTTTTTATATTCTTCAGCCTTAGTTATTTTGCTGCCGCTGCTTTTGCTGCTGTTTAAAAAAAAGCTCAAAATGGATGCGCACTACGACGGCAAGCCAAGAAGATTTTCTGAGAGGTTTGGCAAGGTCTGCGAAGGTATGAAAGGGCAAGGTATTGTCGTTCATTGTGTTTCTATTGGTGAACTTAATGCATCTGTTAATTTAGTCAAACGTTTGCAGCGGGAATATCCTAAGCTAGTCATTACGATTACCACTACCTCAACTACTGGAGCTCAACACGCTTTCAATCTTTATAAAGACAGCGTGCAGCATCTTTTTTTACCCATTGATATTCCGTTTTTTATGGAGCGCTTTTTCAATGCACTAAAGCCTAAGTTGGTATTAGTCACAGAGGTTGAGATATGGCCAAATATGCTGCGCCAGTGTGTAAAGCGAAAAATACCCGTAGCGCTAATAAATGCAAGACTCTCCAGCGACTCCTTAGCTACCTATCAAAAATTAAGTTTTTTGCTGCGCCCAGCCCTGCGCCAGTTCGATTTAATATGTGCGCAAAGCCAAGAAAGCTACAATAACTTTAAAGCGTTAGGAGTATATAAACACCAGCTCAAACTGACTCGAAACATGAAGTTTGATATGCAGGCCGACCCCGCTGATGAACAAAAAGCCACGCAATTAAAGCAGCTTTATGCATTTGGAAAATCACCCGTGTGGGTGGCAGCGAGCACGCATGATTCAGAAGAGTTGTTTGTGCTGTCGGTTTATCAGCAATTGTTAAAAACCGATAAAAGCTTAAAGTTGATTATTGTGCCTAGGCACCCCCACCGTTTTGAGCAAGTGTATTTAGCGATTAAAGCGACTGGTTTGAGCGTGACTCAGTTGAGTGATTCATTATCTTCACAAGAAGAAAGTTCAGACAAAAACGCGCAAAGTAGCAGCCAAGTTATTTTAGTCGACCAAATGGGCTGGCTTAAAGCCTGCTACAGCTTGTGTAACATCGCTTTTATTGGCGGCAGTATTGCCCCAAAAGGTGGGCACAACGCGCTAGAGTGTGCAATGTATGGTAAGGCTATGGTAATGGGCCCTAGTACCTTTAATAACCCTGTGATTGTAGAAATGCTAGAAGAAGGTAGCGCCTTAGAAATTATTCAAAATGAGAAAGAGTGTGAGCGCTTACTTACGCAGATGCTATTGGATTCTAAGCTCGCCGACAAAAGAGGAGCGGCGGGCAAAAGCGTACTTGAGAAGAATCGAGGTGCGCTTGATTTGACCTATCAAGAAGTTATAACCCTCTTATAAAAAGCCAGCAATAAAGCTGGCTTTCAAGACTAAAACACAATCGATATAAGTGCTCTACTGCGCTTTTTCTTCCTCAGAAACAACCGGGAACCCACGGTCGCGCATGAGGGCTTCGACTTTTGCGTCTCTGCCGCGGAAGGCTCTGTAAGCATCAGCAGGGTCCATTGCGTTTCTTACTGCAAACAAATACTTCACTAAACGCTCACTAAGCTCCTCGTCGTAAAAACCGCCCGGGGCTTCTGCGAATGCTTCAGCTGCATCTGAGGTGAGTACTTCTGCCCACATATAGCCATAGTAAGCTGCGGCATAACCTTCACCCGAGAATACGTGTCCAAACTGGGTTGAGCGATGGCGCATAACTACCTCTTCAGGCATACCCCATTCGAGCAGACTGTCGCGCTCAAAGCTATCAGGCTCAATTAATGCAGGGTCTGTTGTGTGATACAGCAAATCCATAATTGCAGAGGCCATGTACTCTGTGGTTTTAAAGCCTTCGTTGAAGGTAGATGCTTGCTTAATTTTGGCCACTAATTCCGCAGGAATTGGCTCGCCTGTTTGATAGTGCACTAAATATTGATTAATCACTTCATCGGTTAACAACCAGCGCTCGAGCAGCTGTGATTGGAACTCCGTGTAGTCGCGCACGCCAGAGTGTGAAGAAGGGTATTTCACATCGGCCGACAAGAAATGCAGGGCGTGTCCAAACTCGTGGAAGTAAGTTTCTGCATCATCCCACGAAATAAGAGAAGCTTCCCCCGGTGCACCTTTCACAAAGTTCGAGTTGTTAGAAGAAAGCACCGACTTCTCACCGTCAAATGTAGTATAGCTGCGATAAGTCGTTGCCCAAGCACCTGATCGCTTGCCCTGGCGTGCAAAGGGGTCGAGATACCATAAGCCAATGAATTTACCGGTGGTTTTATCGTTCACTTCCCATACTTTCACATCTTCTTGAAAAACGGGCACCTTGCCTTCAGCTACCGGCGTAAATTCAAAATTGAACAAACGCCCGGCTACATAAAACATTGCTTCGCGCAGCTTATCTAGCTGCAGGTATTGTTTTACTTCGTCAGAATCTAGCGCATATTTGTCTTGACGTACTTGCTCGGCATAGAAGCGATAATCCCAAGGTTCAATGGTAATGTCAGCACCTTGTGCGTCGGCTATTGCCTGCATATCGGCCACTTCTTCCTCTACGCGGGCAATGGCAGCCGGCCATACCTTTTTCATTAGCGCCATCGCGTTTTCAGGGTTTTTGGCCATGCGATCTTCTAAGCGCCACTGGGCATAGTTGTCGTAACCAAGTAGTTGAATACGCTCGTGTCTGAGCGTCAAAATTTCTTTAATTAACTCGTTATTATCAAACTCGTCTGCGTTATCGCCGCGGCTATAGTAGGTTTTCCAAACTTTTTCACGTAGCGCTCGGTCGGTTGAATAAGTAAGGAATGGGTCCATAGAAGAACGTGTGTTAGTAATTGCATACTTACCTTCTTGGCCGCGTTGTTCAGCTGCCGTGGCAGAGGCTTTAACGAATGACTCCGGTAGGCCATCTAACTGACTTTCATCTAAATATAAAACGTAGCTTTCTTCATCCGCCAATACATTATTTTGAAATTGCGTATGCAGGCCAGCAAGCTCTTGGTTAATCGCGGCATAACGCTTTTTATCTTCGTCGTTTAGTAGTGCACCATTGCGTACGAAGTTGTTATATTCCATCCACGTAATGCGCTGCTCTTCTTCTGTAAGAGTGGCAAATTCTTCACTTTCATATACGGCCTTCACGCGCTCAAACAAAGCTTTGTTTTGCGTGATTTTAGAGCTAAATGCAGAAATCTCTGGCGCCATTTCTCGCTGTATGGCTCTAAATTCTGGAGATGACATGTTAGACGACCATATACCCCAGTAAGTGAATACGCGAGAGAGTTCGCTACCTGCTCTTTCCATCTCAACAATCGTGTTGGCAAAATTAGGCGCTTCTGGATTGTTTGCAATCGCGTCGTAATCCGCTAGAGATAGCGCCATGCCTTTTTCTAATGCGGGTTTTAATAGCGCAAGGTCCATTTTATCAAAGGCCGGTACGCCGCCATATGGGCCGGTGAATTCAGCCAATAAAACATTGTCGATTTGTTGTGATACTTCTGCCTCTGGAGCAGTTTGAGCCTCTTGCTCAGGTGCTGGCGAACATGCGCCCAATGCTAATATGACGGACGCAGCAATTGCGCCGATGATAGGTTTTTTCATGTCTGTCGGTTCCTCTTATTATTATGGTTAAAAATGGTATTGTTGTTTTTATTTTACGGCTATTCGTTTGATGTTAGCTTTTGTGACTTAGCTTTAGTCAAACACTACGGTTTTGTGCTGACAAATTATAACGCGGTCCTCAAGATGGTAGCGTATTCCATTTGCAAGCGCATTGACTTCACAGCGTTTACCTTTGCGCACCATATCTTGAGCGCTGTCGCTATGACTGATGCGCATGACCTCTTGTTCAATAATAGGTCCTTCGTCTAGGTCTGATGTAACGTAGTGGCAGGTTGCACCAATTAGTTTAACACCTCTATCGTAGGCTTGTTGGTATGGCTTTGCGCCGGCAAAGGAAGGTAAAAAGCTATGATGTATATTAATCATTCTGCCGGCAAAACGTTCGCACAATTCTTCTGGAATGATTTGCATAAAGCGAGCAAGTACGGTTAGGTCAACATCGTACTGTGCTAGCAATTCTTCGATTTGCTTAAATGCCTCGCCCTTGTTTGTAAAATCTACATAATGAAATGGCACTTGATACCAGTCTGCATATTGCTGCATAGACTGGTGATTGGCAATCACACAGGGGATATCGCAGTAGAGCTCGCCACTGTGCCAGCGATGCAGAACATCAATTAAACAATGTGATTCATGACTGGCTAAGAGCGCAACTTTGCGTTTTTGTTCAGAATGCAGCAAAGACCAGGTCATATCATATTTTGCAGCCAGAGTTGAAAACTCGGTTCGCAGAGCGCTGATATCAATATCTAAAGATGCTGCATCAATCTCATGACGCATGAAAAAACGTTTAAGGTGTTGGTCGGTGTGGTGACTGGCTTCTAGAATACTTGCATGGTGAGCGGCAAGAAATTCCGATACTGCGGCAACGAGGCCAACTTGATCAGGACAGTCAATAACGAGACGAATCGAAGGTGACAAAAAATTACTCCAGATATACTTTAAAATCAATCAGCTACATAAATCTTTATAAAAAACACGGCTAGAAGAGCAGGTTTTTTGTGCTATTTGCCCGAAAATTGCTTAATAAATATACTATTTATAATTTACCGTTATTGTATGAACACTTATATTCAAAAAGCGCTTTTAACTTATTGCGACCTATCACAAACTCATGTCGCAAGGCAGATGGCATATACTACCTTGACTAACGCTGGTTATACAAAAGATGATTTGCAAAGCGTGTTAAAAACTGGGCCTGATAAACTGCCCATCATGCTTTTTGCGGCTTAATTAAACCTAAATCAATTCCACTCTTTATGAAGCCTAAACTCATAAGACACTAGCTAAGTACTGTGAGCATGATCTATATCAAACATTAGTCGCAGGCCTACGTAAATCTACTAAAGTCTCATAACAAAACTTTAACACACTCGGTATAACAAAGCTTAGTGAACCATTGTATTGTGGTATGGTAATTTCTTGCAGAGTAAAAAAGGATAAGTGTGATGGGAAAAGTAGCATTAGTGACTGGCGGCACCCGTGGTATTGGTGAAGCAATAAGCGTTAAATTGAAAGAAAAAGGGTATTCTGTTATTGCTAATTATGGTGGCAACGACGCGAAAGCTGCCGAATTTACTGATCGCACAGGAATTCCTGCAGTTAAATTTGACGTATCTGATTTTGAAGCCGTTCAAAAAGCAATAAGCGAGATTGAAGGTAAGTATGGCCCAGTGGATGTATTAGTCAACAATGCCGGTATCACGCGCGATGGCACCATGCATCGAATGAGCTTTGAGCAGTGGGACGCCGTTATACAAACTAACTTAGCTTCATGCTTCAACACCTGCCGAGCGGTAATTGACGGTATGCGCAGCAGAGAATTCGGTCGTATTATTAATGTAGGCTCTGTAAATGGTCAGGCAGGACAATATGGACAGGTAAATTACGCGGCGGCTAAATCAGGTATTCATGGCTTTACTAAAGCACTAGCCCTAGAGGGCGCGGGTAAAGGCATTACGGTTAATGCAATTGCGCCTGGCTACGTAGACACCGATATGGTTCGAGCTGTACCCGCTGAAGTATTGGCTAAAATCATTAAGACAATTCCAGTAGGCCGACTTGGTCGCCCTGAAGATATTGCCAACAGCGTTGCCTTTTTAGTTGATGACGAATCAGGATTTATCACTGGCTCTACGCTATCAATCAATGGCGGTCAGCATATGTACTAAGCTCAATTGAGCTTAGTCACTTTATTGAGAGTCGCTTTTCAAACGTGCGAGCATTTCAACGGTTTCTGGAGACGGAAAACCGTCTGCAGTTAAGTTGTTTTTCGCTTGAAATGCTCGTATTCCAGCTCGAGTAGCCGGACCAATAATCCCATCAGCACCGCCCACGTCAAAGCCTAAAGCATTTAAATTTCGCTGAACAGATGCCATTTGGGCAATGCTGTATTTTGGCAAATCAGGTAGCGGCGCAATAAGTGCTGGCCCTCCTACGATGCGGTTTGCTAGCTGGCCAACAGCAATGCCATAAAATTCTGAATTGTTCCAACGTAAAATTGTTTTGAAGTTAGCGTAAGTTAAAAATGCGGGACCGCTAGCGCCGGCAGGCACCAGTAATTTTGCATCAATATCAGCCTTACCTAACGCGCTGCCATCTGCTTTTTTTATTCCCAAATCCGACCATTCGCTTACGGTCTTGGTAGACTGTCCAGCTAAAGAATAATCGAAAGCTTCTGGCAATTTGACCTCGCGCCCCCAGCGTAAACCAGAAGTCCAGCCGAGCTTCCATAAAAAGTGTGCGGCAGAAGCGAGGGCGTCTTTTTCGCTCTCCCAGAGGTTCACAACGCCATCATCATCCCCGTCTATTGCATAGTTTGTGTAGGCTGTGGGCATAAACTGGGTATGACCCATTGCACCGGCCCAAGAGCCTTGCATTTGCTCTTTTTTGAGCTTTTCGCGATCCATTAACTTTAGCGCTAAAAACAGCTCCTCGGTAAAAAATCTTGCTCGGCGAGGCTCACATGCCAGTGTTGCCAACGAATCAAGAGTAGACATATTGCCTTTGTAGCCGCCGTAGTTGGTTTCTAAGCCCCAAAAAGAAATGATGTAATGGCCGGGTACGCCATATTTATTGGTGAGTTGTTTTAAAAAGTCACGATATTCGTCGTACTTTTCAATGCCTTTATCAATGCGCCATTGATTAACTCGTTTACCAAAATAATCAGGAAATGTAGAGACGAACTCAGGTTGTGAACGGTCTAGCTCAATCACCCTTGGCACGAATTTTAAGTTTGCGAACTCACTTTCTACTCTTTGCTGACTTACGCCTGCATCCACTGCCGCGCTTGCCTTCTCAACTAAGCATGAGGAAAAGCTTTGTCGCTGTTGTTCGATGTAAAGCTGTAAGTCTTCGCTGTTTGCAAAAGTTGATGTCGTGAGTAAAACTGCGGTGCAAAGAGCGGGGGGGCTCAGTTTGCGTGCAGTATTTAACAAAGGTGATGTGAGGCGTTTCAACAAAGATAATCCTTATCTTGCTATTAGGCTAAGTTAGTTAGATAAACTCTAACTAACTTAGTTCATCGACACAATTGAAACTCACGCCTTTTGGCTTATTTTGCTGTGGCGCTTAGTGCTGTATCGCCATACTTGTTAATAAACTCAGTAACAATAGGACGAATATTTTTACGATACATCGAACCGCTGAATATACCATAGTGCCCTGCGCCGGGTTGTACGTGATGCTTGCGCATGTTCTTAGGTATTTTGGTGCATATATCCTGAGCTGCTTCAGTTTGGCCTAATCCGCAGATATCGTCGTTTGCCCCCTCAACTGTAAGCAGTGCTGTGCTGTCGATAGCGTCAAAGTTTACTGTTTTGCCATTGTAAGTAATGGTGCGGTTGGCCACTTCATTATTTTTAAAAATGCGTTCAATGGTTTCTAAATAAAACTCAGCTGGCATATCTAACACTGCCATGTATTCATCGTAAAACGCACGGAAACGGTCAGCATCTTCATCTTCACCAAAGAGCAGGTTTTGGAAGTAGTTCTGATACTTCTGCATATGTGTTTTTTGGTTCATGGAAATAAAGCCACCTAGCTGCATAAAGCCAGGGTAGACTTGCCGGCCTTCGCCAGGGTAACCCACCGGCACTTTCATAATAGCGACGTTTCTGTACCACGACATCGGTTTGCTGTGCGCGAATTCATTGACTCGTGTAGGGTTTTTAGTCGTATCTAAAGGTCCCGCCATTAAAGTGAGAGACACAGGCGTATTTGGGTTTTTTTCTTCGGCCATTACTGCGGTCGC